>JAAYVK010000039.1 GCA_012517195.1 Synergistaceae bacterium | reverse complement strand
GGAATCGAGTATGCCATGAACGAAAACCTGGACTTGAGGGTGGGTTACGTCATTGACCCTTCCCCGATCCCCGACGAGACGGTGGATTACATTGCCCCGACCAACGACAGGAAGCTTTATTCCATCGGCCTGGGCTACCGCAAGGGGAGCTGGACCTACGACTTTTCGTATACATACCTGGACATCTCCCCGAGAGACATCCAGGCCCGACCTGGAGATTTTATCTACAAAAGCCGCCAGGACAACGGTGAAGCCCACCTTTTCGGTCTTTCGATCAGCCGTCGGTTCTAGAAGGGAAGAGAGGAAATGGGAACTAGACTGGAAGAACGGATCCTTGAACGCCTCAACGGGGAACTCAGAGAGAAAACCCTCTGGTGGGAAGGTCAATGGTGGGATTCGGGCCGTTTCCTGAACCTGGTCGATACATGCGAACAAGTTCTCGCAAATGCAGGGTTCGGCGAAGGACAAAGACTCGTCCTCCTGCTTCCCAACTGCCCCCTGGTTCTGGCACTTTCCCTGGCGGCCTGGAGGCTGAGAGGGGCGGTTGCGCCCTTGAATTTGCAGACGGGTCCAACCGCCCTGGTTGAGAACATGGAGGTCCTGGATCCATGGGGGATCGTTCTGCCGGAGGGGATGGACGGGCTACGGGAGGCCCTTTCGGGGGCCGGATACCCGACGGTCCCTTCGGCTTTGGACGCCTTCGTTTCAAATGTTTCCGGCAGGGAAGGGGAAAAGGACTCCCCGGAAACCGCCGTGATCTTTTCGACTTCGGGAACAACCGGAACCCCGAAGGCCGTCGTGATCACGCATGATAATCTGATCGACAACACCAGCAAGGTTTTCGATTTTGTTGAGGAGCTGAGAAAAGACGACATCTTCCTGAATGTCCTTCCCAATTTCCACACTCTCGGCTACAGCGTTTCGGGGATCCTGCCTCTTGCCCTAGGACTTCCGCAGGTCTTGGTGCCGGGTTTTATGCCGCCCCAGAAAACCGTGGAGGCGATCTGCGAGGCAGGCGTCACCGTCATGGTTGCGGTTCCCACGATGGTTGCCCTGACGCTGGCGACCGCGGCAAAAGGCGCCGAGATTGGATCGTCCCTTCGGTTGATCATCTGTGGAGGGGATCGTTTGAATCCCCAATTTGACCAAAGAGCGAGAGAAACCATGAATCTTTCCATCCTTGAAGGGTATGGACTGACCGAATGCTCCCCGGTGGTGGCCGTAAACCCCAGCCTTGCGAAAAGAAAGCTCGGCACGGTCGGCCCTGTTCTTCCGGGTTATGAATTCCGGATCCTGAACCGGGAAGGGAAGGAAGCGGAAAAGGGGCAGGAAGGGGTCCTCTGGGTGAAGGGGCCCTCCGTGACACCTGGCTACTTCCGCAACCCGGAAAAGACGGCGGAGAGGTTCAGGGAAGGCTGGTTCAACACGGGGGACATTGTCAGGATGGATCAGGAAGGTTACCTGACCATCCTGGAACGCGATACCGACATCCTGATCGTGGGAGGCTTTAACGTCTATCCACAGGAAGTCGAAAGGGTTCTCCAGGAGCACCCCGCTGTCCACCTGGCCGCCGTGATCGGCGTCCCGCACCCCGTTAGCGGCGAAATCCCGAAGGCCTTTGTCATCCTGCGGGAAAACGCGGCTGCGACCCAGAAAGAATTGGTCCAATTCTGCAAAGAAAGGCTCGCACACTACAAGGTGCCAAGAAAAGTGGAATTCGTCCAGTCTTTCCCCCTCTCGCCGGCCGGGAAGATCCTTCGAAGGAAACTACGGGAAGAAGAAAAGGCTAAGGGATCGGCCCCGGTTTCGTAAGCCGGCCGACAACGGCCTGCGTCGCTCTGATCAGGTCCGAAGGCCGCAGGATCACCTGGAGGCCCCGAAGGCCGGCACTGACGGAGATTTCGTCAAAACGGAGAGAGGACTCATCCATCAGTACAGGATAAGTTTTTTTGGAAGCCAGCGGGGACACGCCTCCCCGCTGGTAACCTGTAAGAGGGAGCACCTCTCTCAGGGGGACCAGTTCGCACCGTTTGTTGCCGGTGAGGGATGCAGCGGCTTTCAGGTCCAATTCCAGGGCTCCCGGGATGACACAAAGGAAGACGCCTGTTTTGTCTCCTCGGAGGACCAGTGTTTTGAAAACACGGTCGAGAGGCATTCCGATCTTCAAGGCAACTCGGGCAGCCCCAAGATCGTCAAGGTCAACTTCGTACTCCGCCAGCCGATAAACGATCCCGAGTTTCTCAAGCTGGCGAACCGCGTTGGTTTTCTTCAAAGGCCAACTCCTCCTTTCTTTCCGGCGGGAAATCGGCTCGATTCGCAAAAAACGGAAAAGACGCTATAATGCCTTCATCTTGAGGAAAGGGTGTCGATACCGGCGATGAAAAAGATCAAGCCGATCAAGAAACTGAAGCTGTACGGGTTCAACAACCTCACGAAAAGCCTCAGCTTCAACATGTACGATATCTGTTACGCGAAACTCCCGCAACACCGGAAGGAATACATCGACTATATCGACGAGGAGTACAACGCCGAGAGATTGACGGCGATCTTGAGCGAAGTCGCAAACATCATCGGCGCCAACATTCTGAATATCGCCCAGCAGGATTATGATCCCCAGGGTGCCAGTGTCACGATGCTGATTTCGGAGGAAAAGGTCGAGTGCGGGCAGGCGCCTGAGGGGAGCGACCTCTGCTCGGGTGAAACTCCGGGGCCTCTTCCCGAATCTGTGGTTGCGCACCTCGACAAGAGCCATATCACCGTGCACACTTATCCCGAAAGCCACCCGGACCAGGGGATCAGCACCTTCAGGGCGGATATCGATGTTTCGACCTGCGGGAAGATTTCACCCCTGAAGGCCCTGAATTTTCTCCTGCATTCCTTTAACCCCGACATTGCCGTGCTGGATTATCGTGTCAGGGGCTTCACGCGGGACATCAACGGGGAAAAATTCTTCATCGATCATAAAATCAACTCGATCCAGAATTTCATTGCCGACGATATGCGGGAAAAGTACCAGATGATCGATGTGAACGTCTACCAGGAAAACCTTTTCATGACGAAGATGATCCTGAAAGAGTTCGACCTGGACAACTACCTGTTCGGGACGGGGAAAAAGAGCCTGCTTCCCGGGGAGAAGAAGCGGATCAAACAGGAACTGAAGCGGGAAATGGCCGAAATATTCTCCGGCAGGAACATTCCGAAAGTCTAGGTTTACCGAACCCTTGACAAGTCGTGCGGCATCGGATACTCTTTCATAGCCGATGGCGCCATCGGAGAAGTCTATTATGGATTATCAGGAGGCAGCAAGCTTGAAAACGAACGGTACGGTAAAGTGGTTCAACGGCACTAAGGGCTATGGGTTCATCACGACTGATGAGGGTAAGGATGTTTTTGTCCACTTCAGCGCGATCAAGATGGAAGGCTTCAAGACCCTGGATGAGGGCCAGCGCGTAACCCTCGAAGTGGTCGACGGAGCCAAGGGCCCTCAGGCCGCCAACGTCGAGAAGGCTTAACCAACAGAGGACCGTCAGAAACGGGGGTTGCTTCGGCAACCCCCGTTTTTTATAGGCAAAGAATCCCCTTCAGAAAAACGCGCGTTTTCCCGGAGATGCGCACCCTTCCTCCCGGAACCAGCCGAACCCCAAGGACGCCGGTCCTTCTTGAGGCCTGAAGCGCAAGAAAATCCGACTTGCCGAGAATCTGGTGCCAGTAGGGGGCCAGCACGGTGTGGGCGGAACCTGTCACCGGATCTTCATTGATCCCCTCCCATGGACCGAAATACCGCGAGCAGAAATCAAAGCCCTCGGGCCCCAAGGCTGTGATGATGACCCCCTGTGCTCCCATCCGGTCATTTACGGAAAGCAGGGAGGGAAAGTCTGGAGAAATGCGAAGGACTTCTTCGTAGGATCCCATCGGGATCAGAAGCATCTCGGCTTCCTCGGAAAGAAAAGCCGGGATAGGATTTTTGATTCCGAGGCCTTCAAGGATCCCCCTGGGCGCCTCGCAGGGATGAGGCGGATTTGAAGGGAAATCCAGGGTCCAGCCTTCCGGTCCTCGACATGCGGCCAGCCGTCCGCTTCTTGATTCGAAAAAAAGAGTTCCGCTCGAATTGCCGATCTCCGAAAAGACGACGGAAGCTGCTGCCAGCGTGGCATGTCCACAGAGGGGAACTTCGGTCACGGGCGTGAACCACCGGATCCGGAATTCCGAGGCATTTCTGAAGTCCCCGTTGAGGGGAATGAGAAAGGTGGTTTCGGAAAGCTTCATTTCCGCAGCGATCTGCTGCATAAGCCTTGCTGGAAGCGGGCCGTGCAGGAGGCATACCGCGGCAGGGTTGCCGCAGAAGTGCCGGTCGGTGAAAGCATTGACCTGGAAGAACAAAATCCTGTCACTTTTCTCTTTCATTGTCATCCCCCTCCGTTCGCTGCCCGGGTGTCTTCATTATTTTCCGAAGACCCTATCTTTGCAAACGGGAAGTCTTTTGCTAGAATGCATCACGGTCTTGAAACGTCCCGAGGAGGGCGTCTTTTTGCGGCACGCGATACAGGAAGCCGAAGATCGGCGGTACATGGAGATAGCGCTGTCGCTGGCCAGAAGCGCGGCGATCGCCGGTGAGATCCCGGTCGGGGCCGTAGTGGTCCGTTCAGGACAGATTATCGGGACAGGACAAAACAGACGGGAAGCGGACCGAGACCCGACCCTCCACGCGGAGATTGCCGCCATCAGGCAGGCCGCTGCTTTTCTCGGAGATTGGCGCCTCACCGGCTGCACGATGTATGTGACGCTTGAGCCTTGCCCGATGTGCGCCGGTGCGCTCCTTTTTTCGCGAATCCGGCGGCTGGTTTTCGGTTGTGCGGACCCGAAAGCTGGAGCATGCGGATCGCTCTATGATCTCCCGGGAGATCCTCGATTCAACCACAAAATTCTTGTCCGAAGAGGTATTTTGAGCGGAGAGTGTGCTAGAATCTTACGGGAATTCTTCCAGCAGCGGAGAATCTCGCGGAGAGATGGCCGAGTGGTCGAAGGCGGTCGACTCGAAATCGACTAGGTGGTCTTGAAGCCGCCTCGTGGGTTCAAATCCCACTCTCTCCGCCAAACTAAAAGTAGCGAACATGCGGAGAGGTGGCTGAGTGGTCGAAGGCGCACGCCTGGAGAGCGTGTGGGCGGCCTAAACCCCGCCCCGAGGGTTCAAATCCCTCCCTCTCCGCCATTTTTGTCTGCCGGAGGTCCCAGGCAGGAAACCCAGCCCCGTGCGGCGAAGGCCCGCAAACCCCGCCAGGTCCGGAAGGAAGCAACGGTAAGCGGATCCCATCGGGTGCCACGGCAAGTTGGGTTTCCTGCCCGGGACCTCCGTAGTTTTTCCCCGGATTCCGCCGAAAGGTCCAGGAAAGGGGGCAAGCGAATGCAGAACGACTTCAGGGGAATGCTGGCGCCGATCTTCGAGCTGAAGGAAGGTCCTTTCCTGCTCGTTCCGGTTTTTGTTGTGCCGGTGGAGATTTTTTCCAGGGGGATGATGACCCGGACGAGCTATTCTTTTCATGCGGCGATCGTGGATGCGGTGAACGGCCAGGTGACGCTCCTTCCACAGAAATCGGTGGTCGTCCTTGAAACGGAGCTTCCGGGGGGGAAGAGGCTCGAGCCCAGGGTGCCCCGCGAAAGAGCGGTCGATCTTGCAGAGGAAGCTGCCCGGCTTGTGGGGAAGGGAAAGTGGACCGGAGCTCTCCGGTACAACTCCGTGATGGTCGATCAGGAACGCGTGAGATCAACCTGGCGTGTATGGAAGATAGAAGGCGAATGCCTGGTGGATTCGGCGACGGGCAGACGGGAAAATCTTGGTTCCCTCGTGGCGGCCCTGCTTGGTGAGGCGGGGAATCCGCCGGATTCTTCAGAACCCTAGGGTTCCTGCTTTTCCGTAGAAAGAGGGGCGAGGTCCAGCATCGCTCCGATCAGGGCTTCGAGTTCCGCGGTGTCCTCAAGGTTCTTGGTCGCAAGGCATCGTTGAATGTAATTCTTGAGGATTTCGATGCAAACCTGATGCATGGCCTTCCGCGCCGCTGAAAGCTGAATAAGGATGTTGTGGCAGGGCTTGTTTTCAATGATCATCCTCTGAATCCCGCGGAGTTGCCCTTCCACCCTTTTCAGCCGGTTTAGCATGGCTTTCTGATCGCGGCTCAGGTTTTCCAGTTGCTCGATCAAGGATTCCTTCGGCATGTTTTCCCCTCCTGTCTGGGTATATCTTCTGAAGAAAAATACCGGGTATATGTTATCCCCCATGCGCTTGATGGTCAAGAATGACTTGTGATATACTGCCCGTTGGCCCGAAAATCGCACACGTTCCGACGGCCTGGAGGGTGCCCATGGCGGGTCTCCTGCCGGATGAAGGGCGTGGAGGGTAAACCATGACAGGGAGGGGAAAACAGTGTCAGTCGTAAGTATCAAGCAGCTCCTGGAGTGCGGTGTCCATTTCGGGCACCAGACGCGTCGGTGGAACCCGAAGATGAAGCCCTACATCTTCACCGAGAGGAATGGGGTTTACATCATTGATCTGCAGAAAACCGTGAAAGGGCTGGAGAAGGCCTACGATTTCATCCGCGAGGTGTCGAAATCGGGAGGCAGCGTCCTTTTCGTCGGGACGAAACGGCAGGCTCAGGAGATCGTACGTGAAGAGGCGCTCCGCTGCGGGCAGTTTTACATCAACCAGAGATGGCTGGGGGGCCTTTTGACGAACTTCCCCACAATCCGGAAACGCGTCAACCGGATGGTCGAACTCCAGAAGATGGAAGAAGACGGAACGTTCGAGAAAATGCCGAAAAAGGAAGTCAGTGTTCTCAGGAAACAGAAGGAGAAACTGGAAAAATACCTTATCGGGATTCGGGATATGAAGGACCTGCCGGACGCACTCTTCATCATCGATCCCCGCCGGGAAACCATCGCCGTCCAGGAAGCCAGGAAGCTTGGAATCCCGGTCGCATCGATTGTTGACACGAACTGCGATCCGGAGGTTATCGACTATCCGATCCCCGGAAATGACGACGCGATCCGTGCCATCAAGCTGATGTTCTCCCTGATGGCCAACGCGGTCATCGAAGGCCGCCAGGGTGTAGACGGCAGCCTCCTCCCGCAGGAGGAAGAAAGCGTTGAAAGCGAAGAGACGATCGAAGTCCGCGAAAAGCTGCATGAAGCGTATGCAGAAGTGCAGGAGAAACTCGTGGAATCGGAGATCGAAGATCGGAAGGGTTGGAAGGAGGCCTAGTTCGATGGCGGTCGATATGGATGCGGTAAAGGAGCTTAGAGCCCGGACGGGGGCAGGGGTTCTCGATTGCAAGAAGGCTCTTGCCGAATGCGGCGGGGATATCGAGAAATCGGTCGACTATCTGCGTGAGAAGGGGCTTGCCAAGGCAGCCAAGAAGATTGGCCGCACCGCCTCCCAGGGGATGGTGTTCAGCTATATTCACACGAACGGGAAAATCGGTGTCCTTCTCGAACTGAACTGTGAAACCGACTTCGTTGCCAGGACCGACGAATTCCAGACGCTGGGCCACGAATTGGCCATGCAGGTTGCTGCAGCAATCCCCCAGTACGTTTCGATTGAAGACGTCGATGCCGAGGCCCTTGAAAGGGAAAAGGAAATCTATCGTCACCAGGCCCTGGAAGAGGGAAAGCCTGCCCACATCGTCGAGAAAATTGCCGAAGGCCGTGTCAAGAAATTCTACGAGGAAACCTGCCTTCTCGAACAGGCCTACATCCGGGACCCCGAAAAGCGGGTGAAAGACCTGGTAATGGAAGCAATCGCGAAGCTGGGGGAAAACATTGTCGTCCGCCGCTTCGCCAGGTTTTCAATCGGGGAATAGGGGATCTTTCCGGGGCGAGGATTTTTCCTCGCCCCTTTTTTTCGTCGAAGGGGTGATTTTTTTGCCGCGGTTTCGTCGTGTGCTTCTCAAGCTGTCCGGGGAGATTCTTGCCGGATCCGCCGGTTTCGGGATTGATTACGTTTCCGTGAAAACGATCTGTGAACAGGTCGCAGCGGTCACCAAGGCCGGAATCGAAGTGGCCATGGTGGTCGGTGGAGGGAACATTTTCAGGGGCGTGGAGGCTGAAACCCAGGGATACGACAGGGCGCAGGCGGACGCGATGGGGATGCTTGCAACTGTCATCAACGCCCTCGCGCTGCAGGATGCCCTGGAGAAAATGGGAGTTCCCACACGTGTGCAGACGGCGGTTGAAATGCGCCAGCTGGCCGAGCCGTTTATCCGCAGGAGAGCCATCAGGCACCTGGAAAAGGGGAGAGTCGTCATCTTCGCCGCGGGGACGGGATCGCCATATTTTTCAACGGATACCGCGGCAGCTCTTCGAGCAGCTGAGATCGACGCGGAGTGCCTGTTGAAAGGCACCAAAGTCGATGGTATATATGATAAGGATCCGAAAAAGGATGAAACCGCAATCTTCCTCCCGCACATCACCTACCTGGAAGCCCTGAACCGGCAGCTCAAGGTGATGGATGCGGCAGCTTTTTCCCTGTGCATGGAAAACAGGATTCCCATCATCGTTTTCAATATCCTTGAAGCTGGTAACCTTGAGAAACTCCTGCTTGAAAACAGCCAGATCGGCACGATCGTATCCGCGAAGGAGAGTGGAGACTGATGCCGCAAACCGAAATGAAAACCCTCAGGCAAAAAATGGAGAAAGCGGTGGAGTTCTTCCGTTCGGAGCTGCTCGGTGTCCGGACCGGACGGGCGCACCCGGCACTCGTGGAGGAGATCAAGGTCGATTATTACGGCACTCCGACTCCGATCAAACAAATGGCCACGGTCAACATCCCGGAAGCCCGGCAGATCGTCATCACCCCGTGGGATAAAAGTGCGGGCAAGCTTATCGAAAAGGCCATTCAGGCATCTTCTCTCGGGATTCATCCTAACAACGACGGAGAAAGCATCCGCCTGACCTTGCCCGAACTTAACCGGGAAAGGCGGATCGAACTGACGAAGGTCGTACGGAAATACGCCGAAGACGCCAAGGTCGTTGTTCGGAATTTGCGCAGGGACGCCATCGAGAACCTGAAGAAAATGGAAAAGGAAAGCCGTATCACTGAAGATGACCTGAAGCGTTTCCAGAAAGAAGTTCAGGACATGACCGATGAATACATCAAGAAATTGGAAAACGTCCTCGCTGAAAAAGAGCGGGAAATCATGGAACAATAGGGTTTGAGAAGGAACACGCCTGCTGCCTGCCGGGCGGCAGGCCCTTTTTTTCTGGACAACCTGAAAGGGCAACGCTATGATGGAACTGTAGAAGCGCTACGGTTTATTTCGAGCGGGAGGAGTTCCCTTGAGAGAACGTGTGGTTGTCGCACTTGGAGGCAATGCCATCTTGCAGCGGGGCCAGCGCGGGACGGCTGCAGAACAGATGGGCAACGTCCAGAAGACGGCGCGGGAAGTCGCAAAAATGATCCAGGCGGGCTACCAGGTAATCCTAACCCACGGGAATGGTCCGCAGGTCGGGACCATCCTCATCCAGAACGAACTCGGCGCAAGACAGGTTCCTGCAATGCCGATGGACGTCTGCGGGGCAGAAAGCCAGGGATTCATCGGTTATCTTTTCTGCCAGGCGCTGGCGAATTGTTTTCAGCGGAAGAAAATCCCCATTCCCAAACCGGTCTGCATCGTAACCCAGGTCCGGGTGGATCGAACCGATCCAGCCTTTCAAAACCCTACAAAACCTGTAGGGCCTTTCTTTTCCGAAGAAGAAGCAAGAAGAAGGATGAAAGAAAGGAATGAAACCTGGATCGAAGATGCCGGAAGGGGATGGAGAAGGGTTGTCCCTTCTCCGGACCCGAAAGAGATCATCGAAAAGGAAGCGGTACGGGCCCTTGTGGAACAGGGGTTCGTGGTTGTCGCCTCCGGCGGAGGCGGCATCCCCGTTGTTACCGCCGAAGACGGCGGGCTGGAAGGCGTGGAAGCGGTCATTGACAAGGATCTGGCCGCAGAACGCCTCGCTCGGGATGTCAACGCCGACCTGCTGCTGATCCTGACAGATGTCCCGCAGGTCCTGATTCACTACCGCCAGCCGGGGGAGAAGGCCGTCGGCACCATCCGCGCGGACGAACTGGAAGCCTATCACCTTGAGGGGCATTTCAAATCGGGGAGCATGGGCCCGAAAGTGGAAGCCACTCTGAGGTTTGTCCGAAACGGCGGGAAGAGGGCGGTCATCGCAAGCCTGGATCAAGCCCTCGAAGCACTGGAGGGAAGCCGGGGGACGCAGGTCCTTCCCTGATCCCGAACAGAAAGGGGCGGCGGTGGACCTCCCGCCGCCCCTTTCTGTCTGTTCCTGACTACAGTTCTGAAAGGAATCGGTTGAGCCGTGACATGCCTTCCGTGATTTCCTCCGCGGAGTTCGAGTAGGAAACCCGGATGAACCCGGGTGCCAGGAAGGCGCTGCCGGGAACGGCAGCCACAAACTCCCCCTCGAGCAGAGCCTTGCAGAAAGCGACATCGTCAGAAAGGATCTGCCCCCTGTAGCTTTTCCCGATACAGTTTCTCGCGTCAACAAAAACATAGAAGGCTCCCTGAGGTTCAGTCACACGGATGAGGGGCATCTCCTTCAGCGCCTTGAGGATCAGCGTTCTCCTCTCTTCAAAGGCCTTTCTCATGGATTCGACATCGGTTTCCGCGTTTTTGATGGCTGCTGCTGAAGCCCACTGGGAAATCGAGGTCGGGTTGGAGGTCAGGTGCCCCTGCACCCCTCCCATTTTTTCAATCAGTTGCTTGGGGCCAAGGGCATAGCCGATGCGCCATCCTGTCATCGCATAGGCCTTGCTGACCCCGTTGATGAGCAGGGTCGAACTTCTGAGGGAAGGAACCACTGAAAGAATGTTGGAGTGAACCGCTTCTCCATAAACAAGGCGTTCATAGATTTCGTCAAAGATGACCCAAAGCCCATTCTCCTGGGCGATCCCCGCGATTTCTTCAAGCAGGGACCCGGGATAGACGGCTCCAGTTGGGTTGTTTGGGGTATTGACAAGAATCCCGACTGTGCGCGGTGTGATCGCTTCCGCGATTTGTTCCCGGGTGGGGAAAAAGTCATTTGCAGAGGTGTCGAGGACCACCGGGCGGCCGTCACAAAGGCTGATCTGCTCGACATAGCTGACCCACGCGGGAGCAAAGAGAAGGACTTCGTCCCCGGGATTCAGAAGACAGGCAAAGGCTTCGTAAAGAAGGGGCTTTGCACCGGCCCCGACAAGAATTTCATCTGGCCGGTAATCCAGCCCGAAGCGCTGAAGGTAATAGGTTTGAATGGCCTCCTTCAGCTCAGGGATCCCGGAGGTGGGAGTATAATGGGTTTCCCCCCGCTTTATTGCATCAACGGCTGCCTGGACAGCGGCCGGGGGGGAAGTGAAGTCCGGTTCTCCGGCACCGAAGGAGATGACGGGCTTCCCTTCGCGCTTCAGCTGCTTCGCTTTTGCCACGACCTCGAGTGTTGCGGAGGGCGCAAGCTTCAGGGCTCGATCCGACAAGCGCATAGCCTCACGTCCCTTTCTTTAGTGTTTTGAAATCCTTGAAACGAAATTCTACCAGATTCGGCGAAAGGCTGCCGAACAAACATCACTGCATTTATCTCTAATAAGCTGCCGCTGTGCATATTCAGAAGCTGCCGTGAAGAATGCCCTGATGGGTGCTATAATTCTCTCAAGGCAACAGTTCGGACGTTGGAATGGAGGGGTGCCTATGAGCGTACGGTTTGTTTCGCGCAACGTCGAGCTCACGGAAGACCTGAAGGATTACATGGAAAAGAAGCTGGGGAAACTTGAAAAATTCTTCGATAAGATCCTCGATTCAAAAGTCACCCTGAGCCACAGCAGGGGGATGTTTGTCGTCGAGATCACCTCGAATGTCAACGGCGTCGTTATGAGAGGCGAAGAGTACGCCCCGGATCAGAGGAAGGCATTCGATGGAGCGATCCGGAACATCGAAACGCAGGTCAAGAAGCACAAGAACTTCCTGAAAGACCGCGCTTTCCTGAAAACCCATGACCTTTCACCCGAACTGGCCAGTCTTTACACGGCTGCAGAGGAGACCGTCCCTGCAATGAAGGAAGAGGAAATCGTCAAAACCAAGAAGTTTCCTCTCCGACCGATGAGTCCTTCCGAGGCGACCCTTCAGATGGACCTGCTGGGTCATAGTTTTTTTGTCTTCCGGAACGCCGAAACGGGGCAGACGAACGTCGTCTACCGGAGGAAAGAAGGCGGTTACGGACTCCTTGAACCGGAAAGCTGAAACCGAGGCAAAAGGGGGCCCAACGGGCCCCTTTTTTTCTGGAAGCTGAAAACCGGGAGGAATTCCCACATGCATGAAATGTCTCTAGTTGAAGCGCTCCTCGATTCCCTTCTTCCCCTTTGTGCGGAAAACAAGTGGGAAAAAGTAGACCGGATTCACTTGAGAATCGGAAGCCTCCGCCAGGTTATTCCGGAGGCCCTGGTCTTCTGTTTTCAGACGGCATCTTCCGGAACTCCTCTTGCTGAAGCGGCGGTCGAGATCACTGAAATCGGCATCCGGCAAAAATGTGATCAATGCGGTTTAGAATGGGGAGGGGAAATCCCTCTGGGTCGCTGTCCAGGATGTGGTTCGATCGAAGTGGCGACAACGGCTGGGTTCGAATTGGAAATCGATTCCTTGGAGGTTTTTGAGAATGGCAACGAAGCGGGTTAGCCTGATTCAGTCTGTGATGGCCGCGGACGAGCGTTACGCAGCCAGGATCCGTTCAGTGATGAAAGAAAGGGGCATTCTTCTTTTAAACCTCATTGGTTCACCGGGGGCAGGCAAGACGACCCTCCTGGAGGAAACCCTCAAAAGGTGCCGCTTTAGCGCCGCGGTCATCGAGGGGGATGTCGCGACCGCGAGAGACGCAGAAAGAATTGCCGCGTTCGGTGTCCCCGTGATCCAGATTAACACGAAGGGAGGCTGTCACCTGGAAGCCAACCTCGTCTTGAGGGCATTTGAAAGCCTTCAATTTGACAAACTGGATGTCCTTTTCATCGAGAATGTCGGGAATCTTGTCTGTCCCGCAGAATTCGACCTCGGGGAAGACATGAAGATCGCGGTCTGCAGCACGGCCGAAGGGGCCGACAAGCCCCTGAAGTATCCGCACCTTTTCCACACCTGCAGTGCCGTTGTCCTGACAAAGAAGGACCTCCTTCCCTACATCCGGTTCGACAGGGAGCTTTTCTGGAAGGATGTTGAATCTTTGAACGCAAAGGCAGCCAAGTTCGAGATCGACAATCTATCCGGCGACGGGATCGACGCCTGGCTAAACACGGTGGAAACATGGCTGAAACAAAAACGAGAAACGCAGCGAGCTTGAAGGGGTTGAACCCCAAACAGCGCGAGGCGGTCGAATACTGCGACGGCCCTCTTCTAGTGCTGGCAGGCGCGGGCAGCGGGAAAACGCGGGTTCTCGCCTGCAAGGCGGCCTACCTTGTTTCCGCGCTCGGTATTCCGGCAAGCCGCGTTCTGGCTGTGACCTTCACGAACAAGGCCGCCAACGAGATGCGGGACCGGGTTAAAACCCTGCTGGGTTTGGATTCGAAAGGTCTCCAGGCGTGCACCTTTCATTCCTATGGTCTTCGTTTCCTTCAGAGGCATGAAGATGCCCTTCCAAGAGTCCGGAGGCGGAAGGGTTTTGTTGTGTTCGACCGTTCCGATTGCCGTTCTGTTCTGAAAAACATCCTTGAGAAAATGAATTTCGATCAGGAGCGAATTGAAGCCACCTGGGTTCTCGACCAGCTTTCGAAAAGAAAGGCCTTGGAATTTGAAAGTGCCGAGGGTTTCGAGAATCGGCTCATCGAAATCGAAAAGGCCTACGAAGCTGTCCTGGAGGAACAGAATGCCGTCGATTTTGATGATCTGCTGAGACTGCCCCTGGAAATGCTCAAAGATTCCGAAATCCTCGCGAAAGAACGGGCGGCGCTGGATTGGGTCCTTGTCGACGAATACCAGGATGTCAACCGTCCACAGTACAATCTTCTCCGCAAGCTTGTGGGCAACTCCGGCAGGATCATGGTGGTGGGCGACCCCGATCAGTCCATTTACGGCTGGCGCGGGGCCGACATGGAATTGATCCTGAATTTTGAGAGAGATTTCCCAGGAGCGAAAACCGTTGTCCTTGACCAGAATTACCGTTCTACGGCCCAGATTCTCCAGGCCTCGAACGGCTTGATTCGGAACAACCTGAAACGCAAGCCGAAAAACCTGTGGACAGCGCGTGACCGGGGCGAACCCGTCAGGATTCATTTGCACGGGGATGAAAAGCAGGAAGCGGGCTTCCTCCTCTCGGAAATTGAATCTCTTTGCCGAAAAGGCTACCGGTACGGGCAAATCGCGCTTTTGTACCGGGTAAATGCCCTCAGCCGAACCTATGAGCAGGCGTTTCTCTCCCGGGGGATTCCCTACAAGGTTGTCAGGGGGACGGCTTTTTACGAAAGGAAAGAGATCAAGGATGTCCTTTCCTACATGAGACTGGCACTTAACCCGGCTGATACGGTTTCCCTTCAGAGAATCGGAAACATTCCGCCAAGAGGACTTGGAAAAAGGGGACTCCAGGAATTGGCGCAGTTCCTGGCGTCGGATCTGTTGTTGGAGCCGAAGGAGAAATGGAAAAGCGTCGCGGAAGGCCGTGCCGGTTTCCGGGGGAAGACCGCCGCTTCCTGCGCCTCTCTCGGGGCCCAGATGGTCGGGATCCTGGAATGTTCCGATAACTTCGGAGCGGCTTTGCGGTTTGTCTGGGAAGAGACCGGCTACGGCGATCATCTGGCAAAGACGGATCCGCAGAGTTTCGAAGACCGTCGCGACAATGTCATGGAACTGCTTTCGATCGCTTCAAAACAGGAAGGGAGCCTGTCGGAAACCCTCGCGGAAATCGCCCTGTTTACCGATCTCGAAAAAATGGATGATGCAGCGGATGCCGTGAGCCTTCTAACGCTTCATGCCGCGAAGGGACTTGAATTCCCGGTGGTATTCATGGTGGGGATGGAAGAGGGCGTATTTCCCCACTGCCGCTGTTTTGAAGAGGGGGAAGGCATCGAGGAAGAACGGCGGCTCTGCTACGTCGGCATGACCCGTGCTGAAGAGAGGCTTTATTTGACTGCCGCTGAGAGCCGGGTCCTTTTCGGAACGGTTCAGAGGAACGGGTTTTCCAGGTTCCTCTGGGAAATCCCCCAGGATACGGTCCGGATCGTAGAAAGTGTCCGTCAGGAGGAGAGGAGAAGTCCCTATGCTGGTCGTGGGTCTTACGGGAGACGTTGGGGCTGGTAAATCGACCGTGGCCCGCCTATGGAAAAAACAGGGGGCTTTTTTGATCGACAGCGATGAGGTGGTGCGCTCCCTGTGGACAACGGATAATCTGCGTGACGAAGCCCTGAAGCGCTTCGGGGAAAAGGCGATTGACACTGCAGAAGGTTCGTTGGATCTCTCCGTTATCGCAGAGGCGGTTTTTTCAAACGAAGAGGACTATCGGTGGGTTTGCAGCCTGATCCATCCGCTCGTGCTGGAGAAAATTTCGGAGATGCTCAAGGGGAAAACCGGGTGGGTCGTCGTGGAGTTGCCCCTGCTTTTCGAAGCGGGCAGGCCCCCCTGGATCGACCTTGTGATTTTTGTGAGCGCCGCGGCTGAAAACCGGATTGAACGGACGAAACGCCGGGGTTGGGCGAATGGCGAAATCAGGAGGAGGGAAAAATGGCTTTTGCCCTCCTCCCTCAAAGAAGCCAGGTCCGACATCGTGCTGAGAAATGACGGGCCATTGGAAAGTTTCCTCGAAAAGGTCGAAAAGATGGGCTGGATCTTGAAAGAACTCGCAGAGCAGGAAAGGATGCCCCTTTCGACCTGCGAATGGAAAAGGCGGCTGAAGGAGGCGATCGCTTGAGGATCATCACGAGTCATATCGGTGCCGACTTCGACTCCTTTTCTAGCATGGTGGCCGCATCCAAGCTCTATGACGATTCGGTTCTCTGCTTTTCCGGTGCGGCATGCCGGAATCTGAGAGAGTTTCTAAAAAGATTTGGAAACCGATGGAAAGTCCTGACACCGAGGCGGGTCAACTTCGACGAAGTGGACCACCTTGTGATAGTGGATGCCCGGTCTCGGTCGAGGATCGGCCCTTTCGGTTCCCTTTGCGGGAAAGAAGGGGTCCTCATTCATGTGTATGATCATCACCCTCCCGTCATAGACGAGATCCCTGCGCAAAAGGCCTTCATTGAACCGGTTGGTTCGACGACAACGCTGCTGGTCGAAAAGCTGATTGCGCTGAACATCCCGATCCAGCCCTTCGAGGCGACGCTTTTTTCAATGGGAATCTACGAAGATACGGGCGCACTCACCTTCGGCTCGACCACAAGCAGGGATTTTCACGCTGCGGCAAGACTGAGGGAAATGGGAGCGGACCTGACGATCGTTCCGTTGCATATCGAAATGAACCTGAACGCGGGCGAACGGAAGCTGCTTGACAACCTCATCGAAAATGCCCGCACCCGGTTTCTCGGCGGCGCGAAAGTCGTTCTCTCGGAAACATCCAGCGAGGCTTATGTCGAGGGAATATCCCTCTTCGTCCATCGGCTCAGGGATTTTTTCGACGCCGATGTCGCGTTGGCGGTCGTTTACATGGAGAATCGCACTTACATCGTAGCCAGGGGAAGGCCCGAACTGATCGACGTGGCCAAGTTCCTCGAACCGTGGGGTGGCGGGGGCCATCCCCAGGCGGCCTCGGTGACGGTTCCCGGCAGCCTTCAGAAAGGCATTCTGGAACAGCTGGAAAGAAAGCTGGAGGAGAGCATTCGGCCCCTGGTCCAGGTCCGCGATGTGATGAGCAGCCCTGTCATGGCGGTTGAGCCGGGGCTTGCGATCGATGACGCCTACCGGCTGATGATTCGTTACGGTCATGCCGCGCTGCCCGTGGTGAATCAAGACGGAATTTCGGGCATCATCACGAGAAAGGATCTCGACAAGGCGGAGCTTCACGGGCTGGGGAACGTCCCGGTTTCCGATTTCATGACGGAGGGGGCGATCACCGTTTCCCCTGAGGCTTCTGTGTCGGAAGCGCACCGGATGATGGTCCTTTACAACATCGGGCGCCTTCCTGTCGTCGACTCCAGGGGGAAACTTCTAGGGATCGTGACCCGGACCGACCTGCTTCGGGCTCTTTTCCCCTATTCCCTTGCGCCCGAAGAGCAGACGGGGGAAATCTCCCGGCCCTGGACGGAAGACGTGGGGGAACTTATGGCACAGGAACTGGTACCCTGGATCCAGATTCTCTTGCGCAGGCTGGGTGAGCGGGCCGAGACCCTGGGGATGAAAGCGCACGTAGTGGGGGGATTTGTCAGGGACCTCCTTTTAGGCCGCCCCAACCTCGATCTTGACATGGTGATCGAGGGGGATGCCGTCGAGTTCGCCCGTTCCTGGGAGCGGGACGGGTGTCGGATCGCGATTCACCAGCGGTTTAAAACTGGAACGATCGTTTTCCCGGGAGGCCGGAAGGTTGATGTGGCGACAGCGAGAAGGGAGTTTTACGAGTTTCCCGTCGCTCAGCCCGAAGTGACGACGGATTCCCTAAAACATGACCTTTTCAGGCGTGACTACACTGTAAACGCAATGGCGATCACGGTGAACCCCGGGGAATGGGGAAAGCTTCACGATTATTTCGGTGGACGCAGGGATCTCCAGAAGAGGACCCTGAACGTGCTCCACAACCTGAGCTTTGTGGAGGACCCGACGCGGGTTCTGCGAGGGGTCCGCCTGGAACAGAGGCTTCATTTCCGGATCGGCCCGACAACCCTTCGTCTGCTGGAAAGCTGCATACGGGGAGGCCTTCTGGCAAGGCTGTCGGGAGTTCGCCTCAGGAGCGAACTCGAGCTGATCCTGACAGAGAAGGAACCCTTCCCCATTGTCAGGCGGCTGTCCGAACTGGGCTTTTGGCAAAATCTCGCGGTTGGCCTGAAAATCGGGCAGGATTGCCGCAAGGCTTTTCTCAGGCTTTCTTTTTTCCTGAAGCGTATGGGACGCGACTTGCCCGATTTTGGAAAAACAGAATGGCTGGCTTTCCTATGCGCTCTTCTGCTGGAGTCGGAACCCCAGGCCGCGGAAGCCGCTATTGCCAGGCTCCATCTCGGGCAGGAGGAGGGACGAATCGTCAGGGAAGCACTGGACGGCCTGAGGGCTATCGAGCAGCTTCTGGGAGGAAGGCAGGAGAAGAAGAATTCCGAAATCGTCAAGGCACTTGAAAATGTTTCCTTTACGGTTATCCTGTTCTGGGCGGCATCCACAAACCGCTGGAGAGTCAGGCGCCGGCTTTTGGTCTACCTGCTTCGCCTTCACAGGGTCCGGCCCATGCTCACGGGCCGTGATCTGATTGACCTCGGTTACCGCAAGGGGCCATTGATCGGCGATGTTCTTGAGGGCCTTAAGTTTGCCCGCCTCGAGGGTGAAGTCGAAACGCGGGAAGAAGAGGTCGAGTGGGCCCTAAACCATTTCCCGCCTGGAAAGTTCGGTGATCTCGATGTTCACAATGCCAAGGCTCGCTGAACTGCTCCTTAGCATTCCCGCAGTTCTCTGGGCAATCACGTTTCACGAGTTCTGTCATGGCTATGCGGCATACAGGCTGGGAGACCCGACGGCGATGCAAAGCGGAAGGCTGACGCTGAACCCGCTGGCGCATCTTGACCCCCTCGGGGCCCTTATGCTTCTGGTCGCCCGGTTCGGGTGGGCCAGGCCGGTTCCGATTGATCCCCGGTACTTCAGGAACCCCGCAAGGGACATGGTCCTTGTTTCTCTGGCTGGTGCGGCAGGGAACCTGGCAACCGCCTTCGGAGTCGGGCTCCTGATGAGGGTGCTCCCCACCCCGATCCTGATGAATCCTGCAGCGTTGAATTTCCTGGTGCTCATGGTGTTTATCAACCTTGGGCTGGCGGTGTTCAACCTCCTTCCAATCCCTCCTCTGGATGGATCAAAAATCCTGTACGTGTTTTTACCCTTGCGTTGGATGAAGGGCTTCTACTTTCTGGAACGCTACGGGATGCTGATCTTGATGATCCTCGTTATTCTGGGCGTCGTCCAGAGGGTGATGAGCCCGATCGTGCTTTTCATCGCCTCTCTGGCATTGCCCGGGTGGTTCCCCTTATGAACGCCTGCAAAATCCTGTTGACAAACGACGACGGAATTTATGCCCCTGGCATCATCGAATTGGCGAATGCACTCCACGGGGCTGGCAATGAAGTGACCGTCGTGGCGCCCGACCGAGAAAGGAGCAGTGTGGGGCACGCGCTGACATTGAATCGCCCGATTCGGCTTTGGGAAGCCGACAGGGGCGGATATGTACCCGGAGTCCATCTTTTCAGCTGTGACGGAACCCCATCGGATTGTGTCGTGTTGGGGGTCGAAACCGCAGCAAAGGAAACGAACCTGGTGATTTCAGGAATCAACCGGGGGCCGAACCTGGGAGACGATCTGACCTACTCGGGCACGGTTTCAGCAGCGATGGAAGGCCTGATCCTGGGGAAAGGGGCTATCGCGGTTTCCTTGAACTGTCAGCGCTCGGATACGGTTCACCATTACCCGACCGCAGCGGGGGTTGTTCTAAGAATCCTTGAATGGCTCCGGTGTCACGAGCTTTCAAAAGAGGTCCTTCTCAACATCAATGTGCCGAACCTGGAAAAGGAAAAAATCAGCGGTTTCGAAATCACCCGGAAGGGCTTGAGAACCTACGAGGGGAAAGTGACCCAGTTCCGCAGTCCCCATGGAATCTTGTCCTACTGGATCGCCGGCAGGCCTGAAGATGAAATGAAGGAAGGAACGGACGTCTACGCCGTCGCCCATGGAAAGGTTTCGATAACGCCGGTTCACCTTGATATGACCCATTTCCCGTCCATCGAGAGGCTTCGGCAGGATGGCCTCGAATCTCTCCGGCTCTAGGTCCGGAAAGGTTGACAAAGCCCATGGGGGTTTGTATAATCTCCGCTGCTAGTATTGACTTCAGGAAGGAGAAACGCCGAATGCCTCGGATTCTGGAAAGACGAGCCAGACGCATAAGACCGGCCTGCTTCATCGAAGACCCGTACCGTAGGGCGATGAAGGGAAGCGCTGGCTGCGAACTCGTCGACAGAGAGGAAGTGCCTGAGGCTGAAAGCGCTTCTCGATGGAGAGCAGTCAAGTAGAACCCCCGAGCCCGCTCCGAAGAAAGGCAATGCCAAGTAGGAGCGCGATTTGCCCCCGATAGAGGGCAAAAAGAGGCGGCCCGTCCAGCACGGCCGCAATAAGGGTGGCACCGCGGGCATTTCGCTCGTCCCTCCAGAGAGGGACGAGCTTTTTTTATACCAAAAAGGAGGAAGAGCAATGGGGTACAAGGGAAAGGTCGTTTTGGCGTACAGCGGCGGACTGGACACGTCTGTGGCAATTCTGTGGCTTAAGGAGCAGGGGTACGATGTCGTTACGATGACGGCAGACGTTGGTCAGGCGGTGGATCTGGCCGCGACAAAGGAGAAGGCTCTAAAAACCGGGGCCTGCAATGCGTACGTGATGGATCTCAAGGAGGAATTTGTCGAGAATTTCGTGTGGCCCAGCCTGAAGGCCAACGCAATGTACCAGGGCACCTACCCGCTGAATTCAGCGCTTTCAAGGCCGTTGATTTCCAAGTATCTTGCCCAGGTGGCTGAAATCGAGGGTGCGGTGGCCGTCGCGCACGGCTGCACGGGAAAAGGCCAGGATCAGGTCCGGATCGAGGTCTGCACGGCTGCCCTGAATCCGAAACTGGAATGCATTGCTCCGGTTCGGGACTGGCAGTTCACCCGTGAGGCGGAAATCGACTTTGCAATCGCGAACGGAATTGAAGTCTCGCTGACCAAGCAAAGCCCATACAGCATCGATGAAAACATGTGGGGCCGGTCGATTGAATGCGGCTCCCTTGAGGATCCCTGGAATGAGCCCCCTTCCGATGCCTTCAAGCTCACGGCAGACCCCTGGAATGCTCCCGATGAGCCCGAAACAATCGAGATCTCCTTCGAAAAAGGGATCCCCGTTGCTTTGAATGGAAAACCGATGGGCGGGGTCGATCTTATCCTTGCCCTGAACAAGATCGCCGGTGCACATGGGGTGGGACGCGTGGACATGATCGAGGACCGGCTCGTAGGATTCAAGAGCCGCGAGGTTTACGAATGCCCGGCGGCAATCACCCTTCTGCAGGCGCATAAAGCCCTTGAAACCCTTACGCTAAGCAAGGATCTTCTGACGACGAAGAAAGATCTGGAGACAAAATACGCGGAACTCACCTATGTGGGATACTGGTTCTCGCCTCTGAAGGAAGCGCTGGATGTGTTCTTCAACCACACCCAGCAGTCCGTTTCCGGAATTGTCAGGGTGAAACTTTTCAAGGGACAGGCCATCGTCGTTGGCATGAAGTCCGATTGCTCCCTCTACAAGCACAACCTCGCGACTTACTCTGAGGGGGATGCTTTTGATCACAAGGCAGCGGTAGGGTTCATCAAGATCTGGGGTTTGCCGATCAAAACCTGGAGGCAGGCACACCCGGTTGAGAAGACAGCCGCCCCGGCGGAGGGCAATTAAGCCTGATCCAGAAATGAATCGGGTTAGGGGGGACAGGGCCAGCCCTGTCCCCCCTAACCGTTTCCGCGAGTGGTAGGATAAAAAGGCGAAAAGAAGGGAATGAAAGGAAAGGGATCTTCCTTGAAACCTGACACGGTTTTCCTTCGGAAATGCGCCCTGGAAACGGCCCTGGAGGCCCTTGAAGAATGCTCCCCGGAGAGGCTGACGCGGGCTTCCCTGGAAACGATGGCTAGAGAGGAAAGCCTGCAGGGGGCCTGGGGCGGCGCATCGATGATCTTTCTGCTTGCGGTTGGAAAAGCTTCCCTGCCGATGGCCAGAGCAGCAGGGGAAATTTTCGGCTGGGAGCGCCTTCGGGGCCTTATCGTCACAAAAACGGGAAAGCCCGGATTCTTTCCTGGATCCGGCCTGAAGGTATTCGAGGCGGGACATCCTTTGCCTGACGCAAACTCCCTGCTGGCAGGAGAAAGCGCCCTGACCTGGCTGAAAAAGCTGCCTTCCCGTACGCCGGCTCTTTTCCTCATTTCCGGCGGGGCGTCCTCCCTCTTTGAATCCCTGATTGGCGGAATCAGCCTGGAAGACCTTCGCAAACTCAACCGGTCCCTGCTTGGCTCGGGGATTTCGATTGAAGAGATCAACACCGTCAGAACCGCCCTTTCCCGGGTTAAGGGGGGCAAGCTGTTGAGGGAGGCAGGCGAAAGAGAATGCCTGTCCTTGATCCTTTCCGATGTTGTCGGGGACCGGCCCGAAACGGTCGGTTCAGGCCCAACGGTGCCAAACGCTGAGAATACGGCGGAAAGGGCCCGGGAAATCCTGAAGAGGGTCGGCCTCTGGGGCTCGCTTTCAGAAGCGGTTCGACAAACGATCGATCAGGAGGCCCTCAACTGGGGCTCAATAACTGCCCCATCCCGTTCCCGCACGGTTCTGGTGGGGAGCAACCGGACTCTTTGCCTGTCTGTTGCCCGGAAACTCCGGGCAAAAGGGTTTTCCGTTTTTGATCAAGGTTCGAGCAGCACCGGCGAAGCGAAGGAAATCGGAAGAAGCCTTGCCGCGCTTGCAAATACAATCCGGGAGTCGAATTCACCGGTATCCGCTCCTGCTGCCGTGGTTTGCGGAGGAGAGGCCGTCGTGACTCTGGACTTCCCATCCACGGGAACCGGGGGCCCCAACCAGGAAGTCGCCCTTTCCTTCGCAATCGAGGCAGCCGGTTCTCCCGCGACGGTTCTGCTGTCGATGGATACAGACGGGATTGACGGCTGTTCGGATTATGCGGGAGGCCTCGTGGATGGGGGTACCGCGGAAAGAATCAAACGGTCGGGCCTTGACGCAAACCAGGCGCTTGAAAGCCACAATGCTTCCGCGGCCCTTGCGGGTTCCTCTGATTCCCTTGTCACGGGTGAAACGCTGAACAACCTGAACGACCTCAGGATTCTCCTGGTCGGAGCACAGGGCGGCCGAAAAGAATAGAAGGGAGGACAAATCATGAAACCGAGAGTT
Organism: Synergistaceae bacterium; assembly: GCA_012517195.1. Lineage (GTDB taxonomy): Bacteria > Synergistota > Synergistia > Synergistales > 79-D21 > 79-D21. Next base: position 82,163 of record JAAYVK010000039.1, on the reverse strand, counting down.
TTTGTTTCTCGATTCATCCCGGATGCCGGGCTTTCTCTCCTGGAGAAAAAAGTGTCCCTGAAGGTCTGGGAAGGCGACCGCCCGCCCGGAAAGGAGGACCTGCTTAGGGAAGCGGCTCTCTCGGACGGGATGATCGTGATCCCCGGTGATCCGGTTGACCGGGAGGTCCTGGCCGCGGGGCATTCTCTGAAGGTCATCAGCAGTTATGCGGTGGGCTATGATTCGATCGATGTGAAGGCCGCGACCGAGCTCGGGATCTTGGTCACCAACACACCGGATGTTCTTACCGAGGCGACGGCGGACCTGGCGTTTGGTCTCCTTCTCGCGGCCGCCCGACGGATTGCCGAAGGTGACAGGCTCGTCCGATCCGGCGGTTGGAACCAATGGGGGCCAAGGTTCATGCTGGGAAAAGACGTTTCCGGTGCAACCCTCGGGATCGTGGGAATGGGGAGGATTGGCCATGCAGTCGGTAGGCGTGCCAGGGCCTTCGGGATGGAGATCGTCTATTCTTCCCGACGGCGCGACGAAACTGCCGAAAAAGAACTCGGTGCACGTTTCCTGGAGCTCGAAGCGCTTTTGCTCGTATCGGATTTTGTTTCGCTCCATTGCCCTCTGACTCCCGCAACCATGGGCCTGATCGGCGAAAGGCAGCTCCGGTCCATGAAAGCGGATTCCATCCTGATCAACACCAGCCGTGGAGCTGTCGTTTCCGAAGAGGCTCTAGTTCGGGCGCTCAAGGAAAAATGGATCGCTGGAGCGGCCCTGGATGTTTTTGAATCGGAACCGCTTCCCGGCGGACACCCTTTCATGCAACTGGACAACGTTGTGCTTTGTCCGCACCTCGGCAGTGCCACGATCCGAACCCGCGACAGGATGGCGGTCCTGGCCGCTGAAAACCTCCTGGCAGCCATTGAAGGCAGGATCCCCGCGCACGTTGTCAATCCTGAGGTACTGAGTCGGAATTGAGGGCGGCCATGCTTGAAACGATGGATATGAAAGTCCGCCTTGGGGAAAAAGAGTATGAAAACGCTGCCGGGAGCCTCCAGCGCGAGCTCGGCCTTCTTCAAAGAGAGCTGTGGGAAGCATCGATCCCGGTGCTGGTGATCGTGGAAGGCTGGGAAGCCTCGGGCAAGGGGTACGTGCTCAACGAAATGATCCGCCCGCTGGATCCCAGGGGCTTCGTCGTCAAGGATGAAGCCGAACCGGATCCGGCCGCTTCTCTGTATCCGTTTTTCTGGAGGTTCTGGAAAATGGTGCCCGAAAAGGGCAAGATCGTTTTCCTGAACCGAAGCTGGTATCGGGAGATTTTCAAAGAAAACCGCCTCCTGGATGCAAAGGAAAAGGAACGTTTTTTCAGAAGAACCTCGAATTTCGAGGAAAATTTGATTGCAGAGGGAGTCCGGGTTTTGAAGATTTTCCTGCATATTAGCCGCGAAGAGCAAAAGAAGAGAATCAAGAACCTCCAGAAGGACCCTTCGACCCGGTGGCGTGTTTCCGATCGGGACCTGGAGGAAAACCGCCACTTCGGGAAGTTCATGGAGAACTGGGAAGAAATCCTTCGTGAATCCGATACGCCCCATGCCCCGTGGATCTGCATTCCGGCAAACGATCTGCGGTTTGCCGCGAAAGCGGCACTTGAAACCCTGCGAACATTTCTCGACGGATGCCGCAAGACCAGGCCCGTCATTGCAGGGATTCCTTTTTTCCCGAGCGTCGACGGAAGCATTCTCCAGCGAGTCGATCTGAACCGTCATCTCCCAAAGGATGAGTATGAACGAAAAATCCGGCACCTTCAGGGACTGCTTCTGGAAAAGCAATACGATCTATACCGGAAGAGGAAAGCCCTTGTCATCGTCTTCGAAGGCTGGGATGCGGCGGGGAAAGGAGGAGCGATCAAACGGCTGACGCAGGGGCTGGATCCTCGCGGTTATGTTGTTCATCCGATCAGTGCCCCGAACGAATGGGAAAAAGCCCACCCCTACCTCTGGAGGTTCTGGATTCGTCTTCCTTCGAGGGGGAAAATCGGGATTTTTGACAGGAGCTGGTACGGGAGGGTCCTCGTGGAGAGAGTCGAAGGATACTGCACGGAAGAAGAGTGGTCCCGGGCCTATTCGGAGATCAACGCCATGGAGTCTGAATGGATAGAGAATGGGTACGGTCTTGTGAAATTCTGGATTCAGATCTCACCGGAAGAACAATTGAAAAGATTCCGGGAAAGAGAAGCGAATGAGGAAAAGAAATGGAAGCTGACGCCGGAAGACTGGCGAAACCGTCAAAAATGGGCGGAATACGAGAAGGCTGCGGACGAGATGATCCGGAGAACAAGCCCGCCCGGATCCCCCTGGACTCTCGTTGAAGGGAACGACAAGCATTTCGCGCGGGTGAAGGTGGTCGAAACCGTCCTTTCAGCCATCGAAGGTCTCCTGTGAGAGAGGGGGCGGCCTTGTGTCCTTCCTGGACCTGGTGAAAAAAAGGAGGAGTACCCGGAATTTCTCGAGCACCCCGGTAGACCGTGGAAAGCTAAAACGGTGCCTCGAAGCCGCAAGGCTGGCGCCTTCAGCCTGCAACGGGCAGCCGTGGCGCTTTATCGTGGTGGAATCAGTTCCATTGAGAGAGATTCTTGCGGAAAGGGCCTTTTCCGGCGTCCATTCGATGAATGCCTTTGCCAAAAAAGCCCCCGTCCTCGTAGCGGTCGTAACCCTCCCGACACGCTCTCCGGCAGCGTTCGCCGGTCTTCTGAGAAGATTTTCCTACCCGCTGATCGATATCGGAATCGCCTGTGAGCATTTCGTGCTGCAGGCAACCGAGGAAGGGCTGGACACATGCTGGCTGGGGTGGTTCAATGAGCGTGCGGTTAAAAAAATACTGAACCTCAAAAGAGAGGAGCGGGTACATATTCTTTTGGCGGTCGGTTGCGGCAGCGGGGCGCAAAGCGGGGAGAAAAAGCGGAAATCGCTTCTCGAGATTTCTGAGTTCCGTTGATTTGCTTGGAAACGTTCCCATTGGAGATCTTGGTTGCAGGATATCCTGATCTTCGGAATGAGGAGGGGAAAAAATGAGAGAAAGGTTAAGACTGGAGACGGAAGTCATCGAGGAACTCAACCGTTACCTTCTCGACCCGGATAACCCCCTGGTGAACGGCGTTTTAAGAGTTATCGGCAAATACGGGACTCCCGAACAGATCAATGCAAGGGCGGCGGAAGCCCGGCAGCTGCCGAACATCATGGAGCGGCTAAGGAAAATGGGATCACCTTACCTGCAGGACCTGGAGTGGCTCCTGGAGGTACGGGAAAAGGGAGCCTTCATCAGGATCTCGGAATTTCGGGAAAAAGTGCTATCCGGCGAACCCGTTCGGCCTGAGTTTGCTGAAGATCGGGCAGTCACCCTGGAAATCAGCGCCCTTCAATATTTCCCCTGGCTGATTGAGGAAGCCAAACGGGCCATCGACAGGAAAGAACTGATGCCTGGTAGATTTATCCGGGTCCGGAAAATGCAGGAGCAGGAGAACGATCATGGCGACATCCTCGCGGTTGCGGCCGCTATGCAGCTCATCGGGGCCTCGTATGTCGAAACCCTTGACACCAAGGGAACAGACGGTTCAAACGTCCACCTGGGGGGTCCCGATACCCTGACCGGATACTTCGGAGGCATCGGCCAACCGAACAATCATCCTCTTCTCTGGCTTGACGAGTACCTTTACTACTATACGACCTACGGCATCCGGCAGGTCCTGAATATCAACCCGGGGACCGTGCTGCTGGGGTACATCGCCCACCGGCTTGGAATTGACATGGAATTCAAGATCTCTGTTTTCATGGGTAACGACAATCCCTTCTCCGTGCTCTGGACTCTCCTGACTGCCCGGCTTTTCAGCAGGCCCGACGGTTCGACCCCCCTGGTCGGGTTCAATGTGAGCAATTCGATCGATGCCGAAGCCCTTCTTGCTTCAGCTGAGGTTCGGCGGAAGCTCGGGTTTGAAGGCGATGTACGAATCGAGCACCACGTAACTGAAACCTTCCGGAGCATCGTCAGGCAGCCATATTGCCGCAGGGACGATCTTCTCGAAGTGGCCGAAAAGGTCCCCAACCTCTCGGCTAAGCACGAGGGAGGAGATCCGGCGGATGAGCAACTCCGCGACCATCCTTCCGATATCCTTGACTACTTCAGGTCAAAAAAGGAAATTTGCGAATCGGGAGAAATGGACCTTCTGCTGATGAACTATCTCGATAAACACGCCGCCCTGAATCGAACGGCGGAAGCCTTGACCCGCAAAGGGCTTTCTTTCGTCGCGGCACGGCTTCTCCATAGAAGGTAGCTCGACGCGGAAGGGGGCCGGATGCCCCCTTCCGCGAAAAATTCGCCGGCTTTCAGAAAGCTTCCGGCGGAGCGACCGGCAGTCCTTCCATCTCTTTCCGGTCTTCCCTGATCCGGGCCATGCCAGCCCGATACATAGAGGAAAGCCGTTCTGCGAGCCCATGGTCCGAAAGCGAAAGGATTCGAGCCGCAAGAACCGCCGCGTTTTTCCCGGCATCGATTCCCACGGCCCCGACAGGAACGCCGGGAGGCATCTGGGTTACCGCGAGAAGTGCGTCTTCTCCGCCAAGGGTTCCTGAAGAAACGGGGACCCCGAGAACGGGCAGGGTCGTGTGCGCCGCAAGAACCCCCGGGAGCGCTGCGGAAAGGCCCGCGATCCCGATCAGAATCTTCAGCCCCCTGGACGCCGCTTTCATGGCATAATTTGCGGCGTCATCGGGAGTCCGGTGGGCGGAAGCAACGGTGATTTCGAATGGAACACCGAGCTCCTTGAGGGTTTCAGCCACCTTCTTTCCAACAAAAAGGTCTGACTTTGATCCGAGTACGATTCCGACCAGGGGTCCGGACATTCGCTCCGCCTCCTTTTTTAACAGGTTCCCCAGGGGGGTAAACACGCTTTTGCGGAAATGTCGGTGCGAAAGAAGACATCCGTAAAACCGATTTTGGAAGCGGCGCCGTAGGCCTTTTCCCGAGCCGCGTCCAATGAGTTCCCAATCCCAACGACGGTGAGAACCCGGCCGCCGGAAGTCACCAGGGCGCCTTTCGAATCCAGCCTTGTTCCAGCCTGGAAGACAAGGACTCCTTCCTCCTTTTCCGCTTCCTCGATCCCGAGGATGCGGTAGCCTTTTCGATAATCTCCGGGATACCCGCCCGAAGCCAGAACGACCCCGACCGCGGTTTTCTCCGTTCGGCTCCAGCTGATTCGATGGAGCCGCTTTTCGCAGGCGGCTTCGACGACCTCCGCCCAATCCCCGGGGAAAGCGGACAGCACTACCTGGGCTTCCGGATCGCCCAGACGTACGTTATATTCGAGAACCCTGCAATTTCGCCGGCTGTCGATCATCAGGCCCGCATAGATGACGCCGCAGAAGTCAATCCCTTCTGACTCGAGCCCTCGTACAGTGGGTTCGAGGATCTGTTTTTGAATCCGGTCGAGAAGATCTTCGTCTGCCCACGGCACGGGACAATACGCCCCCATGCCGCCCGTGTTGGGGCCACGATCTCCGTCAAAAATCCTCTTGTGGTCCTGGCTTGAAGGAAGCTGGCGAACCGTTTTTCCGTCGGTAACGGCAAGGATCGTGATTTCAGTACCGGGCAGGAAATCTTCGACCACCAGCGTCTTGCCCGCCTCTTTCAGTTCCCCTTCGATCAGCAGGCGGCGGCAGATTTCGAGAGCCTCCTCCAGTGTATCGGGAAGGAAGGCTCCTTTCCCCGCTGCGAGCCCATCGGCCTTTACTACGTAGGGGGGCGTGCGCTTTCGAAGGGCCGCTTCCGCCTGTTCCATGTCGAAAACAATATCGAAGGGAGCCGTGGGAATTCCATGCCGTTCCATGAAACGCTTTGCGAATGCCTTGCTACCCTCCAGCATGGCACCGTCTTTACCGGGGCCGAACACCGGGACATTCGCTTCTCTCAGGACGTCAGCGACGCCTGCAACGAGCGGGGCCTCGGGTCCTGCGACCACGGAGTCAGCACCGGTTGCACGCACAAGGTCAAGGACAGCGGCTGAATCACAGGGGTCGATGGGAAAACACCTTCCGAACCGGGCGATACCCGGATTCCCGGGGGCAGCAAAAAGGGCCTCGACTTTCGGCGATCGGTTCAGCGCCCAGGCAATCGCATGTTCTCGGGCGCCTCCTCCCAGGAGAAGAATCTTCACCTTGGTATTCCTCCTTCCCCTTAGTGGCGAAAAGTCCTCCGGCCCGAAACGAAGAGGGAGAGTCCTTTTGAAATTGCTGCTTCAAAGACCTCGGAGTCCCGTATCGATCCGCCGGGCTGGATGATTGCGGAGATACCCGCGGCAGCCGCGAGCTCGATGCTGTCCGGGAAGGGGAAGAACGCGTCGCTCGCAAGAACGGCACCGCGCGCTGCCTCTTTGGCCTTGGCCAGAGCCCACTGGACGGCATCGACGCGGCTCGTGAAACCGCGGCCGATTCCGAGAGTGCTCCCGCGGGATGCCACGACGATGGCGTTGCTCTTGCTAAGAGCACAGCATTTCCAGGCGAAAAGGAGATCTGCCCACAAATCATGGCGCGGTGTTCCGACCCACCGGCCATCCCTTTCATCCGGCAGCGGCGGCAGGCTGTCTTCCTGAACGAGCATGCCGCTCCAGGTCCCGGTAAACTGGAATGAGCTCACGCGGCCGCCGCTCCACTGGATCACCCTTAGATTCGGCCGCTGGGAGGAAAGAAAATCGAGAACGCCTGGGGCGAAGGAAGGGGCAACGAGGACCTCCGTGAAATTTGCCGCGACCCTTTCCGCTGTTTTCATGTCGAGCTCCCGCGTCAGGCCCACAATGCCGCCGAAGGCGGAAACCGGATCGCATTGAACGGCATTCAGGTACGCCTGTTCAAGATTGGAGTGAATAGAAACTCCCGACGGCGTCGTATGCTTGATGATAACGACGGCGGGGTCCGCCTGGAAAAGGGCGCAGCCGCGGAGAGCTGCATCCAGGTCCAGGATGTTGTTGTAGGACATCTCTTTCCCCGCAAGCTGTTTCCATGGAAGGTCCGAAAGCGGGGGAAGAGCCAGCACTGCCTCCTGGTGCGGATTTTCCCCATACCGCAGGGGCAGGGCAGGCTTCAGTGCAAGAGGGAAGGTCTCGTTCAGGCGGGGGGTCCGGCCGACTTCCCTTGAGATTCCCTGGTAGATCGCGGAGTCGTAGGACGCTGTCATCGCGAAGCCCTTTAGCGCAAGTTCCTGCCGGGTCTTGAGAGAGACATTTCCTTCGTTTTTCAGTTCTTCCAGCACCCTTGGGTAGTCGGAAGGGTCCGTGATCAGCACGACCTGGTGGTAGTTCTTCGCGGCAGCGCGGATCAGCGTGACTCCCCCGATGTCAATGTTTTCCAGAAGGGTTTCCAGGTCTGCCCCCTTTTTCGAAACGGCCTCGAAGGGGTAAAGGTTGCAGACGACCATATCAATCAGGGGAATCCCGAACCGTTCCACGTCATTCAGGTCTTCCTCGAAGTGCCGCCTCGCCAGGATGCCCCCGAAAATCGAAGGATGGAGAGTTTTGACCCTACCCCCGAGCATGTGGGGATATCCCGTCAAATCCGCCACTTCCTTGATTTTCAACCCCGCCTGGCGGAGGACCGTGGCCGTGCCTGAACTCGATACGATCTCCCACCCTGCACTGGAAAGCCCCTGCGCGAGTTCTACGACGCCCTCCTTGTTCCAGACCGAAATCAGGACTCTTTTTTCGCTCATGCTCCGGATCTCCTTTCGGAAGAGCTGATTTTTTTCTTGAATAGATCTCTAAGAGTTCTCCAGTAGAGACGATGCTCGACTTCATGGATTCTTGCTTCCAGCGACTCCAGCGTTTCTCCTTCCCGGATCCGGAGGGCCCTCTGAGCCAGGATTTTTCCATGATCAACCTGATCGTCGACAAGATGAACGGTCACCCCGGTAATTTTGACCCCGTACCTCCATGCCTGGCCGATTGCATCCAACCCGGGAAAAGCAGGGAGCAGAGAAGGGTGAATGTTGACGATTCTGCCGGAGTAGGCAGAGACAAATTCCGGGGTAAGGATCTTCATGAAGCCCGCAAGAAGGACCCAGTCCACCTCATGGGCGGTCAGGCAGGCGCGGAGGGCTTCCTCGAAGGCTTCCCGTCCCATGGAACGGTAGGGGAAAGCAAATGTCTTGACCCCGAATTCAGCCGCTTTCATCAGGCCCGGTGCATCCGGATTGTCAGTCGCCACCAGGGCGACTTCCCCAGGTAGAGTCCCCTCCGCAAAACACCGGAGGAGGGCTAGCATGTTTGTCCCTTTCCCGGAAATCAGGATCGCAACGCGCGGCTTCATTCGATTTCACCGATCAGCAGAGGGACTTCTCCAATCTCTTCCAGGGAGGCCACGAGGTGTTCTAGGTCTTCAGCGGAAACCAGAAACACGTAACCGATCCCGAGGTTGAATACCCGTCTCATTTCTTCTTCCGGGACTCCCTTTTCCTGGATGAGCGAAAAGATTTTTCCCGGCGACCAGGACCCGTAATCGATCCGGAGCTTCCGGCCCTCGGGGAGGACCCGCGAAATATTTTCTTCCAATCCTCCTCCGGTGATGTGTGCCATTCCCTTCACAACCCCTGTCGCCGCTCCATGGAGAGCGGATTTGACGTAAAGGCGCGTCGGGGCAAGGAGCATTTTCCATAGGGGTTCGTCACAACCCTCCGGCGTCGAAAAAAGGCGGGCCTCCTCCCCCTCCAGCAAGGCTTTCCGGACAAGCGAAAACCCGTTGCTGTGAAGACCGGAACTCGCCAGGCCGACGATCAGGTCGCCGGACTGGATCGATTTCCCATCGATCAGGGCGGATTCATGGATGACTCCGACCGCAAAACCGGCCAGGTCAAAGCCGTCTGGCGGATAGACCCCCGGCATTTCCGCCGTTTCTCCTCCGAGAAGCGCGCACCCGGACTCTACACAGGCCGACTGGATCGATTTTAGAAGGGGTTCAAATCGTTCTACGTCTAGCCTGCCGCAGGCGATGTAATCGAGAAAAAACAGAGGACGAGCCCCGCAGGTGACAAGATCGTTGACGCTCATTGCCACAAGGTCCTGCCCCAAAAATTCCAGGTGACCGCAGGCCCTGGCGATCTCAATTTTCGTCCCTACACCGTCGCAGCAGGCTGCAAGCAGGGTTTCTCCTTCGAGACGGTAGCAGCCGCTGAAAGACCCGATTCCTCCGACGACGTTCGGATTCGGGTTCAGCCCGGTGATGGCCTTGATCCTCTGAACGAAGAGATTGCCACGATCGATGCTGACTCCCGAGGCGTCATAGGTCAGTCCCATCTTCGTCCCCTCCCTGGAGATAATCTCCGGTAAAACAGGCGGTGCAGAGTTCACACCGGGGTTTCCCGATCGCAGCAACCAGGTCTTCTGCAGACATGTAGCGCAGGGAATCTGCACCGACCATTTTTTCAAGGCTCGGCAGGTCAAGCTGTGCCGCGGCCAATTCCTCGCACGTAGGGGTATCGATCCCATAATAGCAGGGGAAACGGACAGGAGGGGAGGCAATTCTCAAATGAACCGCCGAGGCCCCGTTTTCCCTCATCATGTTCACGATCCGGCGGGCGGTTGTTCCCCGGACGATCGAATCGTCCACGACAACAACCTCACGTTCTTTCAGCAATTCGCGGATGGGGTTCAGCTTGATCCTGACCCCCAGGTTACGGACAAGGTCTGTCGGCTGAATGAAGGTTCTTCCGACATATCGGTTCCGCACCACCGCGATTTCAAAAGGCTTGCCGGAAGCCTCGGAATAGCCGAGGGCGGCGAGCGTCCCGCTGTCCGGCATTCCCGTGACAAAATCGGCGGAAGGAGCAGGCGCCCCGGCTGCCAGTTTTTCGCCGAGAGCCTTTCTGACCTTGTAGACAGATCTTCCGTCAATGACACTGTCCGGACGGGCGAAATAGACGTATTCAAAGGAACAGGCAAAGTGCCGCGTTGTTCTGACCGGGATGCGGACAGACTTGATCCCCGTTGAGTCGATCACGACGATCTCTCCAGGTTCGACATCCCGGATGAACTCAGCCCCGACGATGTCCAGGGCGCAGGTTTCAGATGCGATGTAGGTCACATCCTCCCTTTTCCCCAGCACCAGGGGGCGGAATCCCCAAGGATCCCTGGCTCCGATCAGACGGTTCCCCAGCAGGACAGAAAGGCTGTAGGCTCCCCTAAGGCGCCTGAGTGAATCGACGAGCGCATCAAGAGGCGGCTTGTGAGACTGGTGCGCCATCAGGTGGATGATGACCTCCGTGTCGGTCGTGGATTGGAAGATCGCGCCGCGGTTTTCAAGGTAGCGGCGAATCCCGTCCGAGTTCGTGAGGTTTCCGTTATGGGCGATCGCGATGGGGCCGCGGGCGTATTTCGCAGCCAGGGGCTGGGCATTCGCCAGCAGCGATTCGCCTGTCGTGGAGTAGCGAACATGTCCGATTGCACAGCCTGCGTGGATGGAGGCCAGCTTTTTCTGATCCAGGGCGATGTGGACCAGTCCCATTCCTTTCAGGCTGTGAATGTTTTCCTCGCCGTTGATCCAGGAAATGCCCGCGGACTCCTGGCCGCGATGCTGCAGTGCGTAGAGTCCCAGGTAGACGTCCTCCAGAACCGAACTGCCGGAAGGTGAAAATGCTCCGAAAACGCCGCACATGGTTTAGGCCCCTTTCCAGGCGTTTGAAAGGATCTGCAGGGGGATGGGTTCGGACTGCGGCAGGCAGAGGCAATCGCCCCCCACCCTGCCGATCATGCGGAAGGGAAACCCTGTCCAGGTCCGGATGAATTCCGGCACCCTGGCCTCCGGGACTGCGTAAAGGGCGCGGGCTCCTCCTTCGGCAAAGAAAAGAGCCAGGGGATGAGTCGGGATTTGCAGGTCGATCTGTGCGCCAACTCCTGAAGCTATCGCCTCTTTACCCAGCGCGATTCCCAATCCCCCTCCCAGCAGAGGGACCGCGCTGTCGGCAATCTGCCGGGAGGCTGTCTGAAGGGCCCTTTCCATGAACCCGGTCTCCATTTCCGGGGACGGAGGCAGCGGGCGGCCCACCAGCCGTCCCTGAAGGACAGCCTGGAAATGGGACCCCGGGATCGAAGCGTTTTCGATCCCGGCAAGAAAGAGAAAATCCCCTTCCTTCCACTTTCCCGGAAGGAGCGGAAAACCCGAAACGGGGAGGATTCCGACCGAGCAGACAAGCGGAGTCGGGAGAATGGCCCGGCCCGCGCTTTCGTTGTAGAGGCTTACGTTTCCCGATACGACCGGGCACGAAAGGTCTTTGCAGCAGTCCGCGAGTCCCCTGACCGCCTCCGAGAATTCCCAGAACTGTTCCGGGTTTTCCGGAGAGGGGAAGTTCAGGCAGTTCGTCATCCCGAGGTGCCTGGCACCCGCAACCCACAGGGGTCGCAAGGAACGGGCCATCGTTTCGTATCCCCCCCGGTAGGGATCCAGGCTGCAGGCCCAGGGCAAAGCTTCCATCGTCATCGCGACCAGATTCCCGTTTTCCTTGATTCTGATGAGGCTTAGGGGGGCACCGGGGCCTTGTACCGTATTCACCTGGACCATGCTGTCGTATTGCCGCGTAATCCAGGACTTTTCCTTGAGGGAGGGCGAAGCCAGAAGCCTGAGCAATGGCTGAGAAAGGTCCCCCGGAAAACCCGAAGGCTCGAATTCGAAGGACTGCCGCTGATCCAGATCTTTCGGACGTTCCGCGGGCCAGTGTATTTCGGGGCATCCTCCGCCGATCAGCGAAGCGGGCAAATCCGCAAAGACTTCCCCTTCTTTCCGGAGGATAAAGCGGTTGCCTTCCACCGTTTTACCGATGACGGCACAGTCAAGGTCCCACTTCTGTCCCAGGGACAGGACGGCATCGAGGTTTTCGGGCCGGACGATCAGGAGCATCCGTTCCTGCGATTCTGAAAGGGCGATCTCCCAGGCGGCCATATTTTCTTCCCGAAGCGGGACAAGGTCCAGGTCGAGGATCATCCCGACACCGCTTTTGGCAGCGATTTCGCTGGCAGAGGAGGTGATCCCCGCCGCTCCCATGTCCTGCATGCTCGTCACAAGGCCTTTCTCCAGCGCCTCCAGGCAGGCCTCGATCAGAAGCTTTTCGACGAAGGGATCCCCAATCTGGACCTGGGGCCTGCTGGCTTTCGTGTCTTCGCCAAGTTCCACGGAGGCGAACGCCGCCCCGCCGATTCCATCCCGGCCGGTCTTCGAGCCGAGAAGCACAACCAGATTCCCCGGTTCGGCCGTCTGGGAGCTAACAATCGAATCAGAAGCCACAAGGCCAATGCAGAAGGCATTCAAGAGCGGATTGTCTTCGTACCGCTCGTCGTAAAGGGTCTTGCCGCCGACCGTCGGAACTCCCACGCAGTTCCCGTAACCTCCAACACCCTTGACGATCCCGTTCGAAAGAAAACGAGTCTTTGGAGAATCAGGCCGTCCAAAAAACAGCCCGTCCAGGGAAGCAATCGGCCGAGCCCCCATCGCGAGGATGTCCCGGATGATCCCTCCCACCCCGGTAGCGGCCCCCTGATAGGGTTCAACAGCGGAAGGATGGTTATGGCTTTCAACCTTGAAGGCCAGTCCCCACCCGCCGCCTGCATCGACGACACCGGCATTTTCTCCAACGCCCTTCAGAACGGAGGGGCCTTCCTTCGGAAACAGCTTCAGGAGGGGCCTGGAGGACTTGTACGAGCAATGCTCTGACCACATGACCCCGAAGATTCGCAGCTCGGTTTCGTTCGGGTCTCGGCCAAGTTCCCGGCGGATAGTTTCGTATTCGTGCGGCCGCAGGCCGGCTTTTCGATAATCCATCTACCTTGCGCCTCCCTCAAGCCAGGACTTGATGGAATACCACATACCCAGTCCGTCCGTCCCGCCGAGAAGTTTTTCGCTGGCCCTTTCCGGATGGGGCATAAGGCCAAGAACATTTCCGCTGCTGTTGACGATCCCGGCGATTCCGTTCAGGGATCCGTTGGGGCTGTGCTGAGCTCCTGCCGAGCCGTCGGCAGCGGCGTACCGGAAGACGACCTGTCGGTTGTCTTCCAGTTTTTGCAACTCCCGCTCCGGCAGAAAATAGAGTCCTTCATGATGGGCGATCGGAAACTGCACGAGGGTCCCTTCAGGGTAGGCATTCGTGAAAGGGGTGTCGCTCCGCTCAACCTTGAGCAGGCAAGGACTGCAGATGAACTCCAGGTTGCTGTTTGCCAGGAGGGCACCCGGGAGAAGCCCGGCTTCCGTCAAAACCTGAAAGCCGTTGCAGATCCCCAGGACCAGCCCCCCGCGCCGGGCATGTTCCCGGACTGCCTGGATGATCGGTGAACGTGCGGCCATCGCGCCGCACCGAAGATAGTCGCCATAGGAAAATCCTCCCGGTAGAACAACCAGGTCGGTGTCCTCCGGCAGGACAGGATCCTTGTGCCAAACGGGGACGGCCGGAATTCCTGCGATCTTTCCCAGGGCATAGAGGACATCCCGGTCGCAGTTGCTTCCCGGAAAAACAACCACGGAAGCGTTCATCCGATCGCCTCCAGGGAAACCCTGCCGGTTTCGATCAGCGGATTCACCAGAAGGGCCTCGCACATTGATTCCACCTTTTTTTCAGCTTCTTCTGCGGAACCGGCGGAAAGCACAATTTCAATCGATTTCCCGATCCGGACTTCCTCAACAACATCAAAGCCGAGGTTTTTCAGGCTTACCAGGACAGCTTTTCCCTGGGTGTCGAGGACACCTTCTTTCAAGGAAACAAGGATGCGGGCTCGAAATTTCATCCTCTATTCCTCCTTCCCGCTCAGCCTCTTCCAGATCTCCCGGTAGGCGCCGAGGACATCGCCGAGATCCTTGCGGAAACGGTCCTTGTCCAGGCTTTTGCCCGTCTGCGAATCCCAGAAACGGCAGGTGTCGGGGGAGATTTCATCCGCAAGGAGAACGTTACCGCTCGAATCGCGTCCGAATTCCAGCTTGAAGTCCACCAGGACGATCCCCTTGGAGAGAAAAAGATCCTGAAGGATTTCATTGACCGCCAGGCTGGTCCGCTTGATCGAATCGATCTCATCCTGTTTTGCCCAGCCGAAAAGAAGCGCGTGGTCTTCCGTGATCAACGGGTCTCCCAGGGCGTCATCCTTCAGGTAGAATTCCACGAGCGGGCGCGGAAGCTTCATCCCCTCGGTGACCCCCAGCCTCCGGCAGAGGGTCCCGGTCGTGATGTTGCGGACGACCACTTCGATTGGGAGGATCTGAACCTTTTTCACCAGCTGGTGGGTATCATCAAGCCTTTTTAGAAAATGGGACGGGATCCCCTTTTCGGCCAGGTAGCTGAAAAGCCAGGCGCTGATCAGGGTGTTGTACCTTCCCTTGCCTTCCATTTCAGCCTTCTTTTGCGCGTTGAACGCAGTCAGGCTGTTCTTGTACTCGATGAGGAGAATATCCGGGTCACTGGTTTCATACATTTTTTTGGCCTTTCCCTCGTAAAGCAGCTTACCGGTTTCCATTTTCGTGCCTCCCCGTGTCTAGTGTACTGACATTATCGAACATAAACACCCATAAATCAACCCTATACAGAAAGATAACGGCATGGGTGCGCCTTATATAAAGGGCTAGTGGCGCGGAAAAGACGGGTAGAGTAAACTATTCCTTCATAACGGCAGGAATGGGGGAGTTTTAAGATGGTAACCAGCATGACAGGTTTTGGAAGGGCCTCCGAAAAATGTTCCGCGGGGAATTTTGTAGCGGAAATCTCGAGCGTCAACCACCGCTTTCTGGAGATTTCGGTCCGGCTTCCAAAAGAGCTCTTGAGTTACGAAGCTCTTGTCCAGCAGAAGATCCGTGAAAGAGCCCGCCGGGGGAAAGTCCAGGTCCGTTTCGAAGTTTCCTGGGCCCCGGAATTTCGCTTGCAGGAGCTGCGGGAGGAAGTCCTTGAATCCTACCTGAAACGGCTGGACGACTTCTACCGGAAGCATGGAAGGGCCGAAAGGGTCGACCCCGCTGCCCTTCTCTCATTGCCGGGCGTCTTCGAGGCTCCGGCCCAGGACGAGGAATTCTGGAGAGATGAAGTGGGGAAAACGGTCGAATCCGTCATGGAAAAGGCAACAGAAAACTGGATCGGCATGCGGGCACAGGAAGGAAGCCATTTG
Organism: Synergistaceae bacterium; assembly: GCA_012517195.1. Lineage (GTDB taxonomy): Bacteria > Synergistota > Synergistia > Synergistales > 79-D21 > 79-D21. The sequence goes on along the minus strand of JAAYVK010000039.1, from coordinate 67,012 downwards.
GAGTGCTCGATCCTTGGTCTTTTGGCTGAGCTTGAAGGCTATTCCGCTGAAATCGCGACGGCTGCGGAAGCTGCGAAGGGAGAAGCGGTGGAAAACTTGAGGAAGCGAGTCCTGGAAGTGATGTCTCTTTCTGAAGAAGCGGTCCGGGAGCAGCGCCTGGCTCAGGAAATTGTTTTGTTGTCGGACCGGTGGGATGTTTCTGAAGAAGTGACCCGCTTGAACAGCCATCTGCAGAAATTCAGGGAATCGCTGCGGTCCCCCGAGGCCGTGGGACGCAAACTGGATTTTCTTGCGCAGGAGATTCACCGAGAATTGAACACTCTCGACTCCAAGGTTTCGGCGGCGAACGTCCGCTGGATTGCCGTAGAAGGTCGGACCACCCTGGAAAAAATCCGGGAGCAGATTCAAAATATCGAATGAAAAATCAGAAAAGGTTCGGGAAATAGGGTGGACAAGGACCCATTTCGGAGGGAATTCATGAAGCGAGAACGGATACGGAACTTCTGCATCATTGCCCACGTCGATCACGGAAAATCGACCCTGGCGGACCGCCTCCTGGAATTTACGGGAACGGTGGATCCGCGAACCATGCGGGCCCAGTACCTGGATACGCTGGAACTGGAGAGGGAGCGGGGAATCACCATCAAATCCGTTCCAGTCCGGATGAATTACAGGGCATACGACGGGACCGAGTACATCCTGAACCTCATCGATACCCCCGGACATGTCGACTTCAGTTACGAAGTTTCCCGTTCCCTTGCGGCCTGCGAAGGAGCCTTGCTGGTCGTTGATGCCGCCCAGGGAGTCGAAGCGCAAACGGTCGCCAATGCCTATATGGCTGCTGAGCAGGGGCTGGAACTCATCCCGGTGGTCAATAAGATCGATCTCCCTTCGGCCCAGCCGGAGGAAGCGAAACGGGAACTGGAAGAAGTCATCGGTGTAGACGCTCATGAAGCGATTCTCGCCAGCGCAAAGGAAGGAAAGGGTATCGACGAAATCCTGGAGCGAATCGTCCGCGACATCCCGGTTCCCCAGGGAGACCCGGAAGCCCCTCTTCAGGCGTTGATTTTCGATTCCGTCTATGACAACTACCGTGGTGTAATCTGTTACATCCGTGTCGTCAACGGGCGCCTGAAAGCGGGTCAGTCGATCCGCTTCATGGCCACGGGCCGGGAGTGCCAGGCCGAGGAGATTGGGGTTTTCAAGCCCGGCATGACCCCGGTGAACGAGCTTGAAGCCGGAGAAGTCGGTTATCTCGCCGCAAGCATCAAAACGATCCATGAAGCCCAGGTCGGCGACACCGTCACGGATGGAGTGCGCCCCGCCGGCGAAGCACTTCCAGGTTACAAGAAAATTAAACCGGTTGTCTTTTGCGGTTTTTACCCGGTCGTGAACGAAGACTATCCCCAACTCCGCGACGCCTTGGAAAAACTTCAGCTCAATGATTCTGCGATCCAGTTCGAACCCGAAACTTCTTCCGCGTTGGGCTTTGGTTTCAGATGCGGTTTTCTCGGCCTGCTTCACATGGATATCGCCAGGGAGAGGCTGATGAGGGAGTTCAATGTCGAACTCGTTGCAACAGCTCCAAACGTCGTCTACCAGATCGTCAGAACGGATGGGGAAATTCTTGAGGCAAACCGCCCGTCGGATTTCCCCGATGCAGGGCAAATCGAGGAGATCCGGGAACCCTACATACGATTGACGGTTTTTGTCCCTTCTGAATTTGTGGGGAAGGTAATGCAGCTATGCCAGGACAAAAGGGGCATCTTCCACTCGATGGACTACATTACCCCGGAGAGGTTGCGTCTTTCCTACATCCTCCCCCTGGCGGAATTCATCGTTGATTTCCATGACAAGCTGAAATCCACAACCCGTGGATATGCTTCCCTCGATTACGAGCATGTCGGCTTCCGAGCCTCCGAACTGGTGAAGGTGGATGTCCTCGTGAACCAGGAACCGGTTGATGCGTTCTCTTTCATTTGCCACAAGGACGCGGCCTACCATATGGGACAAGCGGTCGTCAGAAAATTAAAGGAGTTGATCCCCCGCCAATTGTTCGAGGTCCCGATCCAGGCCGCCATTGGGAAAAAAGTGATCGTTCGGCAGAATGTAAAGCCCTTGCGGAAGGACGTGCTGGCAAAATGCTACGGCGGGGACATCACGAGGAAGAGGAAACTCCTGGAGAAACAGAAGGAAGGCAAAAAGAAAATGAAACAGATCGGAAGAGTTTCGATTCCCCAGGAGGCGTTTCTAGCCTATCTGAATATCGGCAAGGAGGAAGAGGATTAGAAATCGGGCTTTCCTGCTACATCCATATCCCGTTTTGCAGGAAAAAGTGCCGGTATTGCGCCTTTTATAGTGAACCGGCCGATCGGGATACCGTCAGGCTTTACCTGAAAGCCCTGAAGAAGGAACTCTCTGCCTGGAATGCATTTTTCGGGGGACGCCCGCCGGTGGATACGCTTTACATCGGCGGCGGAACTCCGACTTTTCTCAACCCGGCCGATTGGGAGTCCCTGATCGAAATCCTTGAAAACGGCCTTTCCTTCTCCAGGGGAGTTGAAGTCAGCGTCGAAGCGAACCCGGATTCCCTGAATGCGGACCACATGCGGCTCTGGAGAAGCTGGAGGGTCAAGCGGGTCAGCCTTGGGATCCAGAGCTTTTCAACGGAAATCCTGCGCTGGCTGGGGCGGCCGCATGACGAAAAGCAGGCAGCCGAGGCCCTGAATCACTGCGCTGAAAACGGGTTCTCCTCAAGCGGGGATTTGATTTTCGGGATCCCGGGGCAGGATCTGCGCCTGTGGCATAATGACCTGCGAATCTTGAGCGGTTATGTGAACCACCTTTCCATTTACCAGCTCACCGCGGAACCGGGCACACCGCTTGCCGGGGAAAGAGTTGCTTCCCAGTCGGAAGCATACCCCCTTTACCGGTTCGCACAATGGTATCTCGGCTCTAGGGGTTTTTTGCAATACGAGGTGGCAAGTTTTGCCAGGAACGAAAGCTGGTGCAGGCATAACCTTTCTTACTGGAAGCAGGGCAATGTCCTGGGGCTGGGACCTTCAGCCTGGGGCTACCTGGACGGCTTGCGCTACCGGAACGTCGCGCCCCTCATGCGGTATTTGCGCCGGGAAGGTCTTCCCTGGGAATGGACCGAAAGCCTTCTCCAGGAAGACCGGGCCCGTGAGGCTGCAATCCTTGCACTACGGACACGATGGGGAATCCGGTGGAAAACCTTCAGGAGGCGGTTCGGTGAAGACATTTCAAGGGAGTTGGGCAAGGCCCTGTCGGAACTGCCGCCCGATCTTTTCGTGAAGCGAAACGGCCGGATCTCTCTATCCGGTAAAGGGTTCCGGCTGGGCAACTCGATTTGGGAGCGTCTCGTCTAGGAGGGGTTTTTTTGGACACCGTTTTCTTTTCCGTTCCCGAAGAAATTGCCGACGACCTGTCAGAGCAGATCCTGAGCTTGGCTGCTTCGCGTCAGGCTTCTGCCGTGCCTGGATTCGAAACGTCCGTGGACCCTTCTTTGCTGTCCGGGCTCTCCTTTCTTGAATCCCGGACCGAAGATCTTTCCGAAAAGGGCCTCCCCATTGCCGTTCGCCTTTACGAAAAAGCCGACATTTCGGACCGGAAAATGCTACTCGCGGGAGAAAACCTTTCAGGTCTTTTGCCGGGTCTTGCCGAAATTCTTCGTTCTGCCGACACCGGAGCCGGGCATGCGGGGTACGACGAACTTCCCCCAAAGATCGGGGCAGAAGAATGGTCCCTTGTGGGGATGGCTTTCGAAGGATGGGTTCTCCTTTTTGACCCTGAGGCCGACGAAGTCCAGAAATCGCAGACGGGCGGAAACACAACGCTGGTGAGCCTCCCCGCACCTCCCGGCTGTCCCCTGGAAACTCTATCTCCAGTAATTCTGACTTCCGAAGCGATGACGATCCTGATCCGGCACCTTCTTTTGCTTTTGACCGGCGACATTTGTTCGCCATGCAGCCCGAATGAGCCGTAACCCGTTAAACTCAAAAGGGGAAATCAATCGAAAAGGGGTCGGTGATATGGACGAGAGGGTCAGGGAACTGCTCCGACGCATTCCTTCAATGGAAATCCTTCTTTCTGAAGAGTGGGTCGCTCCGTTCGAGAAAATAATCGGGCGCCAGGCCGTCAAGAATATTTTTTCCGACATCATCGGCAGCTTACGGAAATCCCTACTCGAAGGAACGACGATCAGCATCGACGTGGACCTGATCCGGAGAACGGCCCGGGAGCGAATCGCGAAAGCGTCCGCGAGAAGCCTGGTCCCGGTCGTCAATGCAACGGGGGTCGTCATTCACACGAACCTCGGAAGATCCTGCCTTTGCGAGTCCGCACTGAAAGCGGTGCTGGAATGCGCTTCTTCCTACAGCACGCTGGAATACGACCGCTCTTCGGGAGAACGGGGATACCGAAACGACCACGTGGAATGGCTCCTGACCCAGGTGACGGGAGCCGATGCTGCTCTGGTGGTCAACAACAACGCGGGAGCCGTGATCCTGTGTCTTTCCGCTCTTTCTTCCGGGAAGGATGCGATCGTTTCAAGAGGGGAACTTGTGGAGATCGGCGGTTCGTTCAGGATTCCGGAAATCATGTCAGCTTCGGGGACACGGCTTGTCGAAGTGGGGACGACGAACCGGACTCATCTTCGCGATTATGAAGCGGCCATCACAGAAACCACTGCCATGCTCGTCAAAATCCATCCTTCCAATTTCAGGATAGTCGGCTTCCATTCGGAGGTTCCCCGTGAAGACCTGGCCTTCCTAGCACGGGAAAAGGGGCTGATCTTCCTGGAAGATCTCGGGAGCGGCTTCCTGCTGGATCCGGGCAGCTTCGGCCTGAAGGGGGAAAATTCCGTCCGGGAATGCATCATGGCCGGAGTCGACCTCGTGACCTTCTCAGGCGACAAGATGCTGGGCGGCCCCCAGGCGGGGATCATCGCAGGCAGGTCCCAACTCATCGAGAAGCTGAAACGGCATCCGCTCATGAGGGCCTTGCGGCCGGATAAAATGACCCTGGCTGCCCTGGAAGCCACTCTCAGGGAGAACCTTTCGGGAAATGCGGAGGCGATCCCGACGATCAAAATGATTTCTGCAGACAAGAACGCGATCTTGCAGAAGGCGCGCCGGCTTTGCCGATATCTGAGAACCCGCTGTCCTTCCTTCACGTTTTCCACGATTCCTGTCCAGGATGCCGTCGGGGGCGGGAGTTACCCCGAGATCCCGCTCGAGGGGTACGGGGTTTCTGTCGCCCATCCGGGCATTTCCGCGGGCGAACTGCAGGAAAAGCTAAGGGAAGGGGAAATTCCCGTCGTTGCGGCCGTCAAGGAAGATGCCTTGAGAATTCACGTAAGAACGCTGAAAGACGGGGATTTCGAAAAAATCCGGTGTGCCCTGGCCCGCATTGCCGCCGAAAGGGAGGCCAAGGGAAATGAAGCGTCATGAAATTCCCCTTGTTTTCGGAACGGCCGGGCACATCGATCATGGGAAGACGGCTCTCGTCAGGGCTTTGACGGGGGTCGACTGTGACCGGCTCGAGGAGGAAAAGAGAAGGGGCATCACGATTGAACTCGGTTTTGCCCCGCTGGAGCTTCCCGACGGGACGACCGTCAGCATTGTCGATGTCCCGGGCCACGAGCGGTTCATCCGGCAAATGGTTGCCGGAATAGCCGGTATTGACGCGGTGCTTTTTGTCGTGGCCGCGGATGAGGGCGTGATGCCGCAAACGCGCGAACACCTCGATATCCTCCAGCTGCTGGGCATCGAAAACGGTCTCGTGGCGCTGACGAAAGTCGACCGGGTAGACCCGGAATTCCTTGAACTGGCCCTGGAAGATGTTCGCGCCCTCCTGAAGGGCAGTTTCCTGGAAAGCGCGCCGATTGTCCCTGTGTCCGCCTTGAATGGAACCGGTATTACAGAATTGCTTTCGGAGATCCGGAAACTTTCCCAAGCTTTGAAGCCACGTTCCAGCAAGGGGCCGTTTTTCCTTCCCGTCGACCGGGTTTTCCCGATTTCTGGATTCGGTACTGTGATCACAGGAACGACATACAGCGGAGTGATCAGGGTCGGGGAGGAGGTTCAGCTCCTTCCTTCGGGGAAGATCGCCCGGGTCAGGAGCCTGGAGGTGCACGAGGCTCCGGTCGAGGCAGCCTTTGCCGGTCAAAGGACCGCGGTAAATCTTGCGGGGATCTCTTTCAAGGAGATCCGCCGCGGTGACGTCCTCTGCAGCCCTTCTCTCTTCAAACCGACCCAGTGCCTGGACGTTGCCCTGAAATCCCTGAAGGGCAACAAGGAGCCGATTAAGCACTGGCAGCGCGTCCGGCTGCATATTGGGACTTCGGACATCCTTTGCCGGGTTTGCTTTTTTGACCCCTCGGCAAAAATCCATCCCGGTGAAAGCAGCCTGGCCCAGCTTGTGCTGGAAGAACCGATTACAGCTGCGTACGGGCAGCGCTTCGTCATTCGTTCCTATAGCCCTCTCCAGACGATAGGGGGAGGACAGGTTCTTTTCCCCTATGGGTGGAAGCCCCGGAACCGGGAGAAAAAAGATTGCTACCAGGAAATGATTCGTCGGCTTTCCTTTTCGCAAAGCTTTTCCGGAAGGATCGGGGCAATCCTCGGGGAGGTCGGCGTCGTGACGCTGGAGAGAGCTTCGGAAATCACCCAGCTTCCTGTTCTGGACCTGAAGGATGTTCTTGAGGACCAGCGGGTCAGGGAGTCTGTCGTTGTCCTTTCTTCCGGGTTGACCTGGCTGATTTCCAGGAAACGGATGGAAACCGAATGGGCCCTGCTTTCCGAGCGGCTATCCCGCTTTCACGAACGGGAACCGCACCTGGCCGGGATGACCTTCGAGGAAGCGCTCGCGGGACTTTTCCGGGGAGAAGACCCAAGGCTTGCAAAGGCGGCCCTTTCCCATTTCGCTGACAAGGGGCTTCTGCGTATTTTTGAAAACCGTGTTGCATTGAGCGGTTTCGAACAAAGGGAAGCTTCCCGGTACGAGAAGGAGACGGAGCGCCTTCTGGGGCTTTGCCGTAAACGGGGTTTCGAATTGCCCTCCCTGGAGGAGGCCTTACTTGAAACCGGCCTGGACCGCCGGGAATTTTCCAACCTTCTTCGCCAGCTCAGGGAAAACTCGCAAATCCACGTGATCGGCGGTGATCTCGTCCTTTCCCGCGAAATCCTGGAGAAGGGGATCGAGATCCTTCGGAAGTGCGGGGATGGCATTACACTTGCGGCGTTCAGGGATCTTTCCGGATCATCGAGAAAGTATGCTCTGCCCTTTTTGGAGTACATGGATTCAATCGGAGTAACCAGGAGGGTCGGGGAAAAACGAATTCTTCGGCAAACGAGGCTTTGAGCCGAAGGCATCTGTGAAATCCTTGTTTTTTCCCTAATTGTGTGGTAAAATGCGACAAAATGCTCCTGGGAGTGAAGTCGATGAGCGGAGATCTTTGCAGGATTCGGGCCCAGGTAGCGGTTCACAAGGGAGAAAAGGTTCGCTACCGGGCGACGAAAGGAAGACGGAAGGTTGAGGAGCGGCAGGGGGTTATCCTAGAAACATACCCCAACCTGTTCACGATGTATGTGGAATCACAGCAGAGCACGGTTTCCTTCAGCTATGTCGAGCTTTTAACAAAAGAGGTCGAATTGGAAATCTTGCCTGGACACGAAAAACTATTCTAGAAAATTCCGAAGGAAAAGGCCTCGGCACAATGCCGGGGCCTTTTTTCAGTTGCCTCCATCTGGAGAAGGGGGAGTCATCATGGAATATCTGCTTTCGTCACCGCTGAAACTCAACCTCACGCTCCGCATAACAGGGCAGAAAGAAAATGGCTTGCACGAGCTGCAGTCGGTTTTTTTCCGGGTCGGAGGACCGGAATTCCTTCTTATCCGAACGCCATCCCCCACCGCAAAAGACCGAATAATGGTTTACAATTGTGTTATCAAGAACGAAAATATCATCGATAAAGCACTGAAACGTCTTCGGAAAGCCAACCTCGCATCCCAAAGCGTAGAAATCGAACTTTACAAGGCGATCCCCCCGGGAACGGGGCTTGGGGCGGGAAGCGGGAATGCCGCGGCTTTGATCGAATGGGCAAAACGAACCTTCGGCGGCCCCGAGGTTTTCGGATTCGAAAAGGAAATCGGAGCGGACGTGCCCTTCCTTTGCGGTTCCGCGCCCATCGCAAGAGTTGGAGGGATGGGGGAAAGACTTGAACCGATTCCTGGAACATTCCGTCTTTCCGGTTTGGTTCTAATTCCCTGCTGGCGGTCCGAAACCGCCCAGGCCTACCGGGAAATCGACAGGAAAGCGGCCGGTCGCTGGACGCCCGAAGAGAAGGCCATCGAGGAAAGCGAAACGGTTTTGTCTCTCCTTGCCTCCGGGCGAAAGGCCGGTTTGCTCCCAAACGATTTCCTGGACGTCCTTCTTGAAAGGCACAGCGAATATTATGAAATTTTCGGTCTCGCTGAAAAGGCAGGCGCCCTGGCATGGGGACTTTCCGGGAGCGGAAGCGCTGCTTTTGCGCTCTTCCCCCCAGATGCGGACTGCGCGGGATGCGGCGAGATGCTTGCCCATGCAGCGGGGGTCGAAAGAATCTTCTTCTGGGAGTGATGACGGTGAAAATCCAGAGAACTGAACGTCTTGTTCGAATCGCTTCCCGTTTCCTGCTTTTCCCTTCCCGCCTGATTTCCATGACCCAGATGGCAGAGGGGTTCAGGGTTTCCAAAACCGTCATCAGCGATGACGTTTCGATCATCAATTCATCCCTCACGGAAGAGGGAATCGGAACGATCTCCGTGGACCGGGGCCGAACGGGGGGAGCGTCTTTCCTTCCGACCTTGTCCCGTCACAAGCGGAAGGAAATCCTGGAAACCGTCGCAAAACTGCTGTCCGACAGGGACCGGGTTTTGCCGGGAGGTTTGATTTATTACGGAGACATCCTTTTCGACCCGATGTATGCCTTTAGCCTCGGAATGGCCCTGGCTTCCGATTTCCTGGAATGCGAAGCGGATGTCGTCATGACTTCCGAAGTCAAGGGAATTCCGCTCGCGCTCTTCACCGCCCACTGTCTCGGCCTCCCCCTTGCTGTCTGCCGCTTTCGCAACCGAGCTTCGGACGGGCCTGCGGTCGCTGTTCATTATCCCACCGGGACCGGTGATGTCCAGGCAATGTATCTCGGGACCCGTCAGCTTCAAAAAGGGAAGCGGGTTCTCCTGGTCGACGACTATATGCGGGGAGGCAGCACGGCGGCCGGGATGCTTCTGATGGCAAAGGAGTTCAAGGCGGAAGTCGTAGGGACTGGAGTTTTCATCGCTTCAGCAGAGCCTGCCAAAAAGGCGGTAGCGGATTATCGAGCCCTGCTTCGCCTGGAAAAATCCCAGGATGGCACTCCCCTGGTTTCGATCGTGAGTTAGAAGGCGGTTTGACGCCCCATCGCCGCTGAGTTAAAATCGGTTTCGCGAAGGAGGTGACCCCTTTTATGCATGTAAAAGTCAACCAGGAAGAATGCATCGGTTGCGGAGTCTGTTCCCAGATTTGCCCGGAAGTGTTCGAACTCGACGAAGATGCAGGTAAGGCAAAGGTCATCCGGGCAGAGGGAGCCGAGTGCGCCCAGGAAGCTGCCGACAGTTGCCCGGTCGGCTGCATCACGGTAAACGAATAGTTCCGTATTGGGGCCCATAGCTCAATTGGTTAGAGCCACCGGCTCATAACCGGAAGGTTCCTGGTTCGATTCCAGGTGGGCCCACCAGCGAGCGAAATAAAAAGCCACCAGCCGGTGGCTTTTCTTTTTGCAAGGGGGGCTTGGCAATGAAACTGCGCGAGTTTGCGAATCAACTTGACCGCCTGATCCCCGGCGCATGGTCGGAGCAATGGGATAATCCCGGGTTGCTGTCGGGAGATCTGGACTCACAGGTTGAGAAAGTCGCCATCAGCCTGAACGCCACCCTGGACTCGATCCGGAAGGCATCCGCTATCGGTGCGAATGTCCTGGTCACGCATCACCCGGTTTTGATTCGACCGACACCCAGGGTTTTGCCGGAAACACTCTCGGGGGCTTCCCTGTTCCATTCCATCAAGGCAGGAATCGCTCTCTATGCCGTTCACACCAACTGGGACGCTTCCCCGAAAGGCGTCAATCGAATCCTCTCCGAGAAGGCCGGGCTCAACGATGTGCTTCCTCTGCTTCCGGGCCAGGGGGGAGCCTGGGGAACCGGGGCCGTCGGAGTACTGAAAAAGCCTCTCCAGTTGGGAGAACTTTCGGCCTTTCTCCGAGAAAGCTGGGGGTTGTCCTGGATCCGCGTTCAGGGGAAAGGTGATTCCGTCATCCGGAGGCTCGCCCTCTGCGGCGGTTCCGGGGGCGGTTTGATCGCCGAAGCCAGCCGAATGGGAGCCGATGCCTTTGTTACCGCGGACCTGCGTTATCATGAGATGCTTGAAGGGCGGTTCCTCGGGCTTTCGCTTCTGACCTGCGACCATGGAGAGATGGAAGCCGCATCCCTTGAAGGCCTGAGTCAGCTTATAATGGCAGGAACAGGTCTTCCGGCCGAAGTCCTTCCTGAAGAGGAACCGGTCGGTTTTTTTGACCTGGGGAACCGAAGCACATACGCATGAGGAGTGATCGATCGTGAAAGAACGAGTTTTCAGCGGCATGCGACCTACCGGAAAGCTGCACCTCGGACACCTGGCGGGGGCCCTGACGAACTGGGTGAAACTTCAGGACGAGTACGAGTGCTTCTACTCGATCGTGGATTGGCATGCTCTCATGTCCGAGTATGCCGATTCGGGACAGATCAGGTCCAACTGCCGGGAAGTGATCCTCGACTGGCTGGCTTCGGGGCTGGACCCGGAAAAGTGCAGCATTTTCGTCCAATCGATGGTTCCCCAGCACACGGAAATCCACCTGGCGCTTTCCATGATCACGCCGCTTGGGTGGCTTGAACGCTGCCCGACCTACAAGGACCAGATCCGGAACATGCAGAACAAGGACCTCGGAACCTACGCCTTTCTTGGTTACCCTGTGCTGATGGCTGGCGACATCCTCCTTTACAAAGCCTCCCGGGTCCCGGTAGGGGAGGACCAATCCGCACACCTTGAGTTGACCCGGGAAATCGCCCGGAGGTTCAACTACTTTTACGGTCCGATCTTCCCCGAGCCGGAAACCCTGCTGACTCCGACGCCGAAGGTCCCGGGTACGGACGGGAGGAAGATGAGCAAATCATACGGAAATTCGCTGAACATTTCAGAAGATCTGAAAGAACTCTGGGAAAAACTCCGAACGATGAAAACCGACCCCCAGAGGGAACGCCGGAAGGATCCTGGAAATCCTGACGTTTGCCCGGTGTGGGACATTCAGAAGGTCTTCAATCCGGATCTGGAAGAAAGAGAACGGCTTGAAAACGGCTGCAGAACAGCGGAAATCGGCTGCATCGAGTGCAAGAAAGCCCTTTTTGCCCATCTGGAGAAGCTTTTGATCCCGATCCAGCAACGACGGAGATACTTTGAGCAGCACGGTGACGAGCTTGGAGACATCCTTCGCGAAGGCGCCCGCAGGGCGAAAGTCGTGGCTGAAGGGACGATCGACGAGATCGTTCAAGCCATCGGCCTGTTCAGGTAGGATGCATTCTCCCGAGGGGAACCCGCTTTGGCGTTTGAGATCGAGCTTGAGGATTTCTCCGGCCCCCTGGATCTTCTCTGCAGGCTCGTTGAATCGGGGGAAATCCAGGCCAGCAGGATCCAGGTCAGTGATCTGATACGGACCTATTCTTCCTACCTATTGAACGAGAAGGCGCTTCCCTTCCGGGCAGTCAGCGAGTTTATCGCGCTGACCGCGAGGCTTCTTCTGGGCAAGGTGCGGGGGCTTTTCCCCCAGCCCTGTGAAGAACCCGGTTTTCAGGCCGAGCTGGCGGAGGAAAACCCGGATGAAGTCCTGCGGGCTGCTATCCAGCGGTATCGGCCCTTTCGAAAAGCCGCGACCGTCCTCGCGGGACGGCTGGAAGAAAGACAGAGATTCCGGGTCAGGCAGATTGAAGAGGAATGCCGCCTTTACGACTATGGGGATCTTTTCAGTCTCTCCCGGCTTTGGTGGGAACTTCTCGCTTCGAAGGCCCCCTTTTCGAGAGAAACGGAGGGGCTAGTGACGGATGAAATGCTGGGGTTTGAAGCCCTGGAGAGCGACTTTCTCCTGGTCGAGCGGAAAATGGCGGAAATCGAGGATGCTTTTCAGGGAAGGGGCCGCATATCCCTTCGCGTTCTTTTCAAAGCGCGGACACCGAGGCGGAACTTCATCGTGACCTTGCTCGCTTTGCTTGAATTGGCAAGACAGGGCAGGCTAAAAATTATCCAGGAGGATTCTTTCGGTGACCCCTGCATCCAGTTCTGCTGAATCCCGAATGGAAATCACCAGAATCCTTGAGTCACTTCTGATCGTCTCCGCGGAACCGTTAACGGTCGAAGAGGTCTGCCGCACGCTGAACGTAGGAGAAAAGGAAGTCCTGGAAGGCTTCCGGTCTCTGCAAACTCATTATGAGAATGAGCACGGTTTCCGGCTGGTCCGCCTTGCGGGTGGATGGCAGCTTGCATCTGCCCCTGAACTTTCGGAAAATGTCTCCCGTTTTCGGGAAAGCGTCCAGAATCCGCCGCTCCGGTTAAGCCGGGCCGCCCTGGAGACCCTTTCCGTGGTTGCCTATAAACAGCCCGTTACGCGAGCTGAAATTGAAGAAATCCGGGGAGTTCGTTCGGACAAGGTCATCGAAACACTTCTAAGGCTAGGCCTGATCCGGATTGCGGGCAGGAAAAAGGGCACTGGGACCCCCCTGCTTTTCCGGACAACAGCGAATTTCCTGGATGCCTTCAACCTCGATTCGATTTCGGATCTGCCTACCCTGGAGGAACTCGAGGACGAGCAGCAAGGCGAAGATGCCCTTTTAATGGGAGAGAGGCAATGATGCCCACCGGTACACCGGAAACTAGAAGGCTGAATCGGTATCTTGCCGAGTGCGGGCTTGGATCCAGGCGAAAGGTGGAGGAGTTGATCCTGTCGGGAAGAATCGCCATTGACGGGGAAACGCAAACCAAACCCGGGGCGAAGGTCCTCCTCGGACAGCAGGTTACCCTGGATGGGAAACCTGTTTCTCCAATTTCAAAGCGGTATTTTCTTCTCAACAAGCCTCGAGGTTTCGTCTGTGCAGTTTCCGATCGAAGAGAAAAAACGATATTCGATCTGCTCCCTTCCTGGTACCTGGATTTGGGCCTTTTCCCGGTGGGCAGGCTGGACAAGGAAAGCGAAGGCCTCCTTCTTTTGACGAATGACGGGGCCTTTGCACAAAAGATGATTCATCCCTCCGGCGGAGTACTGAAGATTTATGAGATTCGGCTGGACCGTGTTCCAGCCCCTGAGGATCTGAAAAAATGGGAAGAAGGAGCGATCGTGGAAGGCAAGTGGGTTTGCCCCGTCCGGGTTGAAAAAGTTCCCGGCAAATCCGGCAGCTGGATTCGAGTGACCCTCCGGGAAGGAAGGAAAAGGGAGTTGAGAGTCATGGCGGCAGCTCATGGGTTCAGGGTGATCCGCCTGATCCGTACCGCAATCGGGAAACTTGAAATCGGCGGTCTACGAACAGGAGAAATTCGTGAACTCGGGCAGGACGACCTGGCACGGATAGCGGGATGAGGAGAAAACGGATGAAAGGCAAAGAAGAACGCAGGCTCAGGATCGTAACCATCGACGGACCCGCGGGCTCCGGCAAAAGCACCGTGGCGAGGGCTGTTGCCGCAAGAACCGGATTGAGATACCTCGATACCGGATTGCTTTACCGGGCGATCGCCCTTTTCCTTTCTCGAAAGGGGATTCCTCCGACTGAAAAGGACTCCTTGCGTACAGCCCTTGAGGATCTCCAGCTCACGCTCGAAGGAGACCGGGTCCGCATCGGGGCCGAAGACGTGTCGGAAGCTCTCCGCACGCCTGAAATCGACCGGATCGTTTCCCTTTATGCCGCCTTGCCGTCGGTTCGGAAACGCCTGTTGCACCTGCAGCAATCCCAGGCTGTTCTTCCAGGGCTTGTTGCGGATGGGCGGGACATGGGAAGCGTCGTCTTTCCGGAAGCGGGTCTGAAAATCTTTCTGACCGCGGGCGCTGAGGAAAGGGCAAGAAGGAGGTTCCTCGAACAATCCTCGAAGGGGGAAAAAGTTCTGTTCGAGCAAGTGCTCTCCGATGTCCTCTCGCGGGATGAAACGGATTCGACCCGTGAGATCGCCCCGCTTTCGGTTCCCAAAAACGCCATAGTTGTCGACACAACCGAAAAGACGGTGGAACAGGTCGTCATAGAAATCCTCCGCCTGATCGACAGGACGTTCGGGGAAAACGGTTCGGGGGTGGCCGGCGGTGCTCTCTAAGCTCTTTTACTTTCTCGTCAAGAATGCCTACCTGGTCTTCTTCAGGATATTCAACCGGCTGACCGTGTTGAACAGGGAAAGAATTCCAAGCAAGAGACCGCTCATCCTCGCTTCCAATCACTGCAGCAACCTTGATCCTCCGGTAGTGGGCAGTGTTTTCGAGGAAAGGATGCGGTATATTGCCAAGGCGTCTCTTTTTCGACCCGCGCTTTTTGGATTTGCCCTCCGGACGCTGGGAGCGGTGCCGGTTTCGAGGGAGGACGAAAGGAAGGCGGCCCTGGTGCTGAAAACCTTTCTCGGGTTTCTCGAAAGCGGGCAGAACGTTCTGATTTTTCCCGAGGGGAAGCGGTCCGAGGACGGGAATCTTCAGCCGCTGGAAGGAGGGGTTGCCCTTCTCAGCCAGAAATCGGGATGCCCGATCCTCCCTGTTCATGTGTCCGGGACTTTCGATGCACTGCCAATGGGGAGGGCTTTCCCAAGACCTGTTAAAATAGTAATGAATTACGGTTATCCGATCGATCCTGGTGAAATACCATCGGACCTTTCTGAAAAAGCGGGCAGGACATGGATTCTTGAGAGGCTTTCCAGTGAATATCGAAGGCTCGAGAGCGAGTCGGCAGCTTACCGGAATGGACGCATCTGAAGAACGGGTGCTTCTCGTTTCCCTCGATACGGGGAAGAGAGACTCTTCGGCATTGGAACTGCTGGAAGAACTGGAAGTCCTCCTGGAAACGCTTGGGAAGAAGACCGTGCGAAAAATAGTGCAGCACCGGGATAGAGAGGATCCGGCAACATTTATCGGCAAGGGGAAAGCCGGCGAACTGGGGAAAATTTCAAAGGAAACAGGGGCGGGCCTCTTGGTCTTCGATACCTCGCTGACCCCGGTCCAGGCGAAAAACCTGAGCGAAACTTCCGGATGCCCCGTCTGGGACCGGCCCCGTGTCATCATGGAAGTATTCCGGAAAAGGGCACGGTCGAGCGAAGCGAAACTTCAGGTGGAACTTGCCCTTTGCCGCTATGAAATTCCCCATTTGAAGGGGCTAGGAATGCAAATGTCTCGAACGGGAGCCGGAATCGCAACCCGGGGACCTGGAGAGACGGAATTCGAAAGGCACCGCCGAAAACTTGAAAGACGGATTCGTAGCATCGAAAAGAAGCTGCAGGGAATTCGTGGAAGGAGGGAAAACCAGAGAAAGCGGAGGAACCGGTCAGGCCTGCCGCTCTTTTCCCTGGTTGGATACACGAACGCCGGGAAATCGTCCCTTTTTAGAGCCCTTTCCGGCGATTTCCTTGTTCTCTCGAAAGACCAGCTGTTCACGACGCTCGATACGACGGTTCGGGCTTTTCGTCTCCCCAATTTCGGGCCAGCCCTGCTCACTGACACCGTTGGATTCATCAGGAACCTGCCCCCGGACCTGATTGCCGCTTTCCGCGCTACCCTCGAGGAAATCCGCGAAGCCGATGTCCTGGTTTGGGTGGTCGACGCCACAAAGATCGAGGATGAATCGGTCCTGGTTTCCGTGGAGGAAATTTTGAAAGACCTGGGGGTCTGGGAGATGCCGCGGATCATCGCCCTGAACAAGACCGATCTCGTTGGCCGCGAAGCCTCCGAAAGGTTTATTCGAAGCTATGAACGCCAGGGAGAATCGGTGATCCCGACCTGTGCGCTCACCGGGGAAGGTCTGCCTGAGCTGATGAGGGAAATGGAACGGGTTGTATCGGAAGGGAAACTCTCAAAGTTGGTGAGGTGATTCGAATGGCCTATCATCTGGTCCATATCGGATTTGGTAATATGGTTGTCGCCGAACGGATCGTAGCGATTATCAACCCTTCTTCCGCCCCGATCAAAAGGCTGAAGGAGGAATCGAAAGAAAGCGGACTTCTGATCGACGCAACGCAGGGAAGGAAAACCCGGGCAATCCTCGTCATGGACAGCCGGCATGTGATCCTTTCGGCAATTCAGCCGGAAACGATCTCTTCCCGATTTGAACCTCAGACCAATACGGAGGAGCGGGATGAAAAGGGGCCGGCTTTTTATTCTGTCAGGGCCTAGCGGTGTTGGCAAGGGAACGGTGAGGGCCCGCCTGTTCGAGAAAATCCCGGATCTCGTCTACTCGGTTTCCTGCACGACCCGGCCTCCGCGCGAGGGAGAATCGGAGGGAATCCAGTACCGTTTTCTTGATGAAGAAACTTTCCGGGCTTTTGCCCGGGAAGGCCGTTTTCTCGAATGGGCAAATGTTCATGGTCACCTTTACGGAACACTCCTGGAGGATGTCGAAAGACAACTGGAAAAGGGAAAGTCTGTCGTTCTCGAGATCGACGTCCAGGGGGCGCTCCAGGTCAAGGAGAAAGTTCCGGATTCTGTAATGATCTTCATCCTGCCTCCGAGTTTCCAGGAACTGGAGAAGCGCCTATCAGCGCGCGGCACGGAAGCGAAAGAGGCGTTTGAAACGCGGCTCAGGAACGCGTCGTCCGAGATGTCCTTTTCGGGGCGGTACGATTATTCGGTTGTCAACGACCAGGTTGAGCGTGCGGCCGCGGAAATCGAGAAAATCATCAGGAATGAAATGGACCGATAGAGGGGAGTGGACAGGATGATCTTTTATGACATCGAGGAAATCATCCGGAAACGCGGGATCGAGAACAAGTATCTTTTGACGGTCGCGGTTGCGGAACGGGCCAGGCAGCTAAGTGAACAAAAAGGGCGGTACCTGGTTGAAGACACCACCAGGGAGAAGTACATTTCCCTAGCCCTGGAAGAAATCGCCGGCGGCAAGGTGGTATTCCTAAAAACCGGAAAACCCCGGGAGACGGAAGTGTCTTGAGCATGGAATGGAAAAAGGGGCGCCGGATTCTTCTGGGCATAACCGGAGGAATTGCGGCGTACAAGGTTCCGGATCTCGTCCGTCGCCTTAGGAGCGCCGGGAACGAAGTGGAAATCATCCTTACCGAATCCGCGGAGAGGCTGGTTAGCCCTCTCGTGCTGTCAACTCTTTCCGGGCGTCGGGTATGGCTGCAGAAGGACTTTCTTGATTTTGAAAACGGCTGGAAAATTCCCCATATCACCCTGGCGGAATGGGCGGAAATCGTCTGCATCGCGCCCTGCACCGCGAACATGATGCGCCGGGCGGCAAACGGGGAGGCTGAAACTCTTCTCGGCGCGGCGCTTCTGGCAACACGTGCCCCGGTACTCCTGTGCCCGGCGATGAATGTGAACATGTGGGAACATGAGACGACGATGAGGCACAAGGAGGCCTGCCTCAGAAACGGGTACCGGGTCCTTGAGCCGGATACCGGTTTTTTGGCCTGCGGAACAGAGGGACGGGGGCGTCTTCCTTCCATTGAGGTCATCCTTGAGGAAATCTGGCGAATCCTTTGCCCGGTTCGCGATCTCGAGGGGAAGAAAGTGCTGGTTACAGCCGGACCGACCTGGGAGTTCCTGGATCCCGTCCGTTTCATTTCGAACCCGAGTTCGGGCAGGATGGGATATGCCATCGCCCAAAACGCGTGGTACAGGGGCGCGGAAGTCACGCTGGTTTCGGGGCCGGTCTCGATCCAGCCTCCCCATGGAGTCGCCCTCGTGCGTGTGCAGAGTGCCCTGGACATGCTCGAGGCGGTTCTGGAACAGGCCGAAAGAGCAGACTTTATCGTGAAGGCCGCTGCGGTAGGAGATTATCGCCCGAAGGAATTTTCCGCTGAAAAAATCAAGCGAGGCGGGAAAAATAGCCTGGTCGTCCAGTTCGAACAGAACCCTGACATTGCCGCCACGATCGGGGCAAGGAAGAAGCCAGGCCAGGTCCTGATCGGGTTTGCCGCGGAATCCCACGCGCTCGAAAAAAACGCCGCAGAAAAACTGGTTTCGAAAAACCTCGATTTCATTGTTGCGAACAGGATCACAGGCCCGGATGGGGCGTTCGGCTCAGAACACAACACCATTCACATCCTCGACCAAAAAGGCGGAAAAGAGACATTCTCCGGGTCAAAAGAAGAAGTCGCCTGGAGATTGTGGGATTTCATCCTGGAAGCGGGTTCGGCTGGTGCTCCACGAAATTGACGTCGTTCTTCCATCGCCTTGGTGGACGCCTCTGACCTATTCCTTTGAAAACCCCCTCCCGGAAGGGCTGCGCGTACTCGTTCCGCTGGGCAAAGGGCTTCGTACCGGGTTTACCTGGAAATCGTCGGCCTTTTTGAATGCAACTCGAACCGATAAGCCTCTTCGCAACCTTTATTCCGTGATCGACCCAACTCCCTGCCTGACCGAGGATCTCTGGAGAACGGTCCAGTGGCTGGGGGCGGCCCTTCCCTTCGGAGTCGGACACGTTCTGAAGGCAGCTTGCCCTTCGGCTCTTCTGAAGGGCCAAAAGTTCAGTCCGGCCGAACGCCCGTCCTCGATTTCCCGGCAGGCAGGAGCGCCTTCCTTCTGTTATTTTCCGCGGGAATCCGATCGTTTCCAAAGGTACACCGAAGCCATCGAGAAAAATGAAAATGGCACACTGGTCCTTTTCCCGGACCGGGAGCGCCTCCAATCCTTCTACGAAACCCTGCCGGCGGGCCTGAGGGAGAATGCCTGCGTCTGGCCGGTCGGGGGTGGGGACAGGTTATGGGAAACCTGGAAAGCCGTTCGCCTTCTTGAAAGAAAGATCGTTCTTGGAACCTCAGGCTCTGTTTTTGCCCCCCTGGGGGCGCTTTCCCTCGTTATTGTCGAGGAAGAGGCCGATCCTGGCCACCAGATGCCCCTTTTTCCGAGGCTCAGCGCAAGAAGCGTCGCCGCAAAACGGGCTTCTTTTTCAGGTGCCTCCCTGATCCTGGGCGGGACATTTCCCTCTTCCCGGGTTTATCTTACTTCCGGCGTCAATGCCCCCGAACTTCCAAGGGGCCGGGTGGTTTTTGTCAAATCCCCATCCCCGGGCCGGAGCGGGACCCCTTCTTTCTTTTCCAATCAGGAGATTCCTCTTTCCAGGAAGCTCCTTGACGAAACCCGCAGATGCCTTAATGATGGGGAAAATGCCCTCTGGCTCCTTGACCGGAAAGGTTATGCAGGTGAACTGCGCTGCCTGGAGTGCGGGCGGACAATCAGCTGCAGCCGCTGCGGCGGCAGGACAAGATGGCATCTCGAGAAAAAGCTCGGAGAATGTCTTTCCTGCGGGGAAGAGATCCCATGGCCGGAAGTCTGCCCGTTTTGCCGAAGCCGCCTGGTGGAAGCCCGCCAATTGGGACTGGAGTCCACTTTTCAGGCTGCGCTTGATCATTTCAGGTCGGAGGGGCCGGTCTTTCTCCTGGCCGAGTTCGCCTCGATGGGCAAAAAGGCCAGAAAGGATTTGTACAGGAAATTGGGACAAAGGGCTGGAATTCTTCTCGGGACGCGCTCTCTCCTCGGTTTGTGCAGAAATCTTGATGTCGGCCTGATTGCCTGGCTGGACGCAGACACCACAGACTGGAAACCCGATTTCGGTGCGAGGGCTGAAGGTTTCCGTGTCATCTGGGAATCGTGCTGGGTCGGCAAAAACGCGGACAAGCGGAAGGTCCTCCTGCAAAGCAGACGGCCGAGGCAGGGATGGCAGATCGCCCTTGAAGCCGGTTTCCAATTTTTCTGGAACCAGGAGCTGAGAGAAAGGAACGAGCTGGACCTGCCTCCCTATTCTTTTCTCGTTGAAGTTTCCCATCGCGGGGAAATCCTGAAACAGATCAGGGACGCGATGGAACAGGAGGGGATCGAGGTGCTCGCGGGTATCCGCGGTGCAGACTCGATTCAAGTCAAGGTCCGTGATTTGGGAAAGCTCCGAAAAATCCTGGAGCCCTTTTTCTCAGTTAACATCACAAGCTGCAAAATTCCTCGCCTCTGCGTCGATTTTGAATAACGGGAGTGGGTTTCCATGGCTATCGTCACCATCGTCGGCAGACCGAACGTCGGCAAAAGTTCCCTATTCAACCGGTTGACGGGGACTCGAAGGGCCATCGTCGACAATATGCCCGGGGTCACCCGGGACCGCCTCTATGCTGAAGTCGAAGAAGGGGATCTCCGCTTTTACCTCGTCGATACGGGGGGGCTTCTGCCGGAAAGCGGACATCCTCTCGATGAGCTCATTGCCCGTCAGGTGAAAGTGGCGATCGAGGAAAGCGATGTCATCCTCTTTGTTTTGGACGGGCGGGAAGGTCCCATTGGAATCGACCGGGACATCGCCATGCTTCTGAGAAAATCCGGGAAGCCGGTCATAGTTGCGGCCAACAAAATGGATGATCCTGTTCACGAGAACGAACTCTGGTCTTCGATGGAACTGGGGTTCGAAAGGGTGGTCGGCATTAGCGCCGAGCACAGAAGGAACATCGAGGTCCTCCTTGAGCACATCCGGGAACTTCTTGCCGGGAAAGAAATCGATGATGACATGGAAACGCTCAGGGTCGCCCTGATCGGAAGGCCGAACGTGGGGAAATCAAGCCTGCTCAATTTCCTGGCCGGAGAGGACAGGGCCCTGGTAAGCGATCTCCCGGGAACGACCCGCGACGTCGTGGATTCCCTCGTTCAGCTCGACGGGCACCTTGTCCGCCTGGTGGATACAGCGGGCCTCCGCAAGAAATCCCACGTGGATTCCGCACTGGAATACTACTCGACGGTTCGGACTTACCAGGCAATCGATCGTGCGGATGTTTGCGTCCTTGTCATGGATGCCCAGGAAATCGCGACGGAACAGGATCAGCGGGTCGCAGGACAGGTCCTGGAACGGGGAAAAGGCCTGGTTTTCCTGGTGAACAAGTGGGATTTGCTGCCAAAAAGCCCCAGGCTGGGAGACGAAATACGGGACCGCATCCGTGAAGGCTTCTCTTTCGCTTCCCATGTACCGGTGCTTTTCGTTTCTGCCCTGACGGGAAGGGGAGTCGAAAAATTACCGCCTATCCTTTTCCGGGTCGCGGAAAACCGGAGTCGGCGAATTTCCACCGGCAAGCTGAACAGACTTCTGAAGGATCTCCTGGCTTTTGAAAGGATGCCCTGCAGCCGATCCGGGAAAGTGCTTCGGCTCTCGTATTGCACGCAGGTGTCGGTGGCCCCGCCCTCTTTTGCCTTCTTCGTCAACGACCCGAAAATCGTCACCACCTCCTTCAACCGTCACGTTGAAAAGAAATTGCGGGAATTGGAAGATTTTTCCGGTTCTCCGTTAAGAATATTTTGGCGCGCTCAAAATCCCGAAAACCGATAGAAGCTGTCTACATCGTGTTTTTTTCGATCTTCCTCTTGACCTTCGCGGAACAAGCTGGTAATAATAACTTATAAAAGCTTTGTGAGGCGTCCAGTTTCGCCTCAACAATCCGTGGAGGAGGTGCGTTGGGAATGACCAAGACCGACCTAGTCAATGAGCTCGCCAAAACAACGAACATGAGCAAGAAAATGGCGGCTCATGCGGTCGACGCCCTGGTTGGCGCGATCCAGGGAGCGCTGGCCAAGGGAGAGAAGGTCCAGCTGGTGGGCTTTGGAACCTTCGAGGTGAGGGAAAGGGCGGCCCGCCAGGGGCGCAATCCCCAAAACCCGAAGAAAGTCATCAAGATCCCCGCAAAAAAGGTTCCCGTTTTCCGTGCAGGCAAGGCCCTCAAGGATCAGGTCGCAAAGTAGGGGAATCCTCCACAGTTCATGCTTTCATCCTTTCAGGAAGAAAAGGGGCGGTCCTAGGACCGCCCCTTTTCTCCTGGTTCTTCCGAGAGGGTTTTTCTCAATCGATCCCAATCCTCGAGCGACAACTCCTCGGCACGGACCTTTTCATTAAGGGCAAGCTCCCTCAGCAGGCTTTCTCCATCGATCCCGCGCGTCCCGAGCCAGTTCCTCAGGTTGTTCAGAAGGGTCTTCCTTCTCTGGTCAAAAGCGCGTTGTAGAAGTTCCCGCCAAAGCGGATCCAGAGCCAAGTCAAAATTTTGCTGAATGAGAATCGAGACGACGGTCGAATTTACCTTCGGAGCCGGGCGGAACGCAGAAGGCGGAACATCGAAGAGACATTCGACACGTCCCATTTTTTGCAGCGTGATTCCCAACGGAGACCTGTTTTTCCCGGGTCTTCCCCAGGCAAGTCTGTTCGCTGCTTCTTTCTGGACCATGAGGGTCATTTCCCGGAGACCTGCCGGAACGAGTTCCTCAAGAAGCTTCCACAGAAGAGGTGTCGTGATGTGGTAGGGCAAGTTGGCAACCAGCCTTCCGGGGCAGGGGGACAATTCTTCCGCAAGGTGCATTCCAAGGACGTCCCCCCAGAGAAGGATGAAGGCGGGGTCCTTTTCCAGCGGGTTAAGGAATGGAGCCAGGCGACGGTCCATTTCGACCGCATAGAGACGCGCCGGAGACCGGGAAAGAAGGCGCCTGGTCAGAACACCATTTCCGGCACCGATCTCGAGCAGGATCTCCCCGGGCTGCGGATCGGCAGCGGCGATGATCCGGTCAAGAACCCCCGCATCCACCAGGAAATTTTGCCCGATATCCGTGTTGGCCCTGAAATAAGCTGATTTTGCCTCCATGACGCCACCTCAAACAAAAAGCGGGAAAACCGAAGTTTTCCCGCTTGAATCCTGGTCGGGGCGAGAGGATTTGAACCTCCGACCACCTGCACCCCATGCAGGTACGCTAGCCAGGCTGCGCTACGCCCCGAGAACAGCGTGTATTTTAGGGCCAAACGCACGGGCGGTCAAGACATTTGCCATGAATGCGAGAACGGATAGAATGAAAGGGCGTCTCTGGGAGGGACTCTGAATGTACGAATCGTTTCCTGAAATCTGCTGGACGGCCCGAAAGTTCTGTCTCGAAGCTGCAGCTTCCGGTTTCTCGGGTTACCCGAAAAAAGTGCTGGAAATCGGCTTCGGAAATGGAGATTTTCTTGTTCACTTAGCGGAAAGTTTCGGAACGGAAACGCTGGTTATCGGGATGGAGGTGTCGGCCGTTTGCGTTCTGAAAGCCGCCAGGCGACTTTCGTCGGGCAAGATCTCCAACGCGCGGGTTGTGCTTGGCGATGCCCGGTATCTCCTTGAAAAATGCGTCCCTCCGTCAAGCCTAAACGCAATATACATGAACTTTCCCTGTCCCTGGCCGAAAAACCGCCATGCTTTCAGGAGAGTTACCGAGGGGAAATTCCCCGAGAGTCTTTCTCTTTCGTTGGCCGAAGGCGGGAGATTTTACCTCGTGACCGATGAGGAGTGGTATGCGCGGGAGGCGAGCGAGAAACTCTCCCTCGCCCCTCACCTGGAAATTTCTTCACTTGAGGTCAACCCCGCTCTCGAACTGACAACAAAGTATGGCTCGAAATGGAAAGCCATGGGGAAAAACATTTATCGTCTGACGGTCCAGAAGAAAAGAGTTTACGGGGACGGTTCATCCTCTCAACCCGAGAATCCGGAGGACATCATGGCCATGCATTCAAAGCTGTTCATCAGCGACCCGAAACGGACACGGCAGAAAACGGAGGAATTGGTCGGGAAAACGGGGGCGACGGGGAAGTTCCACTGGTCTTTCAAGGCGGTCTACTGGTCATCCGAAGGGCATGCTCTGCTCAAGACCATCACCTCGGACGAAGGGTTTGAACAGACTTTTTTTTTCCGCCTCGTCTTCCTGGGAAACGAATGTCTTGTCAAACTTGAAGATGCAGGGGCTCCGCTGCATACCCCGGCTGTTCGGCTCGCCATGGAAGCAGCCGCAGGGCATCTTTCGGATGAGCCGTCGCAGGATCTTCAATTCCGCCGGTAGGAGATCCCGCTTCATGGGTCGCATACGGTTTCGCCGGTCGGCAAATGGGAAGCGTTTCACGAAGTCGGGCCAGGAAGGTCCCCGATGAATCCCGTTCGTCCCACTTCCGGAAAGCTTCTCCAGACCCTGTTCAATCTCCTTGGTGAACCCGCAACCGGGCCGTTTTTGGACCTTTTCTCGGGAACCGGCAGGGTTGCCCTTGAAGCCGGCAGGCGCGGGTACAATCCGGTTGTTGCTGTAGAGAGCAACCGCACCGCCTGCAGGGAATTGAGGGATCGTCACCGCGGCAGGGACGGGTCTTTTCAGCTCGAGCTCCTTTGCATGGATGTGCACAGGGCGCTGGCGATGCTCGTGAAAAAGGGCCGGACCTTTCAAGTGATTTTTGCCGATCCGCCGTACGAAAACGGCTGGGTGCAGGAGTTGGTAGCAGGCGGCAGCGTTTCATGGATGAAGCTTCTTGCGGAGGGTGGAGTGTTCGTTCTCGAACATTCATCAAGGGAAAATCTTCCAGATTCGGTGGTTGGCTACCCCTGGACAACGCGCCGATATGGAGACAGCAGCCTTTCTCTATACAGGACCGGCCCAAGGAGGCAAGAGCGATGATCAGAGCCGTTTATCCGGGGTCCTTCGACCCGATCACCAATGGTCACATCTACATCGCGGAGAGAGCTTCATCGCTTTTTGACGAGCTGGTTGTCGCAGTTTTGCACAATCCCCAGAAACGAGCCACATTCAGCGTGGACGAAAGGCAGGCCATGGCGAGGGAAGCAACCAGTCACCTCCCGAACGTTCACGTTAAATTTTTCGAAGGGCTTCTCGTCGACTTCATGAGAAAGGAACAAAGCCGAATCATCATCAGGGGATTGAGGGCTCTTTCCGATTTCGAATACGAGTTCCAGCTCGCTCTCATGAACCGCCAGCTGGCACCTGAAATTGAAACCCTCTTCATCGTTACGGACGCCCAGTATTCCTATCTCTCGAGCCGGGCGATCAAGGAAGTTTTTCATTTCGGCGGTTCCGTGCAGGGAATGGTCCCCCCCGGGGTATTCCGGAGACTCAGGGAGCGTTTCCCTCCGAAAAACAGCTTCAAGGAACCAGGATAGGAACCGCCTTCTTCTCCGCGTCAGGCCGGGGGCGGCTCGTCAGGCTTTCCCAGACCTCCGTGGCCTTGCGTTCGAAACCCATGAGCGAGGCAATGGGTCCCTTTTTCGTTTCATCACACCGGCAGAGGACAGGGAGAGAGGCTTCCCGGCGTATTTCGCGCAGTAAAAGGCGGCCCGTTCCGTTCGCTCCTAAAACGCGGATGCATGGAGGGCCGAGCCGCTGGAACGCGCGGTTTTCCCAGTGTTCGAAACCGAGCAGGGCATGAACAAAATGGCGGCAGACCCTTCCTCGCGGGTATCGCTTTGAAACGCACTCCGAAATCAGGTTTTCTAGATCGGCGGAGCGAGCCATTGCAGACTTCATCCTGGCTTCAAACCCCTCCCCCATTTCGGCCACTCTCGAGAGGTCGTCTCTCGTTGAGCGGGCGAGCAGGATGCGGTAGGCGCAAAATAGCCTCGATTCATCCAGGGTGCAATGCCCCTCTTCAAGATCTTTTTGAAGCCTATGGAAACTGGCGGGGGGCATTGATCCTTCCACCTGCTCAATTTCTCCGTTTCGAAGCCGGCGGCGGATTGCCGAGGCGCTCGCGATAGGCCCGATCTCCTGGGAATGAAAACCGCCTCCCTTTCGAATCACAGGGGTAATCTCGAGCGGCGCCCTTCGTTTTCGAACTTCAAGCAAATAGGCCAGTGCAAGGTTGTTGTTGGGAGTCGAAAGTGCTTCCTTGACCCCCGGCAAAAGAGCATCGATCGCGTTTGCCCTGGCCTCGACATACGACATCCCCAGGGCGAGCAAGGATTTCAGCTTTTCCTTGAAAGGAAGAGGCTCATGCAATAAAATGTCCAGGATCGCATCCATTTCGGGGATTTCTCCTTCCATGCCGAAAGAAAGATGCGTTACGACTCCCGTGGAAGCGAGAATTCCTACCGCCCCTTTGGCAAAGACCCCGGCATTGTGGCAGGAGAAGGGAACGGGAAGCTCGAGGACAAGATCGGCTCCGCAGCGCAAGGCGGTTTCGGCCCGGGACCATTTGTCCTGGAGCGCGGGTTCTCCTCTCTGCACAAAGTTTGACGAGAGGACTACCACGGCGGCGCGGGCTTCCGACCGCTCTACGGCCTGCTGAAGGTGGTAGGCATGCCCGTTGTGGAACGGGTTGTATTCGGCGATGATACCGACAACATTCTGCTGGCGCAAATCGCTTCTCCTTTATTTTGAGGTTAGTTTTTAGAGGTTAATGGGGTGCAACCAATCGGTCAAGGGAGGTTTTTTAATGAAGGTTCTTGTTCTGAATTGCGGTAGTTCCTCTCTCAAGTACCAGCTTTTCGACATGACGGACGAATCGGTGCTTGCAAAAGGTCTTGTGGAACGCATCGGGATCGAAGGATCGATGATCAAGCACACCAGGACGGGAATGGATGCGGTTTCGACCACAACAGAAATTCCCAATCACAAAGTGGCGATCCGTCTCGTGATCGAACACCTGCTCGATCCCATCCATGGAGCCCTTTCAAGCCTGAACGAGCTTTCCGCGGTCGGCCACCGGGTCGTTCATGGGGGTGAAAAGTTTGCCCAATCCGTCGTCATTGACAAGGAAGTTCTGGATGTCATCGAGGAATGCGTCCCTCTTGCCCCTCTCCACAACCCGGCAAACCTCATGGGGATTCGCGCAGTTCTCGAGGTCCTTCCCGAGATTTTGCAAGTCGCCGTCTTCGACACCGCATTCCACCAGACCATGCCGGCAAAGGCCTTTACCTATGGCCTGCCGTACCACTACTACGAGGAAAACCGCCTCCGCCGCTATGGCTTCCATGGCACCAGCCATTTCTATGTCGCCAACCGGGCCGCTGAAATCCTTGGACGTCCGGTCGAGGAACTGAAAATCGTGACTTGCCACATGGGGAACGGCAGTTCCATCACGGCCGTAGACCGAGGCAGATCGGTGGATACGAGCCTTGGTTTCAGCACCGTTCCGGGGATCCTGATGGGAACGCGGGCTGGAGACCTGGACCCCGTTATGATCCTGCACCTGATGGAGCAGGAAGGAATCACACCGAAGGCGATGAGTCATATCCTCCACAAGGAAAGCGGTGTTCTCGGCATTTCCGGAATCAGCAGCGACCTCAGGGATATTGAGGAAGCCGCGGCAACCGGAAACGAACGGGCCGCGCTCGCACTGGATATGCTCTGCTACGGAGTCCGAAAGTACATTGGCGCCTACGCCGCCGCGATGGGCGGGATCGATGCGGTCGTTTTCACTGCCGGGATCGGCGAAAACAGTGTTCTCGTGCGCCAGATGGTGTCCGAGGGACTCGAGTTTCTGGGCGCAAAGCTCGACCTTTCCAAGAACAATATCCGCGGGAAGGAAGCCATCATCAGCACCGAAGACTCAAGGGTCCGGATACTGGTCGTCCCGACGAACGAGGAACTTGTGATCGCAAGGGACACCAAGGCCCTTGCCGAGGGGCGATAGGGGTTGTCCGGAAGCAAGGCCTGCCCGGAAGACTGGAAAGCGCGAATCCCGCTGATTTTCGAAGGCGCGGAAGAATCTTCCGCTGCCGATTGGTCCTTAAGCTTACCGGCTGAACTGGATTACTCGGGCCTGAACTACAGCCTGAAAAGCCCGCTACGGGTTCATGCCGAAAAACTGGGGAACGGGCGGACTTTTTTCCTTGAAATCCGCCTTTCCTTCAGCGCAGCGGCTCCATGTTCCCGCTGCCTGAGGGAGACCCCTCTTGAAATTGCGGGGTCTTTCCGGTATTTTTATACTCCGTCTGCTGTCGAAGAGGGGCAAAACGTCGACGAAACGGTCGTTTCCTATCCGCAGGATTCGGTGGAGATCGACCTGTCCGAGCAAATCTGGGAAAGCTTCATCCTTTCCCTGCCGGACAAGGTACTTTGCCGTGAGGATTGTGCGGGTTTATGCCCTTTGTGCGGCGCCGACCTGAACGCGGGAGACTGCGGATGTTCCAGTCAGGGAAGTGACCCGAGGCTGCAGGTTCTCAAGGACATCCTGCCGGATGTTTCTGAGGAATGTTGAAGGGAGAGGATTGAAGTGGCAGTTCCCAAGAGGAGAGTTTCCCATTCCAGGACGCATAAGAGGAAAGCCCAATGGCTCGGAGGTCTTTCAGCGCCTGCCGTTGGAACATGCCCCCGTTGCGGTGAAACCCTGCAGGCACACCATGCGTGCAAAAGCTGCGGGTATTATCGCGGGAGAAAAGTGCTTGAGGTTTCTGAACCCGAGGCGAAGTAGGTTCCTGTGACCGGCGGGGCACCCCCCACCTGGGGGGTGCCTTTTTTTGTCTTGACCGGAAAGAAGGGCTTGTTTATACTGGCATGGTTTTCAGAGGAGTTATTAAGACCAGGTCTTATTCCGGAGGGCAAAGCCTTGCAGCAGGTCCAGAAAAGGGCGCGCCAGAGACGATTGCTGAAGCTTCTTGAAGCCAACCCCCTCATGACAGACGAGGATTTGGCCCGTTCTTTATCCGTGAGCGTGAGCACCGTCCGGCTCGACCGGGCGCTGTTGAACGTTCCCGAGCTTCGCGAGCGCATGCGGGAAATGGCGGAAAAGGCTTCTGGTCCCCTCTCGGCGATGAAAAGGGCTTCCCTTTTCGGCGAACTGCTGGGCCTTGAGCCCGGGCAATGGGGACTTTCTCTCCTGGTCCCAGACAGCGAAATGGTTTCAGCGGAGGACGGGGCGATCGGAGGACATTATCTTTTCGCCCAGGCGGCAACGCTGGCTCTCGCCTCGGTTCGGCCCGGGCCCTCATCGATCGAATCGGCAAGGGTCCGTTTTCTGAGGTCGGTTTTCCCGCTAGAGCGCTGCATTGCGAGGTCAAAGGTGGGAACCCGCAAGAACGGCCGCTCGGTGGTCAGCGTGAGAACGAGAGTCATGGATGAGGATGTTTTTGTCGCGCGTTTTATCCTCATGACAGAATTCGAAGAACCGGAATCGAGAGCGGGAGGGAAAGGGATTGCTCATAGCGGTTGACGCAATGGGGGGGGACAATGCCCCTCATGAAATCTGCAAGGGTGCGGTGATTGCCTGCCGGAACCACCCGGATCTGGAGATTGCCCTTGTAGGAAAGGAACCTCTTGTCCGGGAGCAATTGGAAGGCGTCGAAGCAGGTCTTCTTAAAAGGCTTCACCTTGTCCATGCCGAGGATGCGATCGCCATGGACGAATCTCCCGTGGTTGCCATCCGGAAGAAAAAGGACGCGAGTCTCCGAATCGCAATGGAAATGGTTCATTCCCGGGAAGCACAGGGGTGCGTTTCCTGCGGGAACACCGGGGCCATCGTGGCGGGCGGGGTTCTCGTGGTCGGCCGCATTCCCGGGATAGAGAGGCCCGGCCTCGGCATGCCTTTGCCGGCGCTGAACCGGACGAGCATGCTCATCGACGTCGGAGCCACCGTGAGAGCCAAACCCGAGAACCTCTTCCAGTTCGCGCTGATGGGACAGATTTACATGCGTCACATCTTCGGAGTGAAAGAACCCGAGATCGCCCTCCTCTCAAACGGCGAAGAGGAAATCAAGGGAGACGAAGTGATCCTCTCCGCCAGGGAGATGATCAAAGGGGCAAAGCTGAACTTCAAGGGGTACGTGGAAGGGAAGGACATCCCCTTCGGAACGGCGGACCTCGTCGTTTGCGACGGCTTTACCGGAAACGTCCTTCTGAAGTTCATGGAGGGTTTCGGCGAGGCGGTTTACGCACTGCTGAAGGAGGAAATGGGGAACCGCCTCCTGCCGAAAATGGGCATGGTGTTCATGCTCCCGATGATCAAGGAACTCTGGACTCGCTTTGATTATGAACGGTACGGCGGGACCCCCCTTCTCGGGGTCAACGGTGCCGTGATCAAGGCCCATGGCAGATCCAGGGCGACCGCCGTCGCCAATGCCATTCGGGTTGCCCATGATTTCGTCGAGAAAAAGGGAGTCGAGCTCATTCGGGAAGAATTGCTGGAGGGAGGAAAACTCTAGAATGCCTCTTTTTTCCGGAAAGCCTGTCTTTGTTACAGGGACGGGAATCCATCTGCCAAAAAGGGTCCTGACCAACCAGGATCTTGAAAAAATGGTGGATACCACGGACGAATGGATCGTTGAACGGACGGGAATCAGGACCCGGCACATCGCAGCCCCAGGTGAACTGACCAGCGACCTCGCCTACGCCGCAGGACTGGAGGCCCTCGGTTCTGCCGGCCTGAAACCGGAAAACCTGGACATGATCCTGGTTGCAACGAATTCCCCCGACACTCTTTTCCCCGGTGTCGCGGCGAAGGTGCAGGGGAAGCTGGAAGCGACCAGGGCCGGAGCCGCGGATCTCCAGTCGGGGTGCACCGGCTGCGTTTATGCCCTGGCAATCGCCACGGCCGGCATCGCTTCGGGCCTCTGGGAGAATGTCCTTGTGGTGGGGGCCGAAGTCCTTTCCAGCCTGATCAACTGGCAGGACCGGAACACTTGCGTCCTTTTCGGCGACGGGGCGGGAGCGATGGTGCTTTCCTCAAACCCGGCCGGTGCTTTGGCCCGGATCCTTTCATCCGACCTCAGGTCGGACGGGACACGGCATGACCTGATCAGTTTCCCTGGAGGACTTGTTGAGAACCCGACCTCCCCGAACACCCTGGAAGAAAATCTCCACTCGGTCCAGATGAAGGGGAACGAAGTATTCAAGTTCGTCAACCAGGCATTGCCGGGCTTTCTCCGGGAAAGCTGCGAAAAATCAGGGCTGGAACCGGCTCAGATCGATTGGTGGATTTTCCACCAGGCAAACCTGCGCATCATTGATTCCGTTTTGAAAAGACTCCAGGTCGATTCCTCAAAAACGTTCGTCAACCTGGACAAGTACGGGAACACCTCGGCCGCTTCCGTATTCCTGGCCTTTCACGAGGCGTACGCCGAAGGGAAGCTGGCCCCCTCCCAGAAGGTCCTCATCACCAGCTTTGGAGCGGGAATGACGTATGGCGATATCATCCTGGAAATGCAAGGAGGCCGACATGCTGAAAAATAACCGCATCGCCAGGCTGCTCGGGATCGAGTATCCCATCCTTCAGGGAGGCATGGCCTGGGTGGCGGATGCCGACCTGGCCGCTGCAGTCAGCAATGGAGGAGGGTTGGGAATCATCGCCGCTGCAAACGTTCCGCCGGATATTCTCGAAAAACAGATCCTGAAGGCAAAGACTTTGACAAGCCGGCCCTTTGGCCTCAACATCATGCTTCTTTCCCCAACCGCGGAAGACGCGATCGAACTCGCGGCGGCTCACCGCGTCCCCGTTGTCACGACAGGCGCAGGAGCCCCAGGGAAAGTCATCGAGCGCCTCAAGCCGCTCGGGACGATCGTGGTTCCGGTCATCGCTTCCGTCGCGCATGCCCGTCGCGTGGAGAAACAGGGAGCCGACGCCGTGGTCGCGGAAGGCACGGAGTCGGGGGGACATATCGGGGAATCGACGACGATGACGCTTGTACCCCAGGTCGCGGATGCGGTGAAAATTCCTGTGATCGCGGCCGGCGGCATCGGGGACGGAAGGGGGATCGCGGCCGCCTTCGCACTCGGCGCAGAGGGGGTTCAGCTCGGAACCCGTTTTGTCTGCTGCTCTGAGTGCAACGCCCACCCGCTTTACAAACAGGAGATCCTTGCTGCCGGAGATCGTTCCACGGTGATTACCGGCCGCAGGACGGGCCACCCGGTGCGTTGTCTGAAAAACAGGCTCACCCAGGAATTCGACAAGCTCGAGGACCGGCTTGCAGACGTGCAGGAATTCGAGGAACTGGGTTCCGGGAGGCTTCGTAAAGCCGTAGTGGAAGGCGATGTCGAATGGGGATCCGTCATGGCGGGACAGATCGCAGGCCTGATTCGTGAAATTCGGCCCGCAGCCGAGATCATCAGAACGATGTTTGCAGAGGCGGAAGAGGTCCTCACCAGACTTGCTTCCGATTTCAGAAACGGGGAGTGATTCGATGCGCTACGCGCTCTTGTTCCCCGGGCAGGGGGCACAGGAAGTGGGAATGGGAAAGCCCCTTTTCCAGAGCCACTCCTCCGCCAGGCGAGTCTTTGAGGGGGCGGACCAGGCTCTCGGCTACTCTCTGACCCGGATCATCTTCGAAGGACCGGAAGAGGAACTCACCCGGACCGAAAACGCACAGCCCGCGATTCTGACTGTCTCGATTGCAGTTAAGGCGGTTCTCGAAGACGAGCTCGGGAGGCCCTTAACCCCGGCTTTGGTTGCCGGTCACAGCCTCGGGGAATACACCGCCCTGGTGGCAGCCGGTGCCCTAAGCCTCGAGGACGGCGTCCGTCTCGTGCACCTGCGAGGGAAGTGGATGCAGGAGGCGGTTCCGGTCGGGCAAGGTGCGATGGCTGCCATCCTGGGGCTGGATGACGCCCTTGTGAAACAGGCATGTGAAGAAGCCGCCCAGGGGCAGGTCTGCAGCCCGGCGAATTACAACGCTCCAGGACAGATTGTAATTTCTGGCCACACGGAAGCCGTGGCGCGGGCGGTTGAAATTGCGCGCCGCCTCGGAGCGAAAAGGGCGATCCCGCTGAAGGTTAGCGCTCCCTTTCACTGCAGCCTGATGGAACCTGTTGCGGAACGCCTTCAAAATGCTTTTTCGCAATGCACCTGGAAGGAACCTTCCTGTCCGCTCGTCAACAACGTGTCCGCGACCCTGCTGACAAACCCCCGGGAAATCCGGGAGGCTCTTCAAAAACAGACCTACAGCCCGGTGCTCTGGCTGGAATCTGTGCAGGCAATGGAACGGGAGGGCATTTCGCATTACCTGGAAATCGGGCCCGGTAGCGTCCTTTCAGGTCTTGTCCGCAAGGGGGCCAGGACAGCGGTCACCCTGGACACGTCGACGACGGAAGGACTTTCCAGGATGATCGCCCTGTTCAGGGGAGAGGAGGAGGATCCCGTTGAATGAAACGCGAAAGGTCGCCCTTGTAACCGGGTCGGGAAAGGGGATCGGCCGTGCCGTTGCGATCGAGCTGGCCCGTCGCGGTGCATCCGTTGCGGTCAACTACAGCCGTTCAGAAGAAGCTGCACGGGAAACTGCCGAAGCGATCCGGTCCGAAGGAGGGGATTGCGGTCTCTTCAGGGCGGATGTTTCCAGTGCCCTGGAAGTCCGTGCCCTCTTCGAAGCCGTTCGGGATTCCCTTGGCCCAGTCTCGATTCTCGTCAACAACGCGGGAATCACGAGGGATGGTCTTTTAATGAGGATGAAGGACGAAGATTGGCGGGAGGTTCTTTCCCTGAACCTCGAGGGAGCCTTTCTTTGTTCGCGCGAGGGACTTCGTGATATGACCCGCGCCCGCTGGGGCCGAATCATCAATATCAGCTCCGTCGTCGGGATCATTGGAAATCCCGGGCAGGCGAATTACTGCGCCTCGAAGGCGGGCCTGCTGGGCCTGACGAAATCCATCGCCCGGGAATACGGGATGAGAGGGATCACGGCGAACGCAGTCGCCCCGGGCTGGATCGAAACCGACATGACAGCGGCCCTGAAGCCGGAAATCCGTGAGGCCATGCTCAAATCGGTGCCAGCAGGAAGACCTGGCAGGCCGGAAGATGTCGCAGCGGTCGTCGCCTTTCTAGCATCGGAAGAAGCATCCTACGTCAACGGCCAGACAATCGCCGTGGACGGCGGTATGACAATGGTCTAAAGTCATTCGGAAGGAGGTGAAGCACATGAAGAAAGAAGAGATCCTCTCAAGGCTTAAGGAAATCGTGATCGACAGGCTGGATGTGGAAGAGAGCCAGATCAAGAATGAGGCTTCCTTTATCGAGGACCTCGGCGCGGATTCACTCGACATCGTCGAGTTGATCATGGGCATCGAAGAGGAGTTCGACATCGAGATTCCCGATGAAGACGCCGAGAAACTCACCACCGTCGGAGAAGCGCTCAATTACGTGATCGGGAAACTGGGAGTCGAGGAGTAGTTCGTATGAACCGGGCCGGGTCGGGATACGCCCGGCCCCTTCAACGTCTGTAGTTTATTTTCGACCTATCCAGGAGAAGGAGTGACCCGGCTTGAGAAGAGTCGTCATCACCGGGCTAGGCGTTGTAAGCCCTATCGGGATCGGAAAGAACGCGTACTGGGAGGCGCTTCGTTCGGGAACGAACGGGGTCGCCCGGATTACCCACTTCGATGCGGAAAATTACCCCGTGAAAATTGCAGCAGAAGTCAAAGATTTCAGGCCCGACGACTGGATGGATCACAAGGAAGCCAGGCGAACCGATCGAGTGATCCATTTCACGATGGCTGCCGGGGCCCTTGCCGTGGAGGATGGGGCACTTGACGTTTCGCGGCTGGACAAGGAGCGCTTCGGGGTCTTCCTGGGCAGCGCGGAGGGCGGCATTTTCACGAGTTACGAGAATATCAAAACACTGATCGAGAAAGGCCCCAACCGCGTGAGCCCTTTCTTTATCCCGATGATGATCAGCAATATGCCCGCGGCTTATCTGGCGATCCGTTACGGGGCGAAGGGACCGAACATCTGCGTGGTGACCGCATGCGCGACTGCCACTCACACGATAATCGAAGCCTTCAATACCATCCGGAGAGGGGAAGCGGACATCATCCTGGCGGGTGGAGCGGAATCGGCCATTTCTCCGCTCGGGGTTGCCGGATTTGCAGCCATCAAGGCCCTTTCCACCCGAAACGATGAACCGGAAAAAGCCTCCAGGCCCTTCGACGCGGACAGGGACGGGTTCATCCTCGGCGAGGGGGCTGGAGTCCTTATTCTTGAAGATCTCGACCACGCAAGAAGCAGGGGAGCCAGGATCTATGCGGAAATCTCCGGCTATGGCTCCACTTGCGACGCCTATCACATCACGGCTCCTGATCCGGAAGGGGACGGCGCGGCGAGAGCCATGAAGCAGGCCATCGACCGCTCTGGCTGGACGATCGGGGACGTGGACCTGATCAACGCTCATGGCACATCAACGCCCTTAAACGACAAGATGGAATCCCGGGCGATCCGGACCGTTTTCGGAGATCGCACCCCGAGTGTTTTGGTCAATTCCACGAAGTCGATGATTGGCCACGGCCTTGGAGCGGCAGGCGCCCTCGAAACCATTGCCGCGATTCAGTCTATTGCGGAAGGCTTCGTCCACCCGACCCTCAATCTCGAAAACCAGGACCCCGAATGCGACATCAACGTGGTGGGAATCAAAGGGGTTGAATACCCGGTTAAGAGAGCCCTGGTGAACAACTTCGGATTCGGGGGGCACAACGGGGTCCTGGCCATTCAATCCTTTTCGGAATGACGAACCGTTTCGAGCAGGCCCGCAAGGATGACCGGTTCCGGAAGGAAAAGCTGCTTCTCCTTCAGGAAAGGATCGGATACCGCTTCGCGGACCTGTCGCTTCTTGACGCTGCAATGACGCATTCTTCCTACCGGCACGAAGCCGGGCTTGAAGAAGACAACGAGCGGCTGGAATTCATCGGGGATGCCGTCCTGCAGCTGATCGTAACGGAAAGGCTTCTCAAACGTTTTCCCGAGGCCGCGGAGGGAGAACTGACACAAAAACGGTCCGCGCTCGTTTGCGAAGAAACGCTTTTTGAAATTGAGGAAAAAATCGGACTCCTCGAATTCCTGAGAATCGGGAAAGGAATGGAGAAGCAGAAGAACCGGGGGAACCGGTCCATCGGGGCAGATGCATTAGAGGCTCTGATTGGAGCCATTTACGCTGATTCGGGGCTGCCCGAAGCGAGAGCCTTTTTTGAACGGTTCTTTTCCACCGCAGAGAGGCTGGCGTTCGAGTCAAAAACGCACAACCCCAAATCTGCCCTGCAAGAAACCTTGCAGGCACTGGGAAAACCTCTACCGGAATATTTCCTTCTGGAAAAGACGGGACAGGATGATGCCCCGCTTTTTCTGGTGGGTGTCCGTTCAGGGAGCGAGATTCTATCGACAGGTACGGGGCATTCAAAAAAGGAAGCGGAGTTCTCCGCAGCCCGCAGTGCGCTGGACCTGCTTCGACAAATACAACCGGTTGCATTTATCTGAAGGGCGGGGTATAATCGGGGCGCGTTCGGGATAGAAATCCTTTTAAAGGGGTCCAGCGAGGCCCAAAAGGGGAGGACAGCATGCGAAAAATCGAATGGGCCAATCCAGGGGGCCATGGCGCTTTTGGGGCGCTATGCCCCCTTTTTTTCCAGTGGGAGGGGAATGCGGGATGACATTGCGAGAGAAAGCAAAGCTGATGAGCGAAACGGACATGGAACGGGCAATTCGCCGGATGGCCCATGAAATCGTCGAGATGAACAAGGGGCTGGAGAAAGTGGTTCTTGTGGGGATCCAGCGCCGGGGTGTCTTCCTTGCCCAGCGAATCCGGGATGTCCTCAGGCAGTTCGAGCAAGTCCGGGTTCCGACCGGAGAGCTTGACATCACGCTCTACAGGGACGACCTGACCCTTCTTCACGACCACCCGGTCGTGCACAGCACTTCCATGCCCCTGGACATCACCGGCAGGCATGTCGTCCTTGTAGACGACGTCATCTATACCGGCCGGACGATCCGGGCCGCACTCGACGCGCTCATGGACCTTGGAAGGCCCGACATCGTCCAGCTGGCCGTCCTCGTGGATCGTGGACACCGGGAACTTCCGATCGCCCCGAATTTCGTGGGGAAAAATGTCCCCACCTCCCGTGATGAGGTGGTGGAGGTCAGGGTCAGCGAAATCGACGGGATCAACGAAGTCGTTATCTGCGAGAGGCAGGAGGGGTAAAGAAAGATGGAGTGGAAGCATCGGCACGTTCTTGATTTGAAGGACTGGAAAAGAGAGGACATCCTGTTCCTCCTTGACCAGGCGAAAAACATGGACAACCTGATCGACAGGCCAATCAAGAAAGTCCCTGCCTTGAGAGGAAAACTCGTGGTGAACCTCTTCTTCGAGGCTTCGACCCGAACCCGCGTTTCATTCGAACTTGCAGAGAAACTGTTGAGCGCAGATGTCGTCAACTGGTCCGCATCAGGTTCCAGCGTATCAAAGGGGGAAACCCTGCGGGACACTGCCTGGACTCTTGAGGCCATGGGGGCAGATGCTGTCGTTGTCCGCCACGGGGCTTCCGGTTCCGCCCACTACCTCGCCCGGAAGCTGAAGCGGGCGGTGGTTTTCAACGGGGGAGACGGGGCCTACTCGCACCCTACGCAGGCCCTCCTGGACGCCTACACGGCCTGGAAATCTTTTCCAAACCTTGAAGGGCGCAAAATGGCGATCCTTGGGGATGTCCTTCATAGCCGTGTTGCCCGCAGCGACATCCAGGTCTTCAGGACACTGGGCTGCGAGATCGTCCTTTCGGGACCGGAAACGCTGATGCCGTTCGATGTGAAATCGCTGGGAGTCACGTACGAACCCGACCCCTGGAAAGCGGTCAAAAACGCCGATATCGTCTACCTCCTTCGAATCCAGCGCGAAAGACAGGAAGAAGGGCTGTTCCCTTCCCTGGATGAATATCACCTGCGGTTCGGGGCAGACGAGAAACTTGTTTCCAAAGCGAAGGAGGGCGCGCTGGTGATGCACCCGGGCCCGATCAACAGAAGGGTCGAGATCGACTCAAGCATCGCCGACGGAACCCAGAGCCGAATCCTGCAGCAGGTTCGAAGCGGGGTAGCGGTCAGGATGGCTCTCCTTTACCTATGCCTCGGAGGTGTCATGGCATGATTCTCTTCAAGAATGCGACCCTGTTTGACGGAAAAACCTTCTACGAGGGGACCCTCGACCTGCTGGTCCGGGAAGGAATAATTGAAACGTTCGGCCAGAACGTGTCTGCTCCCGGGGCTGAAATCCTTGACCTTGGGGGGAAAGTGCTTTCACCAGGGTTTGTGGATCTTCACTGTCACATGCGGGATCCCGGTTTTGAATGGCGCGAAGACATTGAAAGTGCAGCAGCGGCTGCCGCAGCGGGAGGGTTTTCAACCGCCGTTGCGATGCCGAACACCGATCCGGCCGTCGATAACGATGCCCTCGTCCGGTATGTGATCGAAAAAGGGATCCGTGCAGGGTACTCCCGTATCCTTCCAGCCGGGGCGGTCACAAAAAGACGGGAAGGCAAGGAACTGGCCGAGATGGGGAAAATGGCTTCGGCAGGATGCGTCCTTTTCACGGACGACGGGGCCCCGGTCGGTTCATCCCGCCTTTTCCGGACCGCGTTGCAGTACAGCCAGAGCCTCAAGGTCAGGATCATGGAGCACCCGGAGGATACGAGCCTGTCCCGCGGCGGCCAGGTCAACGAAGGACGATGCTCCTCTCTTGCAGGGCTAAAGGGAATCCCGGCTTCCGCGGAGGAAATCGGAGTATTCAGGGCCATTTCGCTTTCAAGGGAAACGGGAGTTCCCGTCCATTTGACTCATCTGAGCACACGCGAATCGGTTTCCCTGGTCCGTGAAGCAAAGAAAGAGGGGCTTGCCGTCACCTGCGATGTCACACCGCACCATCTTCGCTTCTCGGAAGAATCCGTGATCGAGTCCGGCTTTGACTCCCGGTTCAAGGTCAACCCGCCTCTCCGGTCTTCTGATGACATCGAAAGCCTCTGGGAGGCCCTTGCCGATGGCACCGTGGACGCGATCGCAACGGACCACGCCCCGTGGCACCTCGACGAGAAAGACTTGCCGTTTCCGGAGGCACCGTTCGGGATCGCTTCGATCGAATGCGCTTTCCCCGGTGTTTTTACCTGCTGGCTGAATCGAGGAAAGCCTTTCGGACTGGATCGGCTTCTTGCGCTCTTTACGAGCGGTCCCGCGTCCCTCCTTCCAGGGGAGTGGCCGTCGCATGGCAGGCTGACACGGCTCGGAAAGGCGGATCTCGTCGTTCTGGACATGGATCTCGAGCGAAAGGTCGCGGTGGAGGAGTGGAAAAGCAAGGCCCGTCTTTCTCCCTGGGAGGGACTTTCCCTTTTCGGCTGGCCCGTGCTGACAATGGTCGAGGGACGCGTCGTTTTTGACCGCTCCAGGGAATAGAAAGATGTGTGAAAACCGTTCTTCGGATTCGCTTATAGAAAGGGTCGTCACCCTTTCAAAAAAGAAGGACCTCACGAAAAACCTTTTTGTTCTTTCCCTTGAGTCCCGGGAGCCCTTTTCCCGGATTCAGCCCGGTCAATTCGTTATGCTGAGAACCAGCCTGGGAATGGATCCGTTCCTCGGTCGACCCTTTGCCGTTTGCGGCACAGGGGAAAACAGCCTGGAACTCCTGGTGGCCGTTGCCGGTAGAGGGACACGTCTTTTGTGCTCTCTTCCGGAAGGAGAGCGGCTGGTCCTTCGGGGTCCTCTCGGGAACGGGTTCCCTTCACAACCGGGGAAACGGGTACATTGCCTGGCGGGCACAACGGGAATCGCCCCCTTTCTCTTGGCCCGGCAGGAAACACCGAAGATCGAAGTTCACCTTGGGGTGCCTGGCAGGGATTGGATGGGGCTCGCAACCTGGGCCGCGGAAAGGATCCCTGGCCTTTGCGTCTATTCGGAAGATGCCTCCGTCGGTCTCGGGGGAACCCCCCTCGCCTGCATCGATCAACTCGACCCCGTGACCGAAGTGGTCTGGGCCTGCGGACCCACGGGGATGCTGAAAGCTGTCCAGGCGGCCTGCGAACGGCGTAAACTCCCCTGCTGGATCAGCCTGGAGACAAGGATGGCCTGCGGGATCGGAGGCTGTCATGGCTGTGTGGTCAGGACCGTGACGGGGTTGCGGAAGACCTGCACCGACGGCCCCGTGTTCGACTCCAGGGAGGTTCTTTGGAATGAGTGATCGACCGGTTTCGTCCGCGGTTTCCATTGGAGGGGTTCTTCTTCGGAGTCCCCTGATCATCGCTTCCGGGACCTGGCCCCATGAACCCGAGTACTGGAAGGATCCCATTTGCGCCTTCGTTGGCGCCGCCTGCACAAAAGCCCTGACGCTTCACCCCAGGGAGGGGAATCCCGGGATCCGCCTCTGGGAAACCCCCTGCGGTCTCCTGAACAGCATTGGACTGCAGAACCCTGGAATCGAGAATTTTCTCCGCGACGACCTGCCAAACATTTCTTCCGGGGATGTAGGGGTGGTCGCGAACGTTGCAATGGAGTCCGAAGAGGAAACCGCGGCCGTCCTCTCCAGGCTTTCTGTGTTCGAGGAGCGATTTTTGGCGGTTGAGCTGAACATTTCCTGCCCGAATGTGGATGCCGGGGGAATGGCCTGGGGAGCCGACCCTTCCCTGGCCGCGAGGGCGGTTGAACTGGCCCGCCGCTGCTGGAAGGGGCCCTTGTGGGCCAAACTGACACCGCAGTGCGGAAATATCGCCGAGGTTGCCAGGGCTGCGGAGGCCGCCGGGGCCGATGCGCTGGTCGTGGCTAATACATGGCTCGGCATGGCGATGGACCCGGTTTCTGAAAAACCCGTCTTTTCTCGAAAAGTTGCGGGCCTGTCGGGGCCGGCGATCTTTCCTCTGGCTCTAAGGCTTGTCTGGGAAGTCTCTTCTGCAGTTCAAATCCCCGTCATCGGATGCGGAGGCGTTTCGAAAACGGAAGACGCACTTTCGATGATGCTTGCCGGGGCGAGCGCCGTTGCCGTCGGAACGTTTCATTTTTCCGATTTGGGCTGTTTCAGGAACATCGGAAGAGAGCTTCTTGAACACCTGGCCGCGAAGGGCTATTCTTCACCCATGGACCTGATCGGAAAGGGGAAAAAATGAACATGGCCGATTCCCGTAAAAATCCGCTGATCCTTGCACTCGACACTCACGATCTTGCTGAAGCGCGAGAATTTCTGGCCACGGTCGGTTCTCTCGTGAATTATGTCAAGATCGGCCCGCGCCTTTGGACGCAGGGGGGGGCCCCTTTCCTGAAGGAAGTTTCCTCACGCGGGTTCGAGGTTTTCCTCGACCTGAAGCTCCACGATATCCCCAATACCATTGCGGGAGCCGTTGACGCACTTTCCGACCTCGGCATCTGGGCCCTTACGCTCCACGCCGGGGGAGGCCGGGAAATGCTGGAAGCGGCCGTTTCTGCAAGAGATGACGCGGATTCTGAAATGGTTCTTCTCGGAGTCACCGTTTTGACCAGCCTGGACGCTCCGTCATTTAACCGGGTTTGCCCCGGATGCCGGCTGGAAGACGCGGTTAAAAGCCGAACGGAGCTTTGTGTAGAAAGCGGAATTGACGGCTTGGTCTGTTCCCCGCTTGACCTTCCCGGGGTCAAAAAAACCGCGGGAGATTCGCTTGTCACCGTGGTGCCGGGCATCCGGCCATGGAAGGTTTCGGATGACCAGAAGCGCTCCGCTACCCCCCTAGAGGCGATCCGCAACGGGGCAGATTATCTCGTTGTCGGTCGTCCCATTATCCAGGCGGATGATCCGAAAGCAGCGACACTGGAAATTCTTCAAGAAATTGAGGAGGGATTCCGTTGCCGGAAAAGCTGAAAGAAACATCGCTCCTTTCCATGATGAAGGAAACAGGGGCTTTCCTTGAGGGGCATTTTCGGCTCACCTCCGGGTTGCACAGCGGTCACTACATGCAATGCGCACTCCTGCTGAGCGTCCCGAGGTATGCGGAACATGCGGGCCGCGAACTGGCAGCCTGCCTTGCCTCTCTGAATCCCGGGGCCGTTTTCGCCCCTGCCCTTGGGGGGCTGATCATCGGCCACGAGGTTGCACGGCACCTTGACGTTCCCTTCTACTTTGCGGAAAGAGAAAACGGAGCGATGAAGCTCAGGCGGTTTCCCAAACCGGGGCCGATCCGTTTTGTAGTTGTCGAGGACGTGATCACTACGGGCGGTTCAGCCCTGGAAGTCGGGAACCTGATCCAGGCTGCAGGCGCCCATTGGGTGGGGACGGGCTGCATCGTGGACCGAAGCGGGGGAAAGGCGACCTTCCCCCATCCCCTTCATTCCCTGTGGCAGGCAACATTCCCGACTTACACGGCGGAAGAGTGTCCGCTCTGCAGGGAGGGCATCCCGATTGAAAAACCGGGGAGCCGCTAGGGTTTTCGCTGGCTTTCTGCTTCTTCTTTGCTTCTGCGGAAAGGCAGCCGCGGCGAGGGATATTGCCGTCACCTCTCCGTGGCTGACTTTGATGGTGCGTTTCGTGGGGGGGATTCAAGTCCGCGTTCACCCTCTCTCCGGTTGGGATCCAGGCGGGCGAACCGTCCGTACTTCCAGGCCCAGCCGCATGCTCCCCGTCATCGCCATGGATCCCTCGGAAGCGAAGGCTTTCGGCGTCAAGGACCGCCAGGTGAGGTTCCTGTTCGGTGAAACGGGCACGGCAGCTCCTGTGAAAGTCTCTTCCTTCCTGGACCCGTCTTCTCTGGCTTTCATCGGGCAAAGGCTTTTGGGAGCGCTTTCCTCCATTGATCCCCAGAACTATGCCTATTACCAGAGAAGGCTCGCAGAATTCCAGTCGCGCACGGAAACGACGGTAAGCGTTGGGAAAAGGCTGCTGAAAGGAACGCAGGTCCTGGATTTGACGGGCTATTCCGGCGAATGGATACGGGCAGCCGTCGAAAAGCCCGTCCGCCCGCCCGACAGGGTCCTGTCGCTCTGGGAAAAGGGGCAATCTCTCGAGACCCTTTCCATCGCGCTGCAGGAAGCCTCTCAAAAGGGGTGGGTGGTTGTGGTGGACCCGTGGACCTCCTCAACCGTGAAAGAAAAAACCCGGGGGATTCCCCGGCTGGCGGCGATACCGGCACCGACCCTTGAAAAGGAGATGCTGACGATCCTGCACGATATTTACCTCACGATCTGGAACGCTTCGGGGAAACGGATCAGTCCTGTGAAGCCCTGACGTGAAGCACATCCGCGGCGGAATAGATTCGAAGGGTTCCCTGGACATTCACCTCGAGCGCTCCATCCGGGGTGATGTTTTCGGCAATTCCATAATCAATTCCCGAGTCTGTCAGAATCCGGATCTCTTTCCCAAGGGTGCTGCAGCGCTGGCGGTAAAGGCTGACCAAGCGCTGCATTCCTCCGGTTTCAAGCGTTTCGATCATTTCCGCCAGTCGCCGGAGAATTCCCGCCAGGATCTCCCCCCTGTCTGATTTTTCACCCCTGATCTCAAGAAGGGAGCAGGGGTTTTCAGCACCGGCAGAAACGAGTTCCTCCACGCTCATGTTGACATTCAGACCAATTCCTGTAACGGCGTAATGAACCCGGTCCGTTTCGCTGGCAGTTTCGCTCAGGATTCCGCATAGCTTCCGCCCTTTCCAAAGCAGGTCATTCGGCCATTTCAGGGAGCAGCGGACGCGGAAAAGGCTTTCCAGAGTCATCTGGGCTGCCAGCCCGGCTGCGAGGTTCACCAGCTGGATCTGCATGGGGGAGATGCGGGGCCGAAGCAGAATTGAGGCGTACAGGTTACCCCCCGTCGGAGAAAGCCAAATCCTTCCCATGCGCCCTCTTCCGGACCGTTGTTCTTCAGCCAGGGCAACGAGGCCGGCCGGCATGTTCTGCCTCGCGGCTTCCTTTACGATTTCCTGGGTTGATTCCACGCTGTCGAAAACAAGGATTGGATGCCCCAGGGGACATCCCTTGAGGCTGTATTCCAGCCACGATGGGCTCAGGTCGAAAGTCGGCGGAGAAGCGAAACGGTATCCCCGATTCGGGACCGATTCAATTCCGATCGTCTCTTCCCGAAGGCTTTCAATCCCTTTCCAGATCGCCTGGCGGGTCACCTTCAGGCTTGCCACCAGTTCCCCGCTCGGGACCATTTCAGGCGCCGCGGAAACCAGTTTGTCCAGAATGGCCAGCTTGGTTGGAGATGCCTTCTGCACGGGATCAACCCCTCTTCGGTCTGCTCTGACACGATGTTATAATCTTTTTTAACGCCGGGCAATCTCCGGTTTCATGCCTTCCAGGGAGGAACAGCTAATGGCATTCGTACCGATTCGAACCGTACTGGAGGAACTGCACTCGCTGGCTCGCGAGTTCCAGGACAGCCTTTGACCCCGCGTCTCTTGAAAAG
This sequence comes from Synergistaceae bacterium, assembly GCA_012517195.1. Classification (GTDB taxonomy): domain Bacteria; phylum Synergistota; class Synergistia; order Synergistales; family 79-D21; genus 79-D21. The sequence goes on along the minus strand of JAAYVK010000039.1, from coordinate 22,870 downwards.
CGCGCAGCCGCGCTGACCCAGGAAACCCTTGTCCCCGATTTCTGGAATCGGCCGAACTCACAGGAAATCCTTCGCGAACTGTCCCAGTTGAATTCGAGGATCGATCTCTGGAATACGATCAGAAGAGAGCTCGATGAACTGGAGATATTGGCGGAAATCCTGGCGGAAAACGAAGATCCCGAGCTTTTGGCTGAATTCTACGCCCGATCGGGAGTCTTGAAGAAGTCAATCAAGAACGACCAGATCATTCTCCTGATGGGACAGGAATATGATGACGCCAACGCCATCCTTTCGATCCACCCTGGCGCCGGGGGGCTCGACTCGCAGGACTGGGCCGAAATGCTTTTTCGGATCTACATGCGCTGGGCGGAATCGCACGGGATGGAAACGCGGGTCTTCGACCTGCTGCAGGATGACGAGGCGGGCATCAAGAGTGTCACCTTCATGATCAAAGGCCCCTACGCCTATGGGTTCCTTTCAGGGGAGCAGGGAGTTCACCGCCTCGTGAGGATTTCCCCCTTTGATGCGGCAAAACGCCGGCACACGAGTTTCGCTTCCGTGGAGGTCGCTCCAGAACTTCCTGAAAGCGTGGAAATCGAAATCCGCCCCGAGGACCTCGAGCTTCAGACGTGCCGGGCGAGCGGGGCGGGAGGCCAGTATGTCAATATGACGGACTCCGCTGTCCGGATCAAGCATATACCGACGGGGATCGTGGTCGGCTGCCAGACGGAGCGTTCCCAGCACATGAATCGGCAGGTTGCAATGCAGCTTTTGAGAGCCCGCCTGTTTGAAAGGGTTCTGAAGGAACGCAGGGAACAGCTGGAAGCCCTGAAGGGCGAAAAGAAGGAAATCGGATGGGGCAGCCAGATCCGGTCCTACGTCCTCCATCCCTACACTCTTGTAAAGGATCACAGAACGGGATGCGAGACTGGAAACGTTCAGGCCGTGCTCGACGGGGAAATCGACGACTTCCTCATGGCCGCGCTCAACTATCGAAAATCGGGGAAACAGCCGGTTTCTGACCGGGGAGAGAGGACAGAATGAAAAATTCCTGCCGGAAATGGACGTTTATTTTCATTGCCTTTCTGGTTCTTTTCTTCCCCTTCCTTTCGGAAGGCGCAGACTTCAAACCCAGGGATCCGGTGCTGAAGGCGAGCGAACTCCGACCGGGAATGCGGGGAGAAGCACGAACCGTCCTGAAGGGACAGAAGGTGGAGACCTTCCCGGTCACCATCCTCAGCGTTGTTCCCAGGAAAGGACTTCCCAGGCACCTGATCCTGATCCGGGCAGAGGGGCCTCTGATCGAAAAGACCGGAGGAATCGCCGCAGGCATGAGCGGAAGCCCTGTCTACGTCGGGGGGAAATTGATCGGTGCAATCGGATACGGCTGGAACTTCAGCGACCATCGCCTTGGCCTCGTTACGCCGATCGAAGACATGATGGCCGTTTTTGACTGGAAAGACAGGATCCCGCCTTTTTTCCAGCCCCCGATGCAGGAAAAGGGACTTGTTTCCCCTGATGTCGCCTCGGCGGATGAATCCTCCGGGGAGGCTTCCCCTGAGGAAAACCCTCCGGTTTCTGAAGACAGCCTTGAAGAAAAGGCCCCGATGACCGTCCTTCTCGCAGACGGGATGAGCCTCCGGGCCGTGGAATCGCTGTCCAGGGAAATCCGGCAGAACATCCTTGCTGCTGGCGGAGGAAAGGACGACGCGGTTCCTCCTGTCAGAAAGGTTTCCGGGCTGAGACCCGGGGAAGCCGTCGGAGTGATGCTGGCATGGGGAGACGTCAACATCGGGGCCACCGGGACGCTGACCGCCCTTTCCGACGACGGAAGGTTCCTCGCCTTCGCCCATCCTTTCCTGAACAGCGGGGCGGTCGCTTTTCCTCTCACGGAAGCCTGGGTGCACGAAGTGATTCCCAGCATCGAATCCCCCTTCAAGCTGGGATCGCCCCTGAGCATCATCGGAACCGTGACGCAGGACAGGCCCCAGGCGATCGGCGGAAAGCTCAACGTTTATCCTCCCTCTTATGATTTCACGATCCGCTTCGACGATGTGGACAACAAGTCGAAGCAAACGAAGCGGTTTCATGTGGCCCTGTCGCCCTTTCTTCTCGGCAAGCTTGCGCCGGAGGCCCTGACCGGTCTTCTGGACGATCTATGGGGAAGGGTTGGGGCAGGAACAGCCCGGCTTAACCTTTCGGTAACGGGCCCCAATTTGCCCGGCGGCTGGGGCAGGAATAATCTTTTCTTCTCCGACAAGGACCTGACAAAGGAAGTTCTGAAAGAACTGAAAGAATTGATGGAAACGTTCGCGCTGAACCCCTTCACGGAAATCGCCCCCCTGGGGTTCCGCCTGGATCTGGAAATGACCTCGGAACCCCGCATCCTCCTCATAGAGGACGTGAAACTGGACAGGAAAAAAATCAACCCGGGCGAAAAGCTGAAGATCGAAGTCAGGCTCAGACCCTACCGCAAGGATCCGTTCATGCGCTCCTTCGAGCTGACGGTACCGAAGGAGGCATCGGGCCGCAGCATGGTTGTCGTCCGGGGAGGGGGAATCAACGAGCCGGGACAGGAATCGATCATGGAAGGAAAGACGACCATTCGGGATTTTCCCACTTTGCTGAAGGAACTTTCCGTCCGTGAAACCAATAACCAGGTTGTCGTGGAAATCCTCGCACCAGGAACCCCGGGGGGCAAGGACCCGCTCCGGAAGGGGAAAGGCTCTGAACCGGCTGATGAAAAGCCGGAACTTCTGAGCGAAATCACCGAGAAAAAGCTGAAAGAGGGCTCGATGAGGATTTACAGCACGAATTACTACGTGGACGGGCTGCAGCAAAGGGAAATTTCCGTGGGATCCGAGAACGCGGAGGAATAGGTTTTAATGGAAATCTTCCGGTGGCTTGGAAAGATTGCAATCGGCTTTTTTGAAACCCTGGGATTTTTTTCCCTCTTCCTCCTGAAATCCGCGCGGGGCATCTTCCGGGGGAAATGGAGCCGTACGGATCTGTCCAAACAGCTGGAGCGTGTCGGCGTGAGCTCGATTTTTGTCGTTTCCATCACCAGCGCCTTCACGGGAATGGTCATGGCTGTCCAGACGATCGACCAATTCGTTCGGTTCGGAGCGACCAACTACATCGGGGGGGTCATTGGACTCAGCATGGTCCGTGGAATGTCCCCGGTCCTGACCGGGCTCGTGGTGACCGGACGGGTGGGAGCCGCCATGGCCGCCGAGATCAGCTCCATGCGGATCACCGAGCAGCTGGATGCCCTGCAGGCTTTCGGGTTGGACGATGTGGCCTTCGTGGGTTCTCCCCGGCTTGTTGCGGGCCTGGTCATGCTCCCGCTGCTTACCATCTATTCCTTTGTTATCGGAATCGGCGGCGGCTACCTATTCGTGGTTACGCGGGGAATCCATAGCGTAACCTTCCTGAAATCGCTGGAGGCTCTCCTGGAGCCTTCGGACATCTTTGGGGGGCTCCTGAAGGCCGCGTTTTTCGGCATCATCATCTCGACAACGGCCTGCGCGGAGGGCTTCCGTGCGGGCAACGGAGCCATCGGCGTCGGCGAGGCAACGACGCGGGCGGTGGTCTGGAGCAATATGCTGATTCTGGCGTTCAACTACATCCTTTCAACGATTCTTTTCGGAGGCATCCGGTGAAGGCCTGTCTTCTCGAAGCCACCGCCATCGAAAAATCTTTCGGGGAAAACGCCGTCCTCAGGGGAATCGACCTGGCACTGTCGGCCGGAGAAACCCTTTCCCTGATGGGTCCTTCGGGGTGCGGTAAGACGACGGTGCTCCGGATGATCGTGGGACTGATCAAGCCCGATCGCGGTAAAATCACCCTCTTCGGCAGGGAGATGACGCATCCTGAGGACGACGAATCCACCATCGATCTGAAACGGAGGATCGGTATCGTTTTCCAGGGAGGGGCTCTTTTTGACTCCCTGAACGTGGGCGAAAATGTCGCTTTCCCCTTGCGCTACTGCCTTGGCCTCACGGACGAAGGAGAGATCGAGAGGCGAGTATTCGAAGTTCTGGAGCAGGTTGAATTGCCCGGGACCGAATCGCTGATGCCGGCCGAACTATCGGGCGGCATGAAAAAGAGGATTGCCATCGCGCGAGCCCTCGTTCACGAACCCGATATTCTTTTGCTCGATGAACCGACAACCGGGCTGGATCCGCAAACTGCGCGCCACATCGACCGTCTCGTTTCGGAAATCGGAAAGCGGCGAAATCTGGGAATCCTCGCGGTGACCCATGATCTGGTCACTGCCATCGGGATTTCGGATACAATTCTCCTGATGGACCGGGGAAAAATCTCCTGGAGAGGAACTCCTGAAGAATGGAAAACCTCCGAGGATCCGAACGTCAGGAAGTTCGCAACGGGGCTTCGCCCTGTCCGGGCAGGAAGGACGGTGTGTCCATGAACAGGGAGTTCAAGGTCGGCCTGACGGTCTTTCTCGCCCTTCTTGCTCTGGGCGGGATGGTCTTCATAACGGGCGGGGCCTTATTCAGGCATGGCGGCAATTCCTACGAGATCCTCTTCCGGGACGCAATGGGGCTGGAGCAGGGGGCGCCGGCCTACGTTTCCGGCCTCGAGTCGGGTGCGGTTCGGACCTTGAAGTTAGCGCCAGAAGGGGTAATCGTCACCGTGGTCCTGGACCCGTCGGTGAGGATTCCCAAGGACAGTAAAATCCTGATCGGAACGGGGGGCCTTTTAGGAAAGCCGGTTCTCCGAATTGAGCGGGGATCGAGCCTGGAGTATTTTCAGCCCGGTGATCGGCTTTCCGGGGAAATACCTCCCGATTTCGATTCCGTCCTCGAAGAGATCCAGAAAAACCTGAAAGCACTCGGGGCAACCTTTGAGAATTTCAACGAGGTTCTCGGTGATCCGGAACGGAAAGCAAGGCTGGGGAAGGCGCTCGACAACCTGCCGGATCTCGTAGAGGACAGCCGTTCTGCGATGCGCCGAATCGGGGCGGCCGGGACCGAAATCCAGGAACTTGGACGAATGGGGCGAAAGCAGATCAAAGTGCTTTCCGACCGTCTCCAGGAACTTGGAAGCCACCTGGATCAAGTCGTTCTCGAAAACAGGGAAGAGGTGCGAAAATCCATCGCTTCCCTGGCCTCCCTCCTGAAGAGGGCGGATGAAACGTTTGCCCAGTTTGACGAAGATAGAATGGCCGGAAAAGAGATGCGTGAAGCCATCCGGAATCTTTCAAAAGCCGCCAGGGGAATCGAGGCGCTTTCCTCAAGCCTTTCCGATGCCCTGGGAGATTCCACTCCGACCTCCGGGGAGAAGGAGAGCCGGATAAACCTGAAGCAAACCCTCCAGGGAGCCGGGCGAATCGTTTCCGCTGTCGGATCGATCCGCGCGTCGGGCGAGGTTGCCCTCCACCGTTCCGTAGCCGGGAAGGATGACCAGGATGGACTGGCGATGGATTTTTCCCTCCTCCTTGGAAAGGACGGCTCTCCCTGGAACCTTCTTTTGGAAGGAACCGGACTTGGCAATGGAAGCAGGCTTACCGCTTCAGCCCTATACCGTACTGCATGGGGACGCGTCTGGGGAGGGATTGTGCGGGGGGACGTAGGAATCGGTGCCGCCCTGGATTTCCGGTCTGATTTTCCCCTTTTCCTTTCCGCCGAGTGGTGGGATGAACAGGGTGGAAGCTGGGCTTTTCGGGGAAAATGGTACGTCAAGCCGCGGTGGGGGCTCTATTACGAGCGGCTGGAGCCTGGGCATGACCCCGCAAGCGATATCGTCGGCGTGTTTTACCAGTTTTCGAAATAGGCAGGAGAAAGACTTGTTCATCACTTTTGAAGGGATCGACGGCTGCGGAAAATCCACACAGGCACAGCGCCTGGCGGAATTCCTGCTAAAGAAAAGGGGAAACGGGAAGGTCCTCTGGACGCGGGAACCTGGGGGATGGCCCGGTTCTGGAGATTTGCGGGAAATGATCCTTTCCCAGGAACTTGAACATCCGTGGACGGAGGTTTTCCTTTTTCTTGCCGATCGCTGCGAACATGCAAGGAAAGTCATCGAACCCGCCCTTCGGAAAGGGATCACCGTGATTTGCGAAAGATTCGATGATTCCACACGGGCCTACCAGGTCTGGGGACGAGGCATCGAACTTGAGAAAATTGAACGGGCCCTGTCTTTGGCAGAATACCCGCGCCCGGATCTGACGATCCTGCTGGATGTCTCCTCGGAAACAGCACTGGGGCGGGTCCTGGCCCGGGCAAACCTCGACCGCTACGAAAGGGAGGGGAAAAACTTCCTCGAACGCGTCATCGAGGGATACCGGTTCCTTGCGGAGAGGGAAAAAAGCCGAATTCGCGCAGTCAACGGAGAAGGACAGCCGGACGAGGTCTTCGCCAGGATCCTCGGCTCCCTGGAGGGGTGCATCTGATGCCTGGACATCCCGTAATTCCCGCCCAAGCGGAAGAAAACTTGAACGGTGTTTTCGACGCCGTCGAGTCGAGCCGGGCCTGGAAGGAACTCTCCTCGGCTCTCGGCGCTGGAGTTGTGCCTCAGTCGGTGGTTTTCTGTTCTCCCTTGCTGTTTCACGATCCCTTCGTGCACCTTTATGCTCACGCCCTCTTTTCCGGTAACGGATCCGGCTGGGTCGGCGAAAACCATCCCGACCTGGTCCGCCTGGGAACGCCCGAGGCCCCGCCGGGAATCGAGGCCTGCCGCGAACAGCTCGTGGAGCTCTATTCACGCCCTGTGGCAGCTAATTACAGGCTTGCGGTCATCTATTGCGCCGACCGTCTCAGCCCCCCTGCTGCGAACAGCCTTCTAAAAATCGCGGAAGAACCTCCTCCCCAGGGCAGGATTCTCTTCCTGCTGGAGGAAGAAAACCTTCTGCCAACCCTCCGCAGTCGAAGCTGGATCCTTCGAATGCCCCCCGAGGAGGTCCTGGCCCCGGAAGCCCCCCCAAAAAACGACGACGAATGGGTTCAGTGGCTGTCCGAAGCTTCTTCCGGCAAAACGGAAGCCCTTCTCCTGCGTGCGACGGCCTGGGCAAGGTGGTATGCTCTTTCCGGTCAATTTCGGAAGGCCGCGGACCTGGACACCCTGGTGGTTCTGGTTCAGAAAGCGAAGCTGTCGACCTCAATGGCCATTGACCTTATTTTTTTGATGACAAGAGAGGAATCCAAGTTTGAAGACTTTCTTGATTCTTTACGGTAAGCCCCGTTACCTTGGTTTCTTAAGGACGGAGGAGGATTTTGTCCTTCGCAAGGGAGATTCGATCGTCATCGAATCTCCGAGAGGCAGAGAAATCGGGATCGTCGCGGGTCCCATCAGCCCCAGCCAGGAAGAGCGGTACAGAAAAGCGCCCACGTCCGAAACCGCCGATGGAAATGCGAAGAACGGCTCCTCGACTGACGAGGTCCAGTTCGTCGGGTTTCCCCTTCCGGACGAAACGGGATTCAGAAAAGAATGTGCCGAGGAAGAAACCCAGGTCCTGCAACGGGCAAGGGAGATTCTGAAAACCCACAATCTTGCCATGAAACTGGTAGACGTCGAATATCTCCTCGACCGATCCAAGCTTTTTTTCTATTTTACCGCCGAACAGCGGATCGATTTCAGGGGGTTTGTCCGGGATTTGGCGAGGGAGTTCAAAACCCGAATCGAACTTCGCCAGATCGGCGGCAGAGACGAGGCAAAAGTCGCAGCGGGGATTTCACAATGCGGGATGCCTTGTTGCTGCAGCACATGGCTTAACCGGTTCGAACCCATCTGCATCAAGATGGTGAAACAGCAGAATTTAGCTCTCAACCCGACAAAGATTTCCGGAATCTGCGGCCGCCTTATGTGCTGCATGGGATACGAGCATCAAACCTACCAGGAACTCTGGAAGGGGCTTCCCAACCCGGGAACGAAGCTAAAGTCGCTGACCGGAGAAACCTACCTGATCTCGGGTGTCGACCTGATGGGGAAATCCCTGAGGATCTTCTGCCCGGATCGAACGGAGCTGCTGGTGCCGGTTTCCGAGTTCGCGAAATTCAAGGAAGCCATCCAGAAAGGCGAGGTTTGGGAACCCCAGCGCGAGGAAGTTGTTCCGCTTCCTTTCGATTCGCTCCTTCAGGAAGCCGTAACGGATTCGGACAGAATCGTCGAGGACGGGATCTGCCCCGTGGAAAGGCCAGTCCGCCCGCGCCCCGGCCGGTTGACCTCCAGGGAGAGACCCGTTCGAAGAACCGAAGACCGGGAAAAAAGGGAAAGGGAACTTCCCGCAAAACAGGCAGCGTCTGCGGGTCCAGCGGTAAAGAGTGAATCACCTGCCCAGGAAGAAACGCGGTCCAAAAGAAGGCGGCCGCGGCGGAAAAAGAGAAAGCCGGCCGCCTCCGTACCGGAGGTGGCTCCGGCGAAACCGGCTCCCGAAAACCGGATCGAGGTCTCGCCGACCGGGCCCGATAACCTGGAAAAGCCCCGCAGGAAAAGAAATTCCCGGCGGAGAAAGTCACGAAAACCACAGGCGGAGGAATAGCCGCTCCGACTGGATCACAACTGGAGGTGGATATCCCTGAATTTCTTTGAACGGTTCAGATCCGGACTGAAAGAAGTCAGGTCCAAGTGGGGGAATTCCCTGGCCCGGCTGATTTCGACGTCCGATGAAAGTCCCGATTTCTGGGAAGAAATCGAGGAAACCCTCCTAAAGGGCGATGTGGGAGTCGATCTTTCGGAAAGGCTCGTCGCCGATTTCAGAAAGCTGAGGAAAACTCCAGGGATGGAGCAGTGCCCCCCGGTTTTGCTTTTCGGGAAACAGCTCGAGGCGATCTTTGCCGGGAATCCCCTGAACGGGGCACCGCTCCGACTGGCCGGAAAACCCTCGGTCGTTCTCCTTGCCGGGGTCAACGGCAGCGGGAAAACCACCACCGCCGGAAAACTGGCCTCGCAGTTCATCAGGGCAGGCAACCGGGTCGTGCTAGCCGCCGCCGACACTTACAGGGCCGCAGCGATCGACCAGTTGAAAACCTGGGGCGAACGCTGCGGCGCAAGGACGGTCAGTCACGGGATGGGAAGTGATCCTGCCGCCGTCGTGTTCGATGCCATCCGGTCCGCGAAAGCCGACGGAGCGGAACTGGTGATTGCCGATACCGCAGGACGGCTGCACACGCGGCACAACCTGATGGAGGAACTGAAAAAGGTGGCTCGCGTGGTGGAACGCGAGGCTGGACCGGGCAACGCGGAATTTCTGCTGGTTATCGACGCCGTGATGGGGCAGAACGCTTTTCAGCAGGCGAAGGTTTTTGGCGAAGCGCTCCCCCTCACGGGCATCGTCCTGACGAAATACGACAACACGGCAAAGGGCGGGGTGATCCTGTCCGTCGTCAACGAACTTGGGCTGCCGGTGCGGTATGTCGGACTGGGCGAGAAAGTTGAGGATCTCGCCCTATTTCACCCGAGGGAGTTTATCGAAGCCCTTCTCGGCTTGCCAGAGGGCGATTTGTGCAAGGAGGGACTTCGTTCATGATCGAGCGCTACGAAACCGAAGAGATGAAAAGGATATGGTCCGACGAAAACCGCTTCCAAAAATGGCTCGAGGTCGAATTGGCGGTCTGCGAGGCCTGGACAGAAGAGGGGCGCATTCCTGCCGAAGCGATGGAAACCATTCGAAAGCGCGCAGGTTTCGACCTGGAAAGAATTGCCGAAATCGAATCCAGCACTCACCATGATGTCATTGCGTTTGTAAGTTCCGTCGCCGAGAAAATCGGACCCGAGGGACGTTTTGTTCACCTCGGCCTGACGAGCAGCGACGTGGTGGACACCGCGGGATCCCTCCTGATCCTGGAAGCCCTCGCCGTTCTAATCGAAACGCTGAAGAGCTTTTCCGGACTTGTGCTGGAAAAAGCCAGGGAGTACCGCCACATCCCCTGCGTGGGGAGAACCCATGGGATCCACGGAGAACCGACGACCTTCGGACTGAAGCTTTTGAACTGGCATTCACAGCTTCAGCGGGACCTCGAGCGGCTTGAGCTCGCGACGAACCACATCCGGGTCGGAAAGATTTCCGGAGCCGTCGGGACCTATGCCCACTGCCCCCCGCAAATCGAGGAAAAAGTCTGTTCGAAGCTGGGATTACAGAGAGCTCCCGTTTCGAACCAGATCCTGCAGAGGGACCGCCACGCGGAGGTCCTGACAGCGATCGCAATTCTCGGAGCCACGATGGAACGAATTGCAACGGAAATCAGGCACCTCCAGAGAACCGAAGTTCTCGAAGCAGCAGAACCATTCGCCAAGGGGCAGAAGGGGTCCTCCGCCATGCCCCATAAGAGAAACCCGATTCTTTCCGAAAGGGTCTGCGGGATGGCGCGTCTTCTGAGGGGATACGCCCTTGCTTCGATGGAAAACATTGCCCTGTGGCATGAACGGGATATCAGCCACTCGTCGGTGGAGCGCATTGCCTGGCCGGATGCATTCCACCTCGCACACTACTCGCTGAAAACCCTGAAGCGAATTCTCGCCGGACTGCAGGTCGATCCCGGCAGAATGGCAGGAAATCTCGAATTGACCCGGGGGCTCCTTTTCAGCCAGAGAATCCTTCTGTTCCTGGTCGAGGAAATGGGAGTCAGCCGCGAGGATGCCTACGCCATCGTGCAGGAAAACGCCATGCGGTGCTGGGCCGGGGAAGGCCACCTCAGGGACCTGCTGGCCTCTGACCCGCGAGTGAGCCGTTACCTTGACGATGACTCCCTGGACCTGCTTTTCGATTACCGCTATTTCACCCGATATGTCGACGAAATTTTCTCCCGATTTGAAAACAGGGGAGAAGCCGATCCACAAAACGCTTGAGGGGGTGCTCGCAATGTCGCTTCCGGAAAGAAATCTGGCGCTGGAACTTGTCCGGGTAACGGAGTCGGCCGCGATGGCTGCCGGCCGGTGGATGGGCCGGGGAGACAAGAACGGGGCTGACGGGGCAGCGGTCAATGCCATGCGCTACATGCTGAACACGATCCGGATGGATGGGACAGTTGTCATCGGAGAAGGGGAAAAGGACGAGGCCCCGATGCTCTTTAACGGCGAACGCCTCGGGACAGGGGATGAGCCCAAGGTCGACATCGCGGTGGATCCGATCGACGGGACGAGACTCCTTTCCCTCGGGAGGCAGAACTCCATCAGTGTCGTCGCATTGGCGGAACGAGGAAGCATGTATTTTCCCCAGCACATTTTTTACATGAACAAGCTCGCGACAGGTCCGGAAGCAGCGGGATCGATCGATATCCGGCTTCCGATCGGAGAGAACATCCGGAGGGTCGCAAAGGCAAAGAAAAAGAACGTCGAGGACATCACCGTTGTATTGCTCGACCGCCCGCGGCATGAAAAACTCATCGCGGACATCCGTGAGGCAGGCGCAAGGATCCGGCTGATTACAGACGGGGACATTGCCGGTGCATTGATGACCTGCAAGGAGGATGCCGGGGTTGATCTTCTTGCCGGCATCGGTGGATCGCCGGAGGCTGTCATTACCGCCTGCGCCCTCAAGTGCGTCGGAGGGGCCATGTACTGCACGCTCTGGCCCAGAAACGAGGAAGAGGCGGAAAAATGCAGGGACTTGGGCATGGACCTTGAACAGATCCTCAGCATGGACGATCTCGTGAAAAGCAACAATGTCTTTTTTGCCGCGACCGGCATCACGAACGGCGACCTGCTTCAGGGCGTGCGCTACGAAGGTGACCGCATCCGGACTCAATCCATCGTCATGCGTTCCGCTAGCGGGACGATCCGGTACATCGAGGCCATCCACAAGCTTTCCAAGCTAGAAACCATCAGCGGCATCAATTACTAGCGGGTCAGGGATGCGGAAAAACCGGCCATATTGACGCGCCGTTTCTGCGATGATATATTGACCATGTTTTTTTAACCTGCAGATGCAGGAAAACGAAGAACCGGAGGGGTACAGTCAATGAAAGGAACAGTAAAGTGGTTCAACGCAACGAAGGGATATGGTTTCATCACCACGGAAGAGGGAAAAGACGTCTTTGCTCATTACAGCGCCATCGAGATGGAGGGCTTCAAGACTCTGGAAGAAGGCCAGGCCGTCGAGTTCGAGGTTGTTGAAGGAGCCAAGGGGCCCCAGGCGGCCCATATCCGCCCGCTCTAGGCGCGGCTTGAATACAGAGGGGCGCCGGTCTTTGACCGGCGCCCCATTTCTATTTTCCCCATTTCCGGTATCCAGCCACCGCCTGGCCTACCGAAACGCATTCATCGTTTGGCGAGAGGAGGGTATGAATGACCGGGATCAAGCCTCTTCTTCGGGCTTCCCCCATCATGAGTGAAAAAAGACGCCTGTTCTGCCAGACCCCGCCGGAAAGAACGACCCTCCGGGTTCCTTTCCGTTCCGCGGCCAGCGCGGCAGCCTCTCCGAGGGCCCGGGCCAGCCCACCATGGAATGCGGCGGAAATTGAACCGGCGGACTTCCGGCCCTTTTCTGCGAAAATTTCCCGGATCGCGGGCCTCCAATCAACCAGGATTTTCCCGTCGGATTCAACCACGGAAAAGGGCAGCGATCCCGAACCTCTCGCTGCAGCCTCGAGGACCATGGGAGCCTGCCCGTCAAACGTGACGGATTCCACGAACCCCAGAAGGGCAGACACCCCGTCAAACAGTCTTCCGCAGGAGGTCGTTTGCACTCCTGCCGCGATCGAAACCTCGAAGAACCGGGCAAAGTCCGGTGAAAGCGTGCTTTTGCGTTTTGCCCACTCTTTCGCTTCTTCCTGCAGTCCGCTTGCATAGGCAAGCGACATTCCGCAACGCCAGGGCTCCCAGATCGCTCTCTCTCCTCCGGGAAGCGTGAAGGGAACCAGATGTCCGAGGCGCTCAAACCCGGAGGCATCTCCCCACAGGATTTCCCCTCCCCAGATGCCGCCGTCCGTCCCATACCCCGTTCCATCGAGAATGAGGCCAACGGCCGGCTCATCGATCCCATTCTCAAAGAGACAGGCGGCAAGGTGGGCATGATGGTGCTGGACGGCAAGGGTTCCGCCGGGATTTGGAAGAACTTCACGGCAGAGGCGGGTTGACAGGTACAGGGGGTGCAGGTCGTGAACCAGAAATTCCGGCTTGATGGCGTACAGGGAAAGAAAGTGCTTCAGGGCTTCCCGGTATAGGGTCGCTCCCCCAAGCGACTTGAGATCTCCCAGGTACTGGCTTGGGAAGAGAGCGCCTTCATGCGTGATGGAGAAGGTTGACTTCATTTCACCTCCGGCCGCAAGAACGGAAGGCCCGCTTTTCGGCAGGAAAAGGGGCTGAGGGACCACCCCCCGAGCCCTCCGGACGTAGAAGGCCCGGTTTCCCGCTACGGAAACGACGGAATCATCGATTCGCATGCAGATCTTGCGGTCATGCAGCAGAAATGCATCCACCAGGGACGACAGGTTTTTCAGGGCCTCTTCGTTATCGGCCACAATGGGTTCCTCACTTTGGTTCGCACTCGTCATGACCAGGACATCCAGCTCTTCAAGAAGCAAATGGTGGAGGGGTGTGTAGGGAAGCATGACCCCGATCGAATCCAGGCCGGGACTTAGCAGGGAGGAAAGGCCGGACCCCGCGCGGGCCTGGCACAGGACGATGGGCCGCCGGGAGGAAATCAGGCAGTCCCTCCCTTTCTCAGTCAAAACAGCCACCTTCTCCGCGGCCTCCAGGTCACGGACCATGATTGCAAACGGGCGGTGGGAACGGCGCTTCCGAATCCGAAGTTCCCCGACCGCTTCGTCATTTCGCGCGTCACAGGCCAGGTGAAATCCGCCTAGCCCTTTGACCGCAAGGATTCGGCCCTCAAAGATCAGTCCCGCCGCGACCTGGATTGCATCCTCGCCTTCCGCCAGCGTAGTTCCCCTGCGGTCACAGGCCCATAATCGCGGACCGCAAAGCGGACAGGCATTCGGCTGGGCGTGATAGCGCCGATTGGAGGGATCGAGGTATTCGGCCGAACACTTCCCGCACATCGAAAACGTGGACATCGTGGTGTTCGGGCGATCGTAGGGCAAGTCCTGGATGATCGAAAACCTAGGCCCGCAAAGTGTGCAGTTGATAAATGGATACCGGTAGCGGCGATCCGATGGGTCCCGCATTTCTTCGAGGCAGGATTCGCAGGTGGCAATATCGGGCGGGATCAGCACCCGCCGGATAGATTGTTCCTCGCTTTTCAGGATTCTGAAGGAGTCGGGGGGAGAGGATGCATTCTCTTGCCTTTCCAGAAGATTCACCGATTGAATATAGGCTGCGGTGGGACATTCCCGCTCGAGGCGTCTCAGGTAACAGTCGATCTGAACGCGTTCACCCCAAAGCTCCAGTTCAACTCCCGAACTCGTGTTCCTGACCGACCCATTGAGCTTTTCCTCTATCGCCAGCCGGGCGCAGAAAGGACGGAACCCTACTCCCTGGACCACCCCGCCGATCAGGAAACGTGCTTTTTCCATGGTTGACAACCCTCCATACTGGGCGCATTTTAAAAGAAAGACGGCAGCACTGCAAGGTACATCGGACACGAGGAGGCTCCAGCCAGATGTCACCGGCAAGCGAGGATCATCCGCACAGCGTCCCCGTTGAAGAACTGTTGCGACGCTTTTCCTCCGACCCCCAGACGGGGCTGACGCAGGAACAGGCACACGCCGCGCTCGAACGGTACGGTCCCAACGCGTTCGCCAAAACGAAACCGAGGCCCTGGTGGTCGTTTTTTTTGTCGCAGTTCAAAAGTCCAATGGTCGGGCTTCTTTCCCTGGCTGCTGCGGTCAGCCTCACGATGGGAGAAGTTCTGGATGCGTCCGCCATTCTCGTCGTGATCCTCCTGAATGCGTTGATCGGCTTCCTTACGGAATTTCGAGCCGAAAGAGCGATGGAAGCCCTCCGGTCACTGACCTCGCCTAACGCACGCGTGATACGCAACGGGACCGTAGCCAACATTTCCGCGGAAAAGGTCGTACCGGGGGATCTTCTTCTCCTGGAGGCGGGCGACGTCGTCCCGGCAGATGCCCGTCTCCTCGAGTCGAGAAACCTCGCGCTCGACGAGGCGCCGCTGACGGGAGAATCGATGCCGGTCGAAAAGAAGGCAGGCCGACTGCCCGTTGAAACACCGCTTGCCGAACGCCTGAATTGCGTTTTTTCCGGAACCGCCATCGTCAGGGGAAACGCAAAGGCCCTTGTTTTTGCCACGGGGCCTGATTCCGAGCTCGGCAGGATCAGCAGGCTTCTGGAAAGCGTGAAAAAGCATTCGACCCCCCTCGAGGAAAGGCTGGAACAGTTCAGCCGTTTTCTGATCGTCCTTGTCGGGGCTCTCGCGTTTCTTGTTTTCACCCTGGGGGTCCTTCAGGGGAGAGGGCTGTTCAAAATGTTTGAAACAGGGATTGCCCTGGCAGTTGCCGCCGTTCCTGAAGGACTCCCCTTCGTGGCGACCATGACGCTGGCGATTGGTGTTCACAGGATGGCAAAACAGAAGGCTCTCGTGAGAAATCTTTCTTCAGTCGAAACGCTTGGTTCCACCACCGTAATCTGTACGGATAAAACCGGAACCCTGACGCTCAACGACATGACCGTACGGCTCGTTCTACCCGTTTGCGAAGAACAGGAAATAACCCTCCTGCAGGCGGCGGTGCTTTGCAACAATGCGGTGCTGAAGCAAGGCGGCGATATTGGCGATCCCATGGAAATTGCCTTGCTTCGGACCGCCAGGGAGAAGGGAATGGATCTCGATGAAGTGAATAACCGGTTTCCCCGCACCGGGGAGAACCCATTCGATTCCCGGACGATGACGATGGAAACCGTTCACGGGGCCTGGAAAGCCCTAAAGGGTGCACCTGAAAGGGTCCTTTCCGAAATCAACCGGATCTGGACCGCGGAAGGGATCCGCCCCTTGGAGGAAAGTGACCGGAATCGCTGGCTAGAGCGGGCAGAAGAGATTTCGGGCGAAGGCATGCGTTCCCTGGCTTTCGCCTGGGGAAACGAAAAGGATGGGCTGGGCTTCGTCGGTCTGATCGGGATTATCGATCCTCCGCGGCCTGAAGTGAAGGAAGCGGTTTCTGCCTGCCATGAAGCCGGGATCCGTGTTGTGATGGTGACGGGGGATCATCTTGCCACCGCACGTTCGATCGCGAAGGAGGTTGGCATTCTCAGCCCGCAGTACCCGGAAAGCCTTGAGGGAAAAGAATTGGAATTGCTGGATGATAAAAGCCTTCCTTCAAAAATGGCGGCGGTTTCTGTCATCGCAAGGGTGGTCCCCGAACACAAGCTGAAGATCGTCCAGGCCTTCCAGGAAACCGGAGAAACCGTCGCCATGACCGGAGACGGCGTCAACGATGCCGTCGCACTCAAACAGGCGGATGTGGGGATTGCCATGGGCATCCAGGGCACGGAGGTCAGCAAGGAGTCCTCCGACATGATCCTGCAGGACGACCGCTTCTCAACTATCGTGAAAGCCATCCACGAGGGGAGGCGGATTTTCGGAAACATCCGGAAATCCGTTCTATTTCTCCTTTGCTGCAACCTGAGCGAGGTCTTCACCGTCCTTTTTGCCGTTCTTTCCCGATTGCCGGCCATTCTACTCCCGCTGCAGATCCTCTGGATCAATCTCGTTACGGATGTTCTCCCCGCCCTTTCTCTGGCCCTGGATCCTGCCGAACCAGGCACCATGCGGCGTCCGCCGATCCCCCGGGCGGAACGCATTCTCACCCCGCGGCATCTACGGCTGATCTTCTTTTATGGAACACTCATGAGCCTCGGGGTCCTATCCGTCACCCTGACGGTTCTGAGAATTTGCCCCGGAAATCCGGAAAAGGCCGTAGCCATGGGATTCCACGCCATGGTCCTATCGCAGCTGTTCTTCGTCTTCAATGTCCGGAACCACAGCCTCTTTCGCAAGCCGGGACAGATTTTCAGCAACCCCATGCTGATTCTCTCCGTGCTGGTTTCGATCGGGGTCCAAGTCTACATTACCTACATTCCGCTCTTTCAGAAGGTCCTTTCCATCCATCCCCTTCAACTCCAGGAATGGGGGCTGATTCTTGCAGGAGCCTTTCTGCCGACAGCAGTTGCACAGATTCACAAGATTGCCCTTGGGCGCTGAAGGCATCCGGACCCGGCCTGTGCTAACATAAACGCATGGACTGCACTTGACTGGAGGGAAAGAAATGCCGAGACCGAGGAATTTTGAACTTCCCCTTTCAAAGCTGAGAAAGAAAACGCCCCACACCTCCCTCGGATTTAAAACAACCGCAGAAATCGGCTGTCTCGAGGGACTGATCGGTCAGCAGAGAGCCGTTGAAGCAATGGAATTCGGCCTGGATGTATCCAGCAAGGGATACAACATTTTTGTCGTCGGGGATCACGGAAGCGGACGAACCACCTATACACTGGATCAGCTCCGCAAGCGTGCCTCCCAGCTTCCTTCGCCTGATGACTGGCTGTACGTCTACAATTTCATGAACGCGGGCGAGCCCCTGGCGATCAACCTTCCGCCGGGCATGGGCAAGAAGCTTTCCGAGAGTCTTTCCGAACTCGTCGACGAGCTGAAGACCACCCTGAGCAAGGCTTTCGAAAACAGCCAGTACGAAGACGCAAAGGCCACTCTCGTAAAAGAGTTCCAGGAACAGGTCAATTCCCTGATGGAATCCGTCCGGAACTGGGCCCTGGAAAAGGGCTTCTCGATCAAGCGGACCCCGCAGGGGTTCGTGAACATTCCACTTTCCCAGGCCAAGGACGAAGAGGGAAACGTGATCAGCAAGGAAATGCAGCAGGAAGAGTTTGAAAATCTTTCCGAAGCGGAACAGAAACAGCTTCAGGCCAGGTCGGAGGAAGTTTCCCAAAAGACCCTCGAAGTCCTGAGAAAGATCCGGGACCTTGAAAAGAACCTCAAGGAAAAAATCAAGAACCTGGAGGCCGAGATCTGCCGCAACGCAATCCGTCCCTACCTGGCGGACTTGAAGACCCAGTACGGGAAAGGGGAAAAGATTACCGAGTGGATCGACGCCCTGACGGATGACATCATCGAAAACTTCAACATTTTCATCGCCGCTGCCCGCGATGAAAACGCCGAAGTCGACTTCAGCCGTTACAGCGTCAACGTTTTCGTATCGAACGACCCGGAAGCGGGGGCACCCATCGTTCATGAAACCAACTCGACCTATTACAACCTGGTGGGCAAAGTGGAATATGAAAGCCGCCAGGGATACCTCTACACGGATTTCCGGAAAATCGTTCCCGGTGCCGTTCACCGGGCAAACGGGGGCTACCTCGTTCTTGATGCGGAAGAAATTCTCCGGCAGTTCATGTCCTGGGAGGCTCTCAAGCGCGTTCTACGCACACAGGAACTTTCCATCGAGAATCTGGGTGAACAGCTTGGGTTCGTCCCGGTCTCGTCCCTGAGACCCGAGGCCATCCCGATACAGATCAAGGTGGTCATCATCGGAAGCCGCTGGATTCACTACCTTTTGAACCTCTATGACCCGGAATTCCAGAAACTGTTCAAGATCAAGGCGGATTTCGATGTCGACATGCCGCGGACAAGATCGACCGAAAAGCAGCTTGCCTGTTTCGTCGCCAGTTATGTCCAGAAAGAAGGCGGCCTGCATTTCACCGCGGACGGCGTGGGCGAGATCATAGAATTTTCCTCACGCCTGGCGGGAAACCAGACCCGCATGACCACCCATTTCAACCAAATCGAGGAAATCCTCGTCGAATCCGTTGCCTGGGCTCGAAAGCTGTCACGGAAAGTCGTGACCGCGGACATCGTCAGAAAGGCCCTGAACGCCAAGCGATTCCGCTCCAACCTGATCGAGGAGAGAATCCAGAGGGCGTACGAAAACGGCCAGATTCGAATCGACACCGACGGATTTGCCGTAGGGCAGATCAACGGACTCACCGTCCTCGATTTCCGGGAATATTCCTTCGGACATCCCGTTCGAATCACGGCCAACGTCTACATGGGGCAGGAAGGCGTGGTCAACATCGAGCGCGAAGTCAAGATGACCGGCCCGATCCACAACAAGGGGCTGCTGACCTTGAGCAGCTTCCTGGGACGGCGTTTCGCGAAAGACATGCCCCTTTCTCTTTCTGCGCGTCTCGCATTCGAACAAACGTACGACGGCATCGAGGGAGACAGTGCCTCATCCACAGAGCTTTACGCGCTTCTTTCCGCCCTCTCAGGTGTGGGGATCAACCAGTCCATCGCTGTAACGGGTTCCGTGGACCAGTTCGGAAACATTCAGCCAATCGGCGGGGCCAATGAAAAAATCGAAGGTTTCTTCCGTTACTGCTCATCCCGTGGACTCACCGGCAACCAGGGAGTTCTGCTTCCCAAGCAAAATATTATCAATCTCATGCTGGATCACGAGGTCCTTGAGGCCGTTTCAAAGGGGCTGTTCCATATCTGGGCGGTCGAAACGGTGGAGCAGGGGATCGAGATCCTCACCGGGGTTCCAGCCGGGGAGGCGGATGAAAAGGGGGATTATCCCTCCGGCACCGTCTACGGGAAAGTGATGGAACAACTCAAAACCTGGATGGAAAAAAGCCGAAAGCTCAAAAAGAGCGCTGAAGACAGCAAGAAAACGGAACCGGAATCGGATGAACCCGAGAACAGCGATTGAACGGGAAAAGCTTATTGCCGTCCTGGACCGTCTTGAAAATGTCTGGGGAAAGGAGAAGGGGCCTCACGACAGGTCGTTCGGCAGCCCCCTTGACGGGCTCATTGCGACCCTCCTTTCGCAGAATACGAACGACATAAACAGCGAGAGGGCATTTTTCGAGATGAAAAGGCGGTGGCCGACCTGGGCGCAGGTGATGGATGCCCCGATGGAGGCTTTGGTTGATTCCATTCGGGTTGCCGGCCTGGCTCCGACAAAGGCCGCGAGGATTCGCGAGATTCTCACGAGGATTCGACTGGATTTTGGAACCTATGATCTCGATTCCCTGAAAAGCTGGAATCCTGCCGAAGCGCGCTCCTACCTGGAAAGCCTTCCGGGAATCGGGCCGAAAACCGCCGCCTGTGTTCTCGCTTTCGAGCTGGGCAAGCCTGCTTTCCCAGTCGATACCCATGTGGCGCGAATCGTCCGGAGATTGGGCTGGTTTACGGAAAGGCAGAGCCCCGCCGAAATCCAGGAGGAGCTTGAGGCTTCCGTACCCAGCGAAAGGCAGGGTGGGGGGCATTTGAACTTCATCCTTCACGGCAGGAATACCTGCCATTCCAGGAAACCGGCCTGTCACCGGTGCGTCCTGTCGGAACTCTGCCCCTCGTCAGCGGCGAAAGGATTTTCCCCGTCTTGAGTGTTCTCTATCGCGTCGGTGTCTGTTCCTGTCGAGTTTATGAACCCGCGGCAGTTCGCGAGGCCGTGGAAATTGCCATGGAACGTTCGGGCGGAGGACCTCCGATCGGGAGGAACGTCCTTTTCAAGGCCAATCTCCTGGCTCCCGCAAAACCGGAACAGGCAGTCACTACACACCCTGAAATTCTCTCGGCGCTGGCAGCCTGGGTCAGGGGGAAAAATCCGGGGTCAGATCTCTCGATTTCAGATTCGCCGGGATATCTTTTCGCAGGACAATGGCCTTTATTCGAGGAAAATTGCGGGCTTCGGGATCTGAAAGAAAAATGGGACCTGGACATATCCCCGCTAAATGCGAAGGGTTTTGCAGAAACCGGAACATCCTCTTCCGCGGCACTCGGGAGGTTCAGGATTCCTGTCAAGGCAGCGGAAGCCGACACTCTTTTCAATGTGGCCAAATGCAAGACGCACGTTGAAACCGAAATCACCGCGTGCCTCAAAAACACCTTCGGTTATCTCGATACGGCCACACGAAAACGGGCGCACCGCAGCGGCTCGATCGAGAATCTTTGCGAGGCGATCCTGGACGCGCATCTTTCCCGCGTCCCCGACTGGAACTTGATCGATGCGGTCGTCGGAATGGAAGGGAATGGTCCTTCGCATGGGGATCCCAAGCCCCTGGGCTGGGTGATCGCTTCAGGGAATGCCCTGGCGGCGGATGTCGTTGCCGCATGGATGATGGGATACAGCAATCCCTTCTCGATTCCCCTCCTTGCTGCAG
This sequence comes from Synergistaceae bacterium, assembly GCA_012517195.1. Classification (GTDB taxonomy): domain Bacteria; phylum Synergistota; class Synergistia; order Synergistales; family 79-D21; genus 79-D21. Next base: position 1,828 of record JAAYVK010000039.1, on the reverse strand, counting down.
CCGCTCGCAGGGGGATCGGGCCGGCATCGCGGACCCACATCGATCTTGTCGGCTCCACCTGGGAAAACATCCTTTCTCCTCGCTTCAGGAAAGCCACTTCGGCCCTGAGGCGTTTTTTTCCCACGCCCCTGAGGGGATTTGCCCACACCCTCGTAAAACAGACGCCGTTTTGGGACTCCTCTCGCTGCATCTTCTGCGGGGCCTGCGAAAAAGTCTGCCCGGCCGGCGCGATTCGAACCGGCACCCGAACGATCCGGATCGACCTCGAAAAATGTGTACGATGCCTTTGCTGTCACGAAATGTGTCCCGTTGAAGCCATCGGAATCCGCAGAAACATCCTTGCACGGGTCCTTCTCCACCAGAAATGAAACGCCCCCCCGAATCGAGGCAGGGGGGCCTTCGGGACGGTTGAAGCCGGTCAGAATCGCCTTTCTATTGGCCTTTTTCCTTGAGCCTGTCGAGAACGATCTTGTAACCGTCGGCCCCGTACTCGAGAAACTTCTTGACCCTGCTGATCGTTGCCGTGCTCGCACCTGTCTGCTGGGCAATCTGAGGATAGGTGTACCCTTCACTGAGGAGCCTTGCCACTTCAAGCCGCTGGGCCAACGCACGAATTTCTCCGATCGTGGCAATATCCTCAAGGAACCGGTAGACTTCCTCTTCCGTTTCCAGAACGAGGATGGCCTTGCAAAGCTGGTCCGTCAGACGGTCCTTCCATTTTTCAGCCACTCGTTTCACCTCCGTTGTTTATACGCAGCAATTGCGTTGTTTGGCCTGATTATAGCATAAACTTTACTTCGTTCAAGCGCTGATACACCGTGTTTTCGAATCGTTCCGTTCAGTTCAGTTCCTGAAGCAGGTTCATGAACATCCCCAGTTCCTCCTCCCTGCCCACCGAAACCCTGAACCAGTTTCCCGGTTGTTCAAGGTCGAGGTACTTGAGGCGGATACAGGCCTCTTCCATCTTTTCCCGGACCCGGGAGATCGGAAGGGGGGACCGGACAAGAACAAAGTTCGATTCACTTTCAAAAGCCCTCCAGCCATTGATCCGATTGATCCCTTTCACCAGCTGGTCCCGCAGGTATCGAATGCTCAGGACGCGGCTTTCCATCCACTCCCGGTAGTTGAGAACGATCTTCGCGATTTCCTGCGGCAGCAGCCCGACATTGTAGGGGTCCCTAACGCTCTCTATCCTTTCGGCCACGGAAGGGGAGCAGGCGGCATATCCCAATCGCAGGCCCGCCATACCCCAGGCTTTTGAAAGAGTTTTCAGTATGCACAGCCGGTTGGGTAAGGCCCGGTTCCGGAAACCCTCGAGAAAGGTTTCTCTTGCGAATTCCCCGTACGCTTCGTCGACCACGAAAACGCCCTTGAAGCGTTCTGAAAATTCCGAAAGGAAATCATTGGATATCCGGATTCCCGTCGGGTTATTCGGGGTGTCAAGAATGACAAGGGCGGGAGAACAGGAGGAAACCGTTTCAAGAAAACGCTCCTTATCGAAGAGGATCCGGTTTTCCTCGAAACGCAACGGAACGGGAACCCATTCCACCTTATACCGTCGGCAGAGTTCGGGATATTGCGTGAAGGTCGGGGAGAGTGTCAAAACCTTTTCCCCCCTGTCAGTGAAAGCCGTGAAAAGAAGGGTCAGGATTTCATCTCCGCCGTTGCCAACAACGATTTCCCGACAGGGAATCCCCGTTATTTTCGAAAGGACCTGTTTCAGGGCACGTGCATCAGGGTCCGGGTAGCGGTTCAGGTCGATGTCAGAAACGACCTGCCTGATCTGCTCTCTTAAAGATGGGGGCAACCGGAAAGGGTTCTCGTTCTT
>JAAYVK010000002.1 GCA_012517195.1 Synergistaceae bacterium | reverse complement strand
TCCTTCATTCCGGTAGAGGAAGGAGTGTGAGACGTGCCGGAAAAAGCCATTCGAGCAACACCCTGGAGCGTCAACTTTGCGAAATTGCGGGAAGCGGCGGGACGGAACGCGGTTGGGCGAGTGATGTCGCCCTGGTGAGAAACCCGCAATTCGCCTGCTGCAAATGCGGCCGGATCGCCCGTGAAGCCGGTTTTCTCTGCGATCCGGTAAAGATTTGATGGAGATTCAAAAGGGGAAAGGAGAATGAGGATGGCACAACATCGCTTGAGCAAGGTTCCGCATACCTTCGTCCTGCTGTTTTCCCTGGTGATCCTTGCGGTCATCGGGACGCACCTGCTCCCTGCCGGGGAGTTCGACCGGATCAAGGATGCCAAGACCAACAAGACCATCGTCGTGGCGGGAACCTATCATCATGTCGACCCGAACCCCCTCGGCGTATTCGATACCTTCATCGCCGTCCAGAAAGGGAGCATCGACGCAGCGGAAGTCGTCTTCTTCGTCTTTTTCGTCTACGCCTCGTTCTACATCGTTCTCCAGACCGGAGCGCTCCATTCCTTCATCGGATGGCTCCTGAGGGTCCTGAAGGGGAAGGAAGTGATCCTGATCCCGACCTTCATGTACCTGTTCGCCCTCGGCGGCTCCGTCTTCGGCATGTACGAGGAAACCTTCGGTTTCATCCCGCTCTTCGTAGGACTGGCGATCGCCATGGGGTACGATGCCATCGTCGGGCTCAGCATGGTGGCCCTGGGAGTCGCCATGGGGTTTGCCGCGGCCTTCATGAACCCCTTCACGGTAGGGCTTGCGCAGAAGTTCGCGGAACTCCCCCTGTTTTCCGGAATGGCTTTCCGCATGGTCAGCTGGTTTGTCTTCGTCTCCATGGCGGTCTGGTGGACGCTTCGCTACGCCGCGAAGATCAAGGCCGATCCCACCAAGAGCGTCATGTGGGGCCTGGACATGGGAAACCTGGCCCTCGATCACAACGAGCTGATCTCGAGACATTTCCATGCCCGGGACAAGCTGATCCTCGGATGGGTGGTCGGTACGGTTGCCCTTCTGATCTGGGGAGTTATCGAGAAAGGCTGGTATTTTGACGAGCTGGCTGGACTCTTCCTCATCATGGGGGTGGTTTCCGGGTTCCTGGCCGGCTGGACTCCCAGCAAGATCGCCATGACCTTTGTGGAAGGCTGCAAGGACATCGTCTTCGGGGCCCTGGTCATCGGATTGGGACGCGCCATCCTGGTGGTCATGCGGGAAGGCAAGATCATCGATACGGTGGTCTACGGCATGTCCCTGCCCCTTTCCGCTTTCCCGAGATGGGTCGCCGCAGAAGGAATGCTGTTTGTCCAGACGCTGATCAACTTCTTCATCCCGTCGGGTTCCGGGCAGGCCTCAACAACCATGCCGATCATGGCCCCGCTTTCGGACCTCCTCGGGATCTCCCGGCAGACGGCGGTCCTGGCCTTCCAGTATGGCGACGGCTTTTCCAACATCCTGTGGCCGACAACCCTGCTTCCGGTGATCTGCGGGATCGCGAAAGTTCCCATCGAGCGCTGGTGGCGCTACTTCGTTCCCTTCTTCGGTCTTCTTTTCCTCGTCCAGATGGTCTTTATTTTCGTGGCGGTGATGATCGGCTGGCAATAGGAATATCACGCACGTACCTGCAGGAACAGGCACGCGGTGGGGGGACCGGATCCCCCCGCCGCCTTTTTCGAAGGGAGGGATGAATCGTGGAGCTTGACCTGATGATCAAGAACGGGATCCTGCTGGATCCGGCAGGAGGAAGCGAAAAACGGCTGAACCTGGGAGTCGTGAAGGACGCCATCGCTTACATCGGTGAAGAGACTCCTGCCGCGAAACGCCTGATCGATGCCCAGGGGCTCATGGTGTCACCCGGATTCGTGGATACCCATATGCACGACGAGGAACTGGAGGATCCCGGAACCATCCAGCAGGCACTGTTGAGACAGGGCGTGACCACCGCCCTGGCAGGGAACTGCGGATCGGGTCCGAGCCTGGAACGGGTCAGGGAAATGCGGAAATCGCCCTGGCTCAACCTCGGCTATCTCACGGGGCACCGTGCCCTTCGCGAGGAGGTCGGGATCTCGGATGTCTACCGGGCGGCCGCCGAAAACGAGATCGCCCGCATGGAAGATCGGCTGAAAAGGGAGCTTTCGAACGGCTCCTTCGGGCTTTCGTTCGGCCTGGAGTACGCTCCCAACACCAGCCCGCGGGAGATCGAGGCCCTATGCCGGGTCCTGGCGGACTACCCCAATCGGTTCGTTTCCATCCACATCCGGCACGACGGCCCGGAGTGCCTGGAATCGGTGGAAGAAGCGATCGGGCTGGCCGAACGGTTCAGGATCCGTGTCCAGGTCTCCCACCTGGGAAGCATGACGGCATTCGGCTTTACGGAACGCTCGATCCGGCTGATCGAGGAGGCCAGGGCGCGGGGAGCCGACGTCACGTTCGACTGTTACCCGTACGCGGCCTTCTGCACCTCGATCGGATCCACCGTGTTTGATCCGGGTTTCGAGAAAAGATGGGGAAAGGGCCTGGAAAGCCTGGAGGCGGCAAGCGGGAAGTACCGGGGGAAGCGGCTGACGCCCGAAATCTATGAAGATATGCGACAGAACGATCCAAAGGCCCTCATCATCGCCCACGTCATGAACGAGTGGGAGATCCGGGCCTGCCTGAGACATCCCCTCTGCGCCGTCGCTTCCGATGGAGTCCTGCACAACGGCGAAGGTCATCCGAGGGCCGCCGGGGCCTTCCCGAGAGCCCTGCGCTGGCTCAGGGAAGAAGGGCTTTCCTGGCCAGAAGCGGTCCGCCATGCGACGGCCCTCCCTGCCGAGATGTGCTGGCTGCCCGCTGGAAGGATGGAAGTGGGTGCGCCTGCGGACCTGGTGCTGTTTTCCCCGGACGATCTGCGCGACTGTGCGACGTTCGAAGACCAGCTGGCTCCGCCGGAGGGAATCGCCGCCGTCCTGGTCAACGGGCAAATCGCGGTCGAAGGAGGCGTTCTTTCTGCCGAACCTTGCGGACGGCTTCTTTCGAGGAAGCCGTAAGGTTCCCGAAGGAGGGAAATGTCGTGAAGGATTATGCGAGACTCTTGAAGAGAGTGAACGAGGAAATCGACCGTTTCGCGCCGGACGCGATCGCCCTGAGCGACGATCTTGCCGCAAACCCGGAGATTTCCGAGCAGGAATTCGAAAGCAGCCGAAAGCATGCGAGATTCCTCGAGCGAGCCGGTTTCGAGGTTGAGATCCCCTTCTACGGGATCTCCACGGCCTACAGGGGCCGGATCAGCAGGGGGGGCAACGGCAGGGTTGCCCTCCTGGCGGAATACGATGCCCTGCCTGAGATTGGCCACGCCTGCGGCCACAATGTCCACGGGGCGATGAGCCTGCTTGCGGGAGCCGGCCTTGCCCCGGTGATGGACGAGCTGGCCGGGGATCTCTGGGTGACGGGAACACCGGCGGAGGAGACGAACGGGGCCAAGATCACCATGGCCGCCGGGGGTCTTTTCGACGAGGTGGACCTGGCCTTGATGATCCATTCAGGAGGAAGGGACACCTATGTCCGCTACCGGGCTCTCGCCATGGACGCCCTGGAGTTCCGCTTCCGGGGACGGGCGGCTCATGCCGCAGGCGCCCCCTGGGAAGGGAGGAACGCCCTGAATGGAGCCACGCTCTTTTTCCACGCCATCGACATGCTGCGGCAGCATGTCCGTCCCGAAATCCGGATGCACGGGATCATCAACCAGGGAGGGGCGGCGCCGAACATCGTCCCGGAAACGGCGGTCGCCCGTTTCTATTTCCGCTCCCCCTACCGGTCGCAGCTGGACCGCTTGCTCTCGCGGGTGACGCGGGCGGCACAAGGAGCCGCCATGGCGACCGAGACCGAGGTGGAATGGATGAATTTCGAGCTGTCCTTCGACGAAGTCCAGCCGAACGAGACGGCTGAAACCCTGATGGAGGAAGTCTTTTCAGAGTTCGAGGTTCCCTTCGGTCCCTGCCCCGGGGCCCAGGGATCCTCCGACGTGGGAAACGTCAGCAAACGATGCCCGGCACTTCAGCCGACCCTGTCCATCACGAAGAACCCGTATGCCTGGCACACCCGGGAATTCGCGGCGGCCACCGTCCAGCCGGAGGCCCACGAAGCGCTTGTTAAGGGGGCCAGGCTCCTCGCAGCCGCAGCCTTGAAGACGTTTCTCGACCCGGGGCTGCGCAGGCGGATGCGGGAGGATTTTCTAAGGGAGAAGGAAAAAGTCGTTCTCTGAGACAAGCCGCGGAAGAAGGGGGAATCGCTCTTGGACCTGCTGGAAAGACTGAAGAAAACCTTTGATCCGGAAGAGGTCCTCTCCCTCGCGGGGGACCTGGTTCGCATCCCCAGCCACTCCCAGGCTCCGGGGAGAGAAACCGCGGTCGCTCGATGGCTGGCGGGATGGCTCGAGAAGAACGGGATTGACGTGATGCTGCGGCCTGTGGTGGAGGAGCGGCCCAACGTGATCGCCACCCTGAAAGGGAAGGGGGGCGGCCGGGTGCTGATGCTGAACGGGCACCTGGATACCGTTCCGCCGTACTCGATGACGATCGATCCCTTTTCTGGAGAGCTGAAGGACGGGCAGGTCTGGGGCCGGGGCAGCGCTGACATGAAGGGAGCCTGTGCGGCTATGGCCATGACCCTCGTGGCCCTGAAGCGAAGCGGGATCCGGCTGGCCGGGGATCTCTTTTTCACGGGCGTCATCAACGAGGAACTGAAAAGCGAGGGCAGCGAAGACATCGTCCTGAACGGGCCGAAAGCGGATGCGGTGATCGTCGGCGAGCCGTCTGAATTGAACCTCAGCATCGGGCATCGAGGGCTCGAGTGGATCGAGATTGAAGTGATCGGGCGCGCGGCCCACGGGGGACGCCCGCACCTGGGAATCAACGCCATCTCGAAGATGGCGGCCTTCATCCGGAAACTGGAAACGGAGCTGCCTCCCCGCCTGAACACCCGGGCCCATCCCCTCATGGGGCCCCCAATTTTCAATCTCGGGGTCATTCACGGGGGAATGCAGCCCAGCAGCGTTGCGGACCGATGCATCTTGCAGGTGGATCGCCGCCTGGTTCCAGGAGAAACATGGCAGTCCGTGTTCGCGGAACTGGAAGAGATCATCGGGCTCTGCAGGGCGGAAGACCCCGACTTCAACGCCCGCTTGAGGAGAATCCCGGATAACATGGCGACGATGGACCATCTCCCGATGGAATTCCCGCTGGATCATCCTCTTCTCGGGATCCTTGAGGAAACGGTGGAGGAGGTGACCGGGAGGAAGCCGCAGCGGACCTGCTGCACGGGCTGGACGGATGCAGCGCTTTTCGCCAACCAGGGAAAGACCCCGGCGCTGGTGCTCGGTCCCGGAACCATCGCGGTGGCTCACGGGGCACAAGAGCATTGTCCGGCCGACCAGATCGTCCAGGCCGTCCTGGTTTACGGCCTGGCGGCGGTAAGGTTCTGCGGAAAAGCCGACTGAAAGACGGTTACGGCAAATACGAGGGGAATCTCCGCCGGAGGTTCCCCTTGCTTTTTCCGCCTGTTTCCTTCAGGATGAAGCTGAAACAGAAACCAGGAAAGGGGTCCGCGAAAATCGAATGAGCCTGCTTCCCTACTGGGACCAGAACGTCGATCTCGACGTCGTCAACTGGCTTCCCTACTGTCTTGACTACAATCCCGTTTCCGTGAACGGCATGCACAGCGAAACGCTCAGATCCATCGCAGCCCTGTCGCTGGAGATGGACAGTGAATTCCTTTACCTGCGCAGCATGCGGAGCGGATGCGTGGGAACGCTTTTCCGGGAAAACCTCATCGACCCGGGCCGGGACCGCCGGCTGAACCTGGGGTTCTCCATGGTCTTCGGCTACTCCCGTCTCATGGAGGCGCTGCTTCATCTCGTCTCCAGGGCGAGTCTCGAGGTAAAGGCGGGAGTGACGCTCTGCGGGGTCTGGGACAGGGACATCCTTCTCGACGAAAGCAAGGTCATCGCCCTGGTGAGCGATAATCCCCTTTTTGACGAGGAAAAGTTCCTTGAAGCCCTTGCGGAGGTGATGGCAAAGGCCGGCGGCCGGAAAGGGCAGGCTTCCTTTTACGCCGAACGGTTCGGTTACCGCCGGTTTTCGATCCCCTACGAAACGGATGACGTGCAGCAGCTCGCCATTTCCCAGCTGCTGCATGATTTCGAATTCGAGGAAACACGGACGATTGTGGGGCCTAGACCGGAGATCCCCCTTTCCGGGGCCGGCTTCCCCGCGGGACTCTAGGATGAACGGCTCTATCCGCCCGGATTGGGACAGCTATTTCATGGCGATCGCCTCGGTGGTGGCCACCAGGAGCACCTGCCTGCGCCGGAAGGTCGGGGCGGTAATTGTCCGCGACCGCCAGATCATCAGCACGGGGTACAACGGGGCCCCCAAGGGGGTTTTGCACTGTGCGGAAGTGGGATGCCTCAGGGAAAGGCTGGGGATTCCATCGGGAGAACGTCACGAGATCTGCCGGGGAGCGCATGCGGAAATCAACGCCATCGTCCAGGCTGCCGCGACGGGATCCGCAACCGCGGGTGCGGACCTTTACTGCACTCACGAACCCTGCTCCTTCTGCACGAAGGCGATGATCAACGCCGGAATCCGCCGTGTCCTTTTCGTTTTCCCCTACCCGGATCCCCTCGCCCGCCAACTGCGGGAGGAGGCCGGGCTGGAATCCGTCAACTTGCCGGAATCGACCCTGCTTGTGAAAGTCTAGAAACGGAAGGTGGAGGGATGATCGATGAAAGCCGACAGGAACAAGGCATGGGAACTTCTGCTGGAGCACAACAGGGAAGACATGCACCTCAAGCACGCGCTGGCGGTCGAGGCCGCCATGAGGCACTTTGCGACGCTGGCAGGCGAAGACCCGGATCTTTGGGGACTCGTCGGTCTTTTGCATGACATCGATTGGGAGGAGGCCCCGGAAGAGCACGCGAAAAAAGGCCCGGAATGGCTCAGGCAGGCCGGTTACGACGAGGCTTTTTGCCGCGCCGTTTCGTCCCACGCCTGGGAGTACACGGGGACCCGCCCGGAATCCCTAATGGAAAAAACTCTTTACGCCGTCGACGAACTGACGGGCCTTCTGACCGCGGCGGCCCTCGTCAGGCCGAGCCGGTCTTTGGCGGACCTCGAGGTCCGGTCGGTGATGAAGAAATGGAAGGACAAGGCCTTCGCCCGGGGAGTGAACCGGGAGGTCATCCAGCGCGGGGCCGAACTTCTCGAAAAACCGCTGGAATGGCTGATTCAGGAAACGCTCGAGGCTCTTCGGCCGATCGAGAGGGAGCTTGGTCTCGGATCCTGAGGGACTGCGCTCCTTTTCGGCCTAAAGGGGTTCCTGGTCGATGAGGGTCCAGGTGACCCCGTTTCCGCTGATTCGAAAGCGGAAAAGCAGGTATCCGGCAATGTGGCCGTCTTCCACGTAGGCCAGGGCCCAGGCCGGAGCGAAAAACCAGATGGAATCGGGTCCGGGTATGGCCATCGTGCCTCCCAGGACCCCTTTCCAGGGAATCAGGTCCTGCCGGGCGAGAAGGCTTGAGCGAAGAAGGGCCTCAGGCTCGGCGGTTTTCAGGGCTTTCCCGATCTGTTCCCATTCCGGTTCGGGAATTCTCGAGGAATCAAGCAAGTGCTTCAGTTCATCCACCTGGCGCATCAATTCCGCAGCCCCTTCCGATGCGATCTTCGCCTGGCGCTGGAAATACAGCGCCGTTCCCGCCGAGGCAGCCAGCAGGAGCACCAGGACAAGAACCCCGAACCGCTTCATGGTGATTCCCCCTTCCCGAACTTGTTCACCTCGTTGCTTCTTCTCACGAAAAGTTTATCATGGAACGGGAATCGAGGCGGAGTCCAGGACGCCTCATGCTGCATTTTCCTTAGAGGGAGAGGATGGACTTGTTCCTTGTGGGGCATGCAACCGATCGGACGGGCGGGACAGGGGTGACGGTTGTCCTTTTCCCGAAGGGGGCTGTCGCAGGGTGTGATGTCCGGGGTGGAGCCCCGGGGACGCGGGAAACGGACCTGCTGGATGCGGCCTGTTTCATGGAGGAAGTCCATGCCATCGTCCTGACCGGAGGAAGCGCCTTTGGACTCGCCGCCGCAGATGGAGTCATGGGATACTGCGAGAAGCACGGCTGGGGCTTCGACACCGGCTGGGGGGTGGTCCCGATTGTGCCGGCGGCCTGCCTGTTTGACCTTGCCGTGGGGGATTCGAGAGCCCGGCCCGGTCCAGCCATGGGAGTGAAGGCCTGCGAAGCGGCCGGCCCACTGGAAGAGTCTCCGATGGGAAACGTCGGGGCAGGAACCGGGGCCAGCATCGGAAAGTACAGCGACCCGAAACGGGCGATGAAATCCGGGCTCGGCTGGTCCAGCATCGAATGGGGCCATGTCAGGGTATCCGCCGTGATGGCCGTGAACGCTTTCGGAGCGGCAAAGGACGAAAGCGGCGGGCTGCTCGCCGGCGCGAGGAACGCGGAAGGAACCCTCCTTTCGCCTGCCGAGGCCCTGATGGAAGGGGAACCTCCCGTTTCCTGGGGGAGGAACACCACGCTGGGTGTGGTCGTGACAAACGCGGCCCTCACGAAAGCCCAGTGCCGAAGGGTTGCGATGGAGGGACAGGACGGCTATGCCGACGCCCTTTTTCCGGTCCATACCCGGTTCGACGGTGACACCCTGTTCTGCGTCTCGGCGGGCCAGGAGCCCGCTGATCCCCTCAGGGTGGGTTTTCTGGCCAGGATGGCGGTCGCCGGCGCAATCCGGTCGGCGGTCCGTTCCGCCTCTTCCGCCTACGGCCTGGCAGGCCTGGCAGGACCTCCGCTTCCGTAAAGGTGCGGATGCAATCCCTGCCCAGTCCGCTAAACTGGGGAAGAAACGCCGAACTCGACCGGGAAAGGAAGTGCGGGCAGATGGCAATCCGGGTTTTTATCGCGGACGATCACCCGATGACACGGGCTGGACTGGTGGCCGCCCTTCAGAGAGAGCCGGATTTCGAAATCGTGGGCGAAGCCTCCGATGGAAACGAGGCGTGGCGAATCATCGGGGAGACGGTTCCTGACGTGGCACTCATCGATATCCGGATGCCCGGGGAAGACGGCGTGGGGCTCGCGAGGCGGATCAAGGAATCCGGGCTTCCCGTCTGCACGCTGATGCTGACCTCCTACGATGCTCAGCAGTACGTCATGGCGTCCCTGAGGGCAGGGGCGAAAGGGTACCTGCTGAAGACCGCCTCCCCGGAAGAGCTGGCAAGGGCCATAAAGACGGTGGCAAAGGGCGGGATCTACCTGGATTCGGAGGTCAGCCGGGTCGTCGGGGAGCAGGAGATCGTTCCCGAAAGCCTTTCGAACCGGGAGCGGGAAGTCCTGATCCTGACGTCAAAAGGCCTTTCCAGCAAGGAAACGGCAGCAAGGCTCTTCATCAGCGAGCGGACGGTCCAGACACACCTGGCATCCGTCTACGACAAGCTCGGGGCGAGAAACAAGACGGAAGCCATGCTGCTGGCCCTCAAGTACGGCGTCATGACCCTGGAGGAACTACTCGAATGAAGCGGCGCCTGCTGACCGTCCTGGCCCTCGCCATTCTGCTGCCTTCCGTTTCGGTTCTGCTGGCGGCAGGGGTGGGGATCTACCAGCACCGCCAGGCCATCCGGGCGGTGGCCCGAACCTATGTCCAGGACCTTGCCGAGAGCACAGCCTCAAGGGTTGAGATGGGCTGGGGGCTGACCGAAAGCCTCTTCACCGCCAAGCCCCCCTCCCGTTTCTGGGGGAACCGCTTCTTTTCCCAGGAAGTGGGAATCCCCGGTTGGATCGCGGTGCTGGATGCCCAGGGGCGGGTTGTCATGTCCACCCCGGGGGCGCAGATCCTTTCCGAGCTCTGGCGCCCGCAGATGCCCATCGGAGAGGCCGTGGAGACCAAAAACAGGGCCGGGGAAGCCTTCACGGTGGCAGCCTATCCGGCCGGGGACACGGGGCTTTTCGTCATGGCCGCGGTTTCCTGGAAAGAACTTCTCGGCCCCATGCTCCGTTTCGGCCTGCTTCTGCTTTTGCTTGTCGGACTCGTTGGAATGGCAGGGCTCGTAGGCGTATACCTTCTCTGGAAGACGGTGATTTCGCCCCTCAAATCCCTGGAGGCCGAGGTTTCTTCCCTGGAGTGGGGGAAGGATCTGCCCCGGCCTCATGACGAGGCAGCGGTGAGGGAGATCGGCAGGCTCAGGGAGGAATTCTTTCACCTTGCCCAGACCGCGATCGACCGCTCGGTCCTCTGGAAACGGTATGCCCTCGACCTCGTGCGGGTCCAGGAGGAGGAGCGCGCCCGGCTGGCCCGTGATTTGCACGACGGTCCGCTGCAGGACGTCACAGCGATGATCCAGAGGGCCCGACTTTTCGCGGCTTCCGAGGCGGCAGAACCGGAGAAATCCGTTCATCTCGGCCTGCTGGAAGAATCCGCCCAGGCGGCGGTTCGGGAGATCCGGGCTCTTTGTGACGAACTGTCGCCTCCCTGGCTGGAGCTTGGACTTACGGGGGCCCTGACGGAACTTGCCGAAAGGCTTTCGAGGCACCTGGGCCTGCGGATTTTCGTCGAGGCGGATTCGGGGGTCGGGGACGGACTATCGAAGGAAAAGGTTCTCGCCCTATTCCGGGTCGCCCAGGAAGCGATCCACAACTCTTCCAGGCATGGCGGGGCGGCAGAGGTGTTCGTCCGGCTTTTCCGGGACGGGGAAACGCTCGTCCTTGAACTGGAGGACCGCGGGAACGGATTCAACCTGCCCGAGGACCTGACACGGCTCAGGCTTCAGGGCCATCGCGGGCTGGCGAACATGGAAGAACGGATGGCGCTGGTGGGCGGAGATCTGGTTGTCGAATCCAGGCTGGGAGAGGGGACCCGGGTAACCGCCCGGGTGCCCGTCTCCTGAGGTGGAAATAACGGAACCAGGAAAGGAGTGACCCTTCGGGGACCGATGAGACTGAAAATACTGGGAGCTGCTGAGGAAGTTACGGGTTCGAATTACCTGCTGGAGGCAGGAGGGAGAAGGATCCTCGTGGACTGCGGGCTTTTCCAGGGACGCGATGAGGAGCGCAGGAACCGGGATCCGTTCCCCTTTGTCCCCTCGGGGATCGACGCGGTTCTTCTGACTCATGCCCACATGGATCACTCGGGACGGATTCCGCTTCTCGCCAAGCAGGGGTACAAGGGGAAAGTTCTTGCCACCCTGCCCACAACGGAACTTTGCGAGGTCCTCTGGAAGGATTCCGCAAAGCTCATGAAAGAAGAATCCGAGTGGAAGACCAAAAAGAACCTGCGGAAAGGGCTCGAGAAGGTGGAGCCGCTCTATTCCCAGGAAGATGCCGAGGAGGCGTTGACCCTCCTGTCGGCGGTGAGCTATGACGACATTTTTGAACCGGCGCCCGGCTTCAGGGTCCGGTTCCGCGATGCGGGACACATCCTGGGAAGTGCGATCCTGGAGGTCTGGATCAGGGAGGAGGACCGCGAGGCGAAGGTGGTCTTTTCCGGGGACCTGGGACCGCAGCAGACCGTCATGGAAAGGAACCCCGCCTTTATCGAGGATGCCGACGTGGTGGTCATCGAGTCAACCTACGGCAACCGTCTTCACAAATCCAACCAGGAAACCCGGGCGGAGTTCAGGGGAGTCATGAACGCGGCGCTGAAGGAGCACTCGAAGGTCCTGATCCCGACGTTTGCCGTTGACCGGGCCCAGAGGATCCTTTACGAGCTGGCCCTGATGCAGCAGGAAGGTCTTTTCCGCGACGGCATTCCGATTTACTTCGATTCCCCGATGGGCGTCAAGGCAACGGAAATCTACAAGGATCACCTGTCCCTGATGTCGGCGGAGATCCAGGAACAGCTCCGGAAGGACCAGGACCCCTTTTCGCCTGAGGGTCTCCGGTACGTGGAGAGCGTGGAGGACAGTCAGTCCATCAATTCGGTGGAAAGCGCCATCGTGCTGGCCGGAAGCGGCATGTGCAACGGCGGCAGGATTGTGCATCACCTGAAACACAATTTGTGGAAAAGGAACACCCACGTCGTTTTCGTCGGCTACCAGGCGCAGGGGACCCTCGGGAGACGCCTCGTCGAAGGAGAAAAAACGGTTCGGGTTGCAGGCGAGGAAGTCGAGGTGAAGGCATCGCTTCACACCATCAACGGCTTCTCGGCTCACGCAGATCGGGACGACTTGCTGGCCTGGGCGTCGAACTTCCGCGATGGGCCCTTGTTCGTGGTCACCCATGGGGAACCGGCCTCTGCTGAATCCCTCGCCGAAGCGCTCAAGGCACAGGGGCTTCGGGCGGAAGTCCCTACGGTCGGGCAGGAGATCGAGATCCGTCCGTCCGCCCCGGGAGTCCGCGCGGAAACGCTGGCAATCCCCTGCAAAGCACCGGAAGCTCCTTGCCTGGAAGCCGTGAAAGTCCTGGGCGAGATCTCCTCGATCCTTTCGGCCCTGAAGGAAAAAGCGCCGGAGATGGAAGACCCGGCGGAAGTCCTGCCCCTGCTGATTTCAACCCGGACGCTTCTGGAGACCGCAAGGGACCGGGCGCGCAGGTCCGGATGACGTCCCGGCATTTTGAAGGAAGCCGGGCCCGCCTGGAGGTGGCAAGATGAGAAAAAAGACCTTTATTTACTGGGGAGCGATCTTTCTGACGGTCCTGCTGGTGGGGACCGGAGCCGCACTTCTGGGCAGAGGCCGCGGCCCCAGGATGGCTTCCTGCCTTCCCAAGCCTCCTGCCGGGGTCCCCTACGTTCTTGTGGAAACAATCGCAGATCCCGTCGGCTCGGGGGGATCCGAAGGCCCCTTCGGCCTCGTCCGCTCCCTCCCGGATGAAGTGGCATGGCAAAACCTCATGGAAATGGGAGCCCAGGCACCCTCAGCGTTTCTCCTGGCATTCGGAGAAAACGGACAGCGCCACTGGGGAGTTCTTGCTCCCGGGCGGGAAACGGTCCAGTTCTTCCTCAACGGGAGGCTACCGGCGGCTTGGGCGGATCTTTTCGAGGGAAGCCAAGCCGGGGAGGGGCAAGAAAAAGGGAACGCCACCTGGAAGCTTGTTCACACGCAGGGCGGCGAGCTTTATCTCAGGGTGGAGGGATCCTTCCTGCTCCTGGCGGACAGCCCGGAAGAACTGGACCGGATGCAGTCTGCGAAAAACAGGCGCCTTGAATCGCTGAGTGCGGCCTGGCGGGTTCAGCCCGGGTGGACGGGGCATCTGCGGATGACCGATGCGGGGCGGCCGGGACTGCTGCCTTTCTTCGGAATCAAGGCGGAAAGAGGAGAGGAAGTCCCCTCGGTCAAGCCCTTCACGATGGAGGCGGCCTGGCGGGGGGTTCCTCCTTTCGGAGGCGAAGGAGCCTGGGCCTGGGAGGGTGCCGAGCGGATGTTTCCCTGGGGGAAAGGCGGTCTGTCGGTTCCCGTCCGCTGGGACATGAAGCTCACTTTCCCGCAACCGCTGGCGCTGGCGGTTGGGTGCGCGGGCTTTGATCCTTTTCGAACGGAAAAAGCCCAATCGGAAGATGTTGCCGATCCCGGCGGGAGAGAACGGTTTTTGAGGGCCTGGACAGGCCTTTCGGAGGAAGAGGTCCGCCGTTTCCTCGAGGGGCCGGTCGTCTTTTCGGTTGGTGGCGCCGCACGGGCAATGGGATTTGCGACCCCCGGCTTCCTTGTCGAGTTCCCGGGGAGAAAAGAAGAGGGGCTTGATTTCGTCCGGTCCCTGCTCGGAGAGAGGTGGGGCATTTCCGGGCTGCTGGGGCGGGAGGTCATGGGGTTCGAGGTCGGCGGAGCGGTCCCTCTGCCGTTCACCGTCATGGCAGCGGCCAACAGGGAGACAGCGGTGCTGGGATACCTCGACCCGCAGTCGCTTCAATCTCCGCGATCGATCGTGGAGCTTTCCCCCGAATTCGAAGAACCTTCGGTCTTCTGGGCCTGGGTGGATGGGCCTGCGCTTACCGGGGAGCTGCAAACCCTCGCTCCGGGAAGCCCCGTATACAGGCTGATGGGATTGGGGGAAAAGGCAGAAAACCTTGAACGCCTGGTGCAGCTGGCAGAAAGGCTCGGAAGGCTTGCGGCCGTGATGCCCCGGGCGGATTCGGGGCATGTCCGGTGGACCGGGGTTGAAGCGTCGAAAAGGCGGCCTTAGAATGGGGTTCAAGTCAACTGCCGGGAGGATTGCCGATCAATGAGAAAGAATGCGTTTTCCGTCCTCATGGAACGGGGTATCGTCGAGTACTGTTCGTCGCCGGAAGGGCTCAAAGACCTATTCGATCAGGGCATGGTCACGGCCTATGTCGGTTTTGACCCAACGGCCTCAAGCCTTCATGTCGGGCACCTGATCCCGATCATGGGATTGGCCTGGCTGCAGCGACTCGGCCACCGTCCCATCGCCATCCTGGGGGTCGGCACCGGCCTGATCGGGGACCCATCGGGAAAGAGCAAGGAAAGGAATCTCCTGACCCTGGAGCAGGTCGAAAGGAACAAGCTTGCGATCAAGGACCAGCTGGCGCATTTCCTCGACTTTCAGGCAGGAGAGAACTCTGCCTTGATGATCAGCAACTACGACTGGCTGGGAGAACTCAAGCTGCTGGATTTTCTGCGGGACACGGGGAAGCATTTCTCGGTCAACACCATGATCGCCAGGGAATACGTGAAGTCGCGCCTGGAGGACCCCGACAAGTCCATTTCCTTTACCGAGTTCACCTACATGCTCCTCCAGGCCTACGATTTCTACTACCTTTGCGAACACCACGACTGCCTCCTCCAGATGGGCGGAAACGACCAGCAGGGGAACATCCTGGCGGGAGTTGAACTGATCCGGAAGAAGACGGGAAAGCAGGCCTTCTGCCTGACCTACCCGCTGCTTCTGACCTCTTCAGGGACCAAGTTCGGGAAAACGGAAGAAGGAGCTGTCTGGCTTTCACCGGAGCTCACCTCACCCTACCGGTTCTACCAGTTCTGGATCAACGCCGAGGATTCCATGGTGGCACGGCTTTTGAAACTTTTCACCTTTCTTCCGAACGAGGAAATCGATTCCCTGGTCCGGTCCCATCTCGAACATCCGGAGCGACGGGAAGCCCAGAAAGTCCTTGCATACGAAGTCACCCGGAATGTCCACGGGGAACATGCGGCCCTTGGCGCCCGGAGAGCCAGCGAGATCCTGTTCGGGGAAAATTTCGAGCCCGCCGAACTTGATGAGGAGATGATCGCCATCCTTTCGAAGGAGGTCCCTTCCGGGAGAGTGGAAAGACCGCTGCCACTGCCGCTGGCGGACCTCCTTGTCGAGAGCGGCGCCTGCGCGAGCAAGGGCGAGGCGAGACGACTCATCCAGGGGGGAGGCGTTCTCCTCAACGGGAAGAAAGTTCGCGACCCCCTGGCTCCAGTTTCAGAAGAAGACTGCTGTGCAGGAGGCGCCCTGTTCATCCGGCTGGGGAAAAAACGGTTCCACCTGTCCTGGGCGGCCCGTTAAAAAAAGGCGGAGGGGTTGGGTCCCCTCCGCCTCTTTTCTGCGTTTTGCGTTCAGGACTGCTTCTGGTGGGCGGGGCGGTTCCACGTGGAGAGGACCCGTTCTCCTTCGACCGCATCCAGGAATCCCCAGCAGGCAAGACCGATTTCCCTCAGGGAAAGATTTCTCCGGCTCCTAAGGTCCTCCCAGACCGCCGTGGGGATGGAGATCCAGCTTCGAATAGAGAGTTCCGAAAGACCGGACCTCGGGTCGGAGGATTCAAGCCAGACCTGGAGCAGGACTCCCTCGGGTCCTCGAATGACGGCAGGGTTGGCTTCTTCCAGGTCCAGGCGGCGGAGCGAGTGCCCGGTGAACCCAAGGCCTTCAAGCTCCTCAAGCACCGCGGTTTCGAACGTACCCCCGAGGGAGAACCATTGTTTCGGAGAATTGCCACGGTCTTCGAACGCAGACGGGCAGAGTCGAAGCCAGGTCCGGATTCGCATGAGCATCTCCCGCCCCCCCCAGAGAAGGGCGAAACGGATGCCCCAGAAGGCGGTCCGTAATGCTGAAGAGACAGTAAGCGCCTC
>JAAYVK010000038.1 GCA_012517195.1 Synergistaceae bacterium | reverse complement strand
GCGATGGTCGATGTCCGCAGCTGGATCACACCGCAGATCCCGCTGAACATTCCTCTATGCAGCGCTGCCATGGACACCGTCACCGAGGGAAGGCTGGCGATCGCCGTCGCACGGGAAGGAGGAATCGGGATCATCCACCGGAACATGACCCCCGAAGCCCAGGTCCGTGAGATCGACAAGGTCAAGAGGTCGGAGTCGGGTGTCATCGTGGATCCCTTTTTCCTTCCCCCCACCGCTGCCGTGCAGGAAGCGGTCTCTCTCATGGAGCACTACCACATTTCCGGGGTTCCGATCGTCAATGAAAAGATGCAGCTCGTGGGGATCATCACAAACCGGGACCTGCGGTTCGTCACGGATTACACCCAGCCTGTCCTGAATATCATGACAAGAGAGAACCTGATCACCGCCCCGGTTGGGACCACGCTCGAGGATGCCAAGGCCATCCTCATGAAGCACAAGGTTGAAAAACTGCCGATCGTGGATGCGAACGGGATCCTGAAAGGCCTGATCACCATCAAGGACATCCAGAAGGTCAAGGATTTCCCCAACGCCTGCAAGGACGTGCACGGTCGACTCCGTGTGGGTGCCGCCGTCGGAGTGGGCAGGGACGTCCCCGAGAGAGTCGAAACCCTCGTGAAAGGCGGAGCGGACCTCATCGTTGTCGATACGGCTCACGGGCATTCCAGGTCCGTGATTGAGACCGTCCGGCAAATCCGCAAAAACTATCCGGATCTTCCGGTTGTCGCTGGGAACATCGCCACCGCAAAAGCGGCGGAGGCCCTCATTGAAGCGGGAGCGGACGCCGTCAAGGTGGGCGTCGGTCCCGGATCGATCTGCACAACCCGGGTGATCGCCGGCATCGGGGTTCCCCAGGTCGCCGCCATTATGGAAGTGGCTCCGGTCGCGCACCGTTTCGGCAAGAAGGTGATCGCAGACGGGGGGATCCGCTACTCGGGAGATGTCGTCAAGGCCCTGGCTGCGGGCGCAGACTGCGTCATGATCGGCTCCCTTTTCGCGGGAACGGAGGAAAGCCCCGGCGAAGAAGTCATTTACCGCGGGCGCTCCTATAAAAGCTACCGGGGAATGGGCTCGCTGGGAGCAATGAAGGAAGGCTGCAGCAAGGACCGGTATTTCCAGGAAGGGGTCACGGAAGAAAAGCTTGTTCCCGAAGGGATTGAGGGGCTCGTCCCCTACAAGGGGACTGCCGGCGCGGTGATCTTCCAGCTGGTCGGAGGGTTGCGCTCGGGAATGGGATACGTGGGTGCCGCAACGCTCGAAGAACTGCACCACAAGGCCCGTTTCGTGAAAGTGACTGCGGCTTCCGTCAAGGAAAGTCACCCGCACGATGTCGTCATCACGAAGGAGGCCCCCAACTACTGGGCGGAGTAAAATCCTCCGGGTCCCGGTACGGGAAGCCGCTCCTCCCTTGAACCCAGAAGGGAAGGGTGTTATACTTCTTTTCGCGAATCATTCCGTGCAGGACGCGTCGAAGAGTGGGCCCCGCCCACTCTTCGTTTTTTAAGAATGGAGGGGACACCGTGAACCCGAACAGGGAAAGGCGGCTGAAGCTCTCCAGAGCCCTGGAGGAGGCCATCGGCAAGGCAGGGTACGACTGCCTCGATGTCACGCTCACCCATGAAGGGGGAAGATCGATCCTTCGCGTCGTTATCGATTCCCTGGGCGGAATCGGCGTGGAGGACTGCGAAAAGGTTTCCAGAATCCTGAACGGGATGCAGGACGAAATTGAACCGTTCTTCAGAAGCAGGTATTACCTGGAGGTGAGCTCGCCCGGGCTGGAACGGCCGCTGAAAAGAATCGAGGAATACCGGCGCTTCCAGGGAAAGATGGCAAGGGTCCAGCTCAGGGAAAGCCTGAACGGACAGAAGAACTTCAAGGGGAGAATACAGTCCGTGGAGGGGGATTCGATCTCCCTTCTCACCAACGAAGGGCAAACGATTGTTTTCCCCTTCGAAGCCATCCGCAAGGCAAATCTTG
>JAAYVK010000037.1 GCA_012517195.1 Synergistaceae bacterium | reverse complement strand
TCGATATTCGATTGTTGTATTGGCTGGCGCGCCCGGCAGGATTTGAACCCGCGACCAACGGATCCGAAGTCCGCCGCTCTGTCCACTGAGCTACGGGCGCATGTCCCGCCTTCAATTTGGGGTGAGCGAGGGGACTTGAACCCCCAACCACTGGAGCCACAGTCCAGTGCTCTGACCAATTGAGCTACGCTCACCGGCTCCAATCCCTCATTGTTCCCAAGTGGCGCGCCTGAGAGGACTTGAACCTCCAACCTACGGATTAGAAGTCCGTTGCTCTATCCGGTTGAGCTACAGGCGCCTATATTTCTTTGGAGCGGGAAACGGGATTCGAACCCGCGACCTACGGCTTGGAAGGCCATCGCTCTAGCCAGCTGAGCTATTCCCGCAGTTTCCGCTTAGCTTCAGGGTGGTCGGGGCGAAAGGATTTGAACCTTCGACACCCTGCTCCCAAAGCAGGTGCGCTGACCAGGCTGCGCTACGCCCCGACATTCTCTATGATTACAGGGTCAGAATCAATGTCCTGGTGGAGCTGAGGGGATTCGAACCCCTGGCCTATTCCGTGCGAAGGAATCGCGCTCCCACTGCGCCACAGCCCCGCTCAATGCGACGTCGACCATTTTAGAGAGGGCGGGGGTTCTTGTCAAGGGCAGCGGGGGTTCCCCTGATATGATATGGCGGAAGGGAAGGTGACAAGCTTGCGGATTGGCCCCGAAACGGTCAGGGCATGGTCGGTGGAACTGGATCAATTATGGGCTGGAGCAAGAGTGCGCCGGATCGAGGGGGCGGATTCCTGGATCGCGATGGAACTTCACCCGATCGGTTGGCTGATCTGTTCATGGCATCCGGAAAGCTGCGGCTGCGGTCGAGTCGATCGGGAAACGATCGATCGCCTTCGCCTCGCCGGATGCCGTCAGCCTCCCATCCTCCTTGCGCTGAAAAGTCATTTGTCGGGTTCCCACCTTGTGGGGGCACAGCAGCTGAACGCGGACCGCGTCCTTTTGATGAGGTTCAACAGGCCGGTCGGGCTCGGCATTTTCCGGGAGCGGGACCTGATATTAGAAGCATCGATGAGGTTCTCCAACCTGGTTTTGACGGATGAAAACCTGAATGTCCTGGAAACCGCACGGACCCAGAAACTTTCCGGAGACAAAGTCAGCCGGAATCGGCCGGGATTTCCCTATCTTCCCCCTCCCTTGGTGGTAGGGCTTGAACCGCGCGAATGGCCCGAAGAGATGAACCCGGCGGGGCTTCCCATGTTGAGAGGGATCGGAAAGGGACTGATCGGGATCCTGCAATCGAACTGGGAAAAGTTGGATGCCCCCGGGGAGCTTTTGAAAAGTTTGTATTCGGCTGATGCACCGCCCACGGCAGGGATTTTTCTGCCTCAGCGTTCGGGGGGGGATTTCCTGGTGTTTCCCGTGGGAATTCCGGGAGCGGAGAAGCTTGAAGGCACTCCTCTTGTTGCGGCCGGTGCGTGGATTGCGGAGACCCTGGGGGAACGCTCCTTTCGGCCGGAAGAACGAAAGGCCGAAAACCCTGGCGGAAGGAAGGCCCGGCAGCTTAAAAACCGTCTTGAAGGGCTGAAAATCCAGTTGGAGGAGTGCAAGCAGGCCGAACTCTGGAAACGGAGGGGAGAAGCTCTTCTCTCCTGGCGCGGGGAGATCCCGGACGGAGCCAAGGAGGCGGAGGTTCGCTTCTGGGGAGAGAGCGGCGAGGAAACGATCCGGATTCCAGTGAACCCTCACCTTTCACGAATCGAGAACGCACGGGCATGCTTTCGACACTACCACAGGGGAAAGGCAATGAAAGAGCAGGTCGAACTGGAAATCCGCAGGCTCGAGCAAGAAATCCGGAACTTCGAACAGGATGAAATCCTCTCGGAAGCCCTTTCAATCGGCTTGAAGAAGAACCGGGCCGGAAAACCGTTTTCTGCGGAAGGCAGGAAGGCGGGGAAGGTTGCCGGTGTAAGGCGTTTCGAGATCGGAGGTTTTCCCGTTTTCGTGGGCACCAGTGCAAAAGGGAACCGGGAAGTCACCTTCAGGATCGCCTCGCCTGAAGACCTCTGGTTCCATGCAAAGGGGGTTCCAGGCGCTCACGTGATCCTGAAAACGGGCAGGAGGCAGGTGCCGCAGGCGGTCATCGAAGCAGCGGCCTCGATCGCGGCCTTTTTCAGCAAGGCCCGCACAAGTTCCGCGACGGTCGTGGAAATGACGGAGAAGAGGCACGTAAGGTCAGCTCAAGGGGACAGCCCGGGAGAAGTGACTGTCTCCCGATCAACAGTTTTAACCGTCACGGCAGGTCTTCCGGGTGAAGTTTCGTGAGAAACTCGGTGAGATCTGAAGGAAGGGGCGCCCGAAAAGCAAGCCTTCGTCCGTCCCGGGGATGGGGGATCGTGAGCCGCCACGAATGCAGAAAAACCCTGTCGGTTGAGAAAGGAGACGGTTTTTTCGGGGCGTAGAGGCCATCCCCTACCAGCGGATGGCCGATGTGGCGAAGATGAACCCGGATCTGGTGCGTCCGGCCCGTCAGAAGATCGCACTTGAGCAGGGAGAACCCTTCCCGGTAGCGGACGAGGACACGGTAGTCCGTCAGGGAAGCCTTTCCTCCCGGAACGACCGCCATGCGTAGGCGATTGAATGGATCCCGTGCGATCGGCGCTTCAATCCTGCCTTCACGTTCTTTAAGGGATCCCCAGGAAAGCGCCAGGTAAGTCTTCTCCACGGCCCGCGATTTGAAGGAAAGGATCAGCTTGTCCAGAGCTTCGCTGGTCCGCGCGACGACCATGAGTCCGGACGTGGTGGAATCAAGGCGGTGGACTA
Source organism: Synergistaceae bacterium (assembly GCA_012517195.1). Lineage (GTDB taxonomy): Bacteria > Synergistota > Synergistia > Synergistales > 79-D21 > 79-D21. Next base: position 8,850 of record JAAYVK010000037.1, on the reverse strand, counting down.
TCCCCGGCCTGAGAACCCGGTTAATCAGGCCGATTCGAGGATCCCTGTGGAGAAGTCCATGGACAAGAGTCCCGGTCCAGTGCCCGGGAGCCGGATGAACGACCAGTCCGGCGGGTTTGTCAACCACGAGGATATCCTCGTCCTCGTAAATGACTCCAAACTCCACGGGTTCGGGAACGAGATCCAGGTTCTCGATCTCCTGGATGAATACCTCAACCCGGATCCCTTCATTCAGCTTCAGCGCCGGTTTCGGAGTCTGTCCCGAAGAAAGACGGATTCTGCCTTTTCGGACCAGCCTGTTGGCATAGCTTCGAGTCAACCCTAGCCGCCGGCTGATCAGCACATCCAGGCGGGTTCCCGTTTCTTCGGGCAGCACCTGGAAAGTTTCCCGGCTTTCTCCCGCCTCGAGCCCGGGGTCGCATTCATCCAGCCCCAGGTCCCTTTCGCCCGTCTTTTCAGGGGAAAGGGAAGGGAGCCCCTGAACCAGAGAGCTCCCCCATTCCTGACCCTTCAACCTGCAACCACCTTCGAACAGCGCGGGCAAAGGCCTGTTTCGTTCACGGCCGGCGAGATCTTCCAGCATCTTGGACAAGCGGCTCCCCGGGCCTTCCGGATGCCGACGCGGAAACCGGTTTCCTCGTCCTCGAAAACGTGATCGAAGCCTTCCGCAGATTTCCCATCCCTTCCGAAGGCGGATACAATGCAAATCGTTTCCCATTCCTCTTCCGTGGCGGAGAGAAGATCTTCACGGGCTTTTTCCGGAGCATGAAGCACCGTGATTTCGGCTTCGAGGCTTTTCCCGATCAGTCCCTTGCCCCTGGCGGCTTCCAGGGCCCGGCTGAAGACACCCCGGAGCGAGAGGATCCCTTCCCACTTCTCATCCAGTTCCCGGTTGCTCAACGTTGACTCGGCCTTCGGCCATTCGGCGAGGAAAACACTTTCGGGAAGTTTCCCGTCGATGGCCCGCATGGCCTGCCATGTTTCCTCCGCCGTGAAGCTCAGGACCGGGGCGAGGGCGCGGGTAAGGACATGGAGCAGTTTCCAGAGAACGGTCTGGCAGCTTCGCCGGGTCCGTTCCCCGGCTGCCGAAGCGTAGAGGCGATCCTTGCTGACGTCGAGGTAGAAAGCGGATAGCTCATTGACGCAGAATTGATAGACGACAAAAGTCGGGATATGGAACTCGTAGGTTTCAAAGCCCTGGGTCACACGGTCAATGACAGCCTGTAGCCTTGAGAGAATCCAGCGGTCCATCTCGTCCATTTCCGCGGGAGAAACGGAGTCGCTGTTCGGGTTGAAGTCGAACACGTTGCTGAGAAGGTACCGGTAAGTGTTCCGGATGCGCCGGTACATTTCTACCAGGTTGTCGATGATGGTCTGGGAGATCCGGATATCGTTGCGGTAATCGGTGGATGCCACCCAAAGCCTGAGAATGTCGGCGCCGTATTTCTCGATCACTTCCTGGGGGCTGACGGCATTGCCTAGGGATTTCGACATTTTCCGCCCCTCCCCGTCGACGATGAAGCCGTGGGTCAGCACGGACCGGAAGGGGGCACTGCCGCGCGTGGCGACTGCGTTCAGAAGGGAAGTCTGGAACCAGCCGCGATGCTGGTCACTCCCCTCAAGGTAGAGGTCCGCGGGCCAGCGGAGTTCGGGACGCGTTTCCAGGACGGCAATATGGCTTGAACCCGAATCGAACCAGACATCCATGATGTCGGTTTCTTTCCGCAGCCTGGTCGAGCCGCACTTGTCGCAGCGTGCCCGATCCCCCAGCAGTTCTGCCGGATCGGCTTTCCACCAGATGTTGCTTCCGTTCTGACGGACCTTTTCCTGGACAAGGCGGATTCTCTCCGGTGTCAGGATCAGCTCACCGCAGTCTTCGCAGTAAAAAGCAGGAATGGGCACACCCCAGACCCTCTGGCGGCTGATGCACCAGTCGGAACGATCCCTGACCATGTTCGAAATCCGTTCCTTGCCCCAGTCCGGAATCCATTCCACCCGGTCGATGGCTTCGAGAGCTTCCTTTCGGAATTCCGAGACCGCGATGAACCACTGCTCTGTCGCCCGGAAGATGATGGGCTGCTTGCACCTCCAGCAATGGGGATAGGAATGCAATATTTTCCCTTTGCCCAGAAGCCGCCCGTTTTCCAGGAGTACCCTGAAAACCCGTTCGCTTCCCTCCTCCAGGGATAACCCTCCCACCAGCGGTGTTTCGGGGAGGAACCGGCCGGTAGGGTCCACGGGATTGTAAATCTCGAGTCCGTAGCGGATACCGGTTTCGAAGTCTTCGACGCCGTGTCCGGGGGCTGTGTGCACGCAGCCGCTGCCGGAGTCGAGGGTGACGTAGTCGGCGAGGACCAGCGGGATTTTTCTTTCATCGTAAAACGGATGGATTGCGACGAGCCCTTCCAGGTCGCGACCCCTGCAGCGTTCGATCGGTTCGGAGAAGGCCAGCCCGGTTTCCTTTTCAACAGAGCTCAAAAGCTCGGCGGCCAGGAGGTAAACCCTGCCTCCGGCAGGGGCAAACACGTATTCGTAGTCAGGCTGCAGGGCTACGGCCATGCTGGCCGGAAGTGTCCAGGGAGTGGTTGTCCAGATGATGACGGAAACCTCTCTTCCCGATAGGGCGGGGAATCGTTCGCCAGCCCCGGGAAGGGGGTAAGCAACATAAATGGAGGGCGAGGGTTCATCCTCGTATTCAATTTCGGCGGCAGCCAGGGCAGTCTGGCAGTCCGTGCACCAGTAGACGGTCTTGAACCCCTTGTAAACGAACCCCTTCTCCACCATGTCGGCAAATGCGCCGAGCTGGGCCGCCTCGTATTCCGGCGTGAAGGTCACATAAGGGTGGTCCCAATCGCCGAGTACCCCCAGGCGCTTGAACTCCTCCCGCTGGATATCAATGAAGCGGCTGGCATAATCGGTGCATTTCGATCTCAGCACGACGGGATCCATGGATTCCTTGGTTGCCCCTTCCTCCTTGAGGACCCGCAGCTCGATCGGCAGGCCGTGTGTATCCCAGCCCGGGATGTAGGGGGCTCGATATCCCTGCATCCACTTGTATTTCGGGATGAAATCCTTCAGGATCTTGTTGAAGGCGGTCCCGATGTGAATGTTCGCGTTGGCGTACGGCGGGCCGTCGTGAAGGATGAACAGGGGTTTGTCATCCGACCGGTCCATGAGTTGCCCGTACAGGTTGATATCCGCCCACATCTTCAGGAAGCCTGGTTCCCTCTTGGCAAGGTTGGCTCTCATCGGGAATTCTGTCTGAGGCAGGTTGAGTGTGTTCTTGTAATCCTCCGGCATGGATGAACCTCCTGGAAAGGTTTCTGCCGCCCCGGGCTGAAACCTGGGGCGGCAAGTCCCTGTTTTAATTTCCTGCTCCGCGGCTAGGCGTTCGTGTCCGGGTGTCCGGCAGATTCCGCAGAGGCCTTGAGCTTCTTTGCCTTTATCATCTGGAAAAGGTGCAGGCCGACCAGAATGGCAAGACCCGCAAGGTCGGACTTGATGCCTGGCGTCATCAGTCCCAGCGCTCCAACGATTGCAAGGATGCGGAACAGTCCGTTGACGGGAGCCTTGTAGAAGCCGATCGTTCCGATTCCAAGAAGGAAGACCCCGATGATGGCTGTGACCACGCTGATCGTCAGGTCCAGCGGTTCCGGGTTCACGAGAACCAGCATGGGGTTGTAGACATAGATGTAGGGGACGAGAAAACCCGCCAGCGCCAGTTTCATGGCCGTGAACCCCGTTTTCATCGGGTCGTCCCCGGCGATGCCGGCTCCTGCATAGGCTGCCAGCGCGACAGGGGGACTGAGGTCGGCGGCGATCCCAAAGTACAGGACGAACATGTAGGCCGCAATGGGAGGAACGCCGAGAGCGAAGAGAGCGGGTGCGGCCATGGTGCTCGTGACGATGAAGTTTGCCGTGGTCGGGAGTCCCGCACCCAGGAGGATGCTGGTGATCATCGTCATGATCAGGGTGATGATGAGGCTGCCGTGGGCGATTTCGACGATAGCCCCGGCGATCCGCAGCCCCAGTCCCGTCAGGGTCGCCATGCCCACGACCATGCCGACCGTGGCGCAGGCCGCAGCAACCCCCAGGGCGGTCCTGGCCCCGTTTTCGAGGGCGCTCTTGTACTTCGGCAGGGTCAGGGCTGTTTCCCTGTTCAGGTAGGAACAGGCGATATTGAGCAAAATCCCGTAGAACGCGGCCTTGATGGGCGTATATCCTGCCAGGAGGAAGTAGATAATCCCGATCAGGGGGATGAGGAGCTGGCCCTTCGTCTTGAGCAGGCTCCAGATGTGCGGCAGCTGCTCCCGGGGCAGCCCCTTGAGTCCGAGACGGGAGGCCTCCAGGTGCACCTGGACGATGACGGCGAGGTAGTACAGGAGCGCCGGGATAACGGCTGCCAGGGCGACCTTGATGTAGGGGATGCCCAGAAACTCCGCCATGATGAAGGCCGCGGCGCCCATGACCGGGGGCATGATCTGTCCCCCCGTGGAAGCGACCGCTTCGACGGCGCCGGCGAAATAGGGCCGGTACCCGACGCTCTTCATGAGGGGGATGGTGAACATGCCGGTCGTGCAGACATTGGCCACGGAGGAACCGGAAATGGTTCCCATCAGGCCCGAACTGACCACGGCAACCTTGGCCGGTCCGCCCGTGGACCAGCCCGCGATGGCCATGGCGAGGTCGATGATGAACTTGCCCATCCCGGTCTGTTCCAGGAAGGTCCCGAAGAGGATGAACATGAAAACGAACGTGGAAGACACTCCCAGCGGGACTCCGAAAACCCCCTCGGTTCCGAGATACATGTGGTTGATGATCCTGGGGATGTCAAACCCCCTGTGGGCAAACATGTCGGGCATGTACCTGCCGAAATAGCAGTAAAGGAGGCTGAAGATGGCGATTCCGGGCAGGATGGGGTTCGAAACCCGGCGTGTGGCCTCAAGGAGCAGGGCGATCAAGACGAAACCCATGGCCAGATCCAGGGTAGTCGGCAGTCCGGCCCTGGTGATCAGCTGATCGAAGAAAAGGACGAGGTAAAGCGAGGAGAAGGCCGCGACGGCTGCCAATGCCATGTCGTACCAGGGGATCCTGTCTTTCCTGCCCTTGTTCGTCGCCGGATAGAGCAGGAAGATAAGGGCCAGGGCAAACGCCAGGTGAACGGCACCCTGCTTGATGGCCAGCAAAAGCCCCATCCCGGACGTGTAGAGATGGAAAAGGGACATGGCGATCGCGATGACCGTCACCAGGAGCGCCTGTTTGCCTCCAAGCGTCCTGTAGCGGGCCTCCACGTCGTACTTCCGCATGATTTCGTCGAGGTCGATTTTTTCGGTACCCCCGGCGGGGAGCATTTCCTTCCCTTCTTTTTCAATCAAGATGATCCCCCACTTCCAGAAAAGAGTTCGTTGGTTCAGGAACAGTCTAACGGAAATCGAGCAGGTTTAAAACCGGAGTGATTTTCCCCAGCGCTGTATAGCCAGGCTTGATCTGAATCCTTTCCCCCTCTAGCCTCTCGAAAAGGGCAACCGCGCCGTATCCCTCCAGGGTCAGGACATTCCTGCCGAGGGAGGAAGTGCCGACACGGTAATCAAGGCATTGCCAGCGGTTTCTACCCCCCTGGAGGATAAACCATTCAGAAGAGGAAAGGAATCGCCCGTTGGAGGGAACGACCGTAGGAAGTCCTGCGTTGTTGGAGCGAAACCGTTCCTGCCACTGCCAGATCCGCCCGCCTACCAACCGGTATTCGTCTTCCACGGGAGTCCGCTCCAGAGAATGGACGATTCGGCTGGTAAAGGCCCAGCCTTCCGGAACAGGTTCACGAAAGAGGATGTTCCCGTTACCGAGCCGAATTTCCAACACCGTCGCAGGCCACCCGTAAAGGGCGGTTCCCAGTGAAAGAAGGAAGAGGAAAAAAAGAACGAATAACGAACGCTTCAGCACGCCTACTCCCTTTCGCCTCACAGCAGGGGAAAAACAAAAAAGCCCTTTTCAGGGCAATGGCGGGCCCGGCCAGACTCGAACTGGCGACCTACGGCTTAGGAGGCCGTCGCTCTATCCACCTGAGCTACGGGCCCACCGGAACGACGGATATCTTACCACGGGTGGCTGGGTGCTTCAATCCCGCCTTTGCGCCGAAAGGCAATCCGCGAGCCATTGCAGTTCAGCCTCATGCCCGCAGGCGTAATGGCGCCAGGAAGCAACCGCTTCTGAAATGTCCTCGTGCATCCTGCGGACCAGTTCCTGGACGCCGGGGAACTGGAGTTCTCCCCGAAGGCGCTCCAGGAAAAGAACCGTCAGATGAGACCCGTAAAGATCCCCTTCGAAACCGATCAGGTGAGCTTCGACACGCAAAGCCCGGATGCCGGCAAAAGTCGGATTGAACCCGATGTTCAGGGCCGCAGGGCACCACTGTTTTCCTAGAAGTGCGCCGGCGGCATAGACCCCTCTTTGCGGGAGGAGTTTTTCGGGAGGAAGCGCCAGGTTTGCCGTTGGGAAACCGAGACCTCTGCCCCTCTGGTCACCCTTGACGACCGTTCCCGAAACAAAGAAGGGGTGTCCCAGCAGGGTTTCGGCGGAACGGGTTTCCCCCAGAGCGATCTTTTGCCGGATCAGGGTGCTGCTGACGGTTTCATTGCCAACCCGCAGGGGGGGGAGGATATCGACCGTCCATCTGCGGGCGCCCCCTTCCTGCAGGAGAGTCTGGCAATCCCCCGACCTTCCCCTCCCGAAGCGAAAATTCTCACCGACAACCAATCCGCTAATGTCATAGCTTTGCCCGATCCAGTCGAGGAATTCGGAGGGTTTCATATCGGCAAGGGCTCTCGTGAAATGCAGTGTTTCCAGCCTCGGAATCCGGCGATACCGGGCCAGGGCCTCCCTTTCCTGCTGGGTGAAGAGGTATCGAAAAACGGCCCCGGCAAAGAGGGACTGCGGATGGGGGTGGAACGTAAGGACTCCCCAGTCGGCACCCTGCGGAAGGGCTCTCGCCCTTGCCTTTTCGAAAAGCCGGGCATGTCCGAGGTGGAAACCGTCGAAAGCTCCGATTGCCGCGATCATCCTCGATCCTCCAGGGAAAGGACAATATCAGGCCTGTAATGGCAGGGGGGCTCCCACATGGCAAATGAAACGAGATTCAGGGTTCGCAGCACAACATGTCCGGATTCCGGAATCAAACCCCAGTGAAGCCGCTGGAGGCTGGTGCGTGGGATGGGTTTCCCGTTCCGGATGTCGCCTTCAAGTTCCTGGGGAACCCGGTACACGATGAAATGATCCAGAAGCCTGTCAACGGCGAGCAGGCGCTGTCGGGCGGCGTCCTCTCCGGAGAGGAGAAGGGATGAAAGCGGGGCGGCATCCTCGAGCCGGAAACCGCCGATCGAAAGCCTTTTCAGAGAAAGGACATAGGCACCGCAGCCAAGCCGGTTGCCAAGGTCCCTTACCAGGCTTCTCACGTATGTCCCCTTGTGGCAGGAAACCCTGAAGCGGACCACGCCGCCGGGATCCGGTCCCGAGACACCGGAAAAGGAAGTGATCGTGACGGGTCGCGGCGAGAGCCGAGGGGTTTCCCCGGAACGGGCAAGCCGGTGGGCGCGTTTTCCCGAAACATGAATGGCCGAAACATCGGGAGGAATCTGCAGCCGGAGTCCGGCAAAGCCCAACAGCTCGCGTTCGAAGGTTTCCGCCGCAGGCAGGTCTGAACACCTCCCCGGCCGGATGTGGCCTGATGCGTCGTCCGTGTCGGAAATGCCTCCCAGCTGCGCCATAACCTCATAAACCTTTGGAAGGCACTGGACGAAAGGGCACAGGCGTGTTGCGGCGCCCAGGAGAATGGCCAGCAATCCAGAAGCCGGGCTGTCCAGCGTTCCTCCGTGCCCTGTTTTCAATTTCTTTCCGAAGAGCTTGCGGACTTTTTCTACGCAGCCGGTGCTGGTTTCTCCGGGCTGCTTGTCCAGAAGAAGAATCCCGTCAGTCATTGTCATTCAGGATTTCAGCCTTGAGCGCTGCCAGGCTGGCTTCAAGGGGAAGAGGCAAACGCATGCCGGCCGCATTGGGGTGCCCTCCCCCGCCATGCCTGTGGGCGATCTCCGCTGCGGAAATCTTTCCCCTCGATCTCAGGCTGACCCGGACACTGGTTTCGTTTTCGATCAGAACGGCAGAGAACCTGGAATTGCGGATCCGAAGCAGGTCGCTGGCGAGTCCCTCGGTTTCGGAAAGGTCGGCCCCGGTATCTTCGAAATCGGACCTGGTGAGCCATGTCAGGGCAATTCCTCGCTCCGGTTCGTAGTCCAGCCTGGAAAAGGCCCGGCCTCTCAGGCGAAGGGCCTGGGGGGTCCAGTTGGAATAGAGAAGGCGGTCCATAAGCTCCGGCTGGATTCCCTTTTCAAGCAGCTCCGCAGCGATACGGTGGGAACGGGGCGTCGTGCAGGAGTAGCCGAACCTCCCCGTATCGGTGACAAGTCCCGCATAGAGCCCGATCGCGGAGCTCGTCTCCACCGGCTTGCCCAGCCTGGCCAGGATTTCCCAGGCCAGTTCCGCCGTGGCACCGGCCGATGGGTCGACGAAATTGACCGATGCGAAACGCGCGTTGTCGCCATGGTGATCGATGTTCACGGCAGATCGCTCCGGCATCCCCACTACCCGGAGCGTCCGTTCCGGGTTTGAGGTGTCGAGGTAAATCGGCAGAAAATCCCCTGGCACGGAGATTTCCCGCATGGGTTCATAACGGTCGGCGCCCGGAAGAAAGGCATAGGATTCCGGTATCGGATCCGGCCCCGCCCAGCGGACGGCCTTCCCCATCCGTTGACCGTAAACCAGCAGGGCGCTGGCACAGCCGAGCGTATCACCGTCCGGCTG
>JAAYVK010000036.1 GCA_012517195.1 Synergistaceae bacterium | reverse complement strand
CTCAAAATCCGCCGGGCCTCGGGTCTGTGGGGGTTCGAGTCCCCCCTCCGGCACCATAGGACTATTTTCAAGGGAATCCCTCGATTTAACAATCAGGGATTCCCTTAGTTTTTGCATGAATATTCGCTTCACTTATGAAAGGCTATAAGCTGCAGTTATGGCGGACAGTGATAGGCAAGGTTAGATCACGTGAATGTTGCAACTAGTCTGGAAGGGTCGACGAAATAGATAAAAAGAGAACGAAGTCGAATGTAAAGATTAATGAAGATAAGTCTCGACAAAAGGTAGTGCAGGCTGGGGAGGAATGGAGGAGAAGTCTTTCTGAAGAGAGAAAGAAGATGCGAAGCATAGGACCGGTTGTAGCCGGTCAGAGACAGCCTCCCCTCGCGTCCCTCCTTCAGGCAAACGCCTTACGGAGGATCTTATTTCGTTTGGATTCTTAGGTGAGGCAAGGTCTCTCCTTCGTTTGGATTTTTCGTGAGGCAACGCGCTGTCTGGACTTTCGAAGCGGGCGAGGGTAGAATTTGGGCTCGTAGCCCAGAGCTACCGAAGGAGGGGATCCGATGGTTTCCTGCAAAAAAATGATTCTCCTGTCTGTCCTTTCGGCGTTTATCCTTGCAATGGCCGCAGGCGCGGCCCTGGCGGGGGATAAGATCGGTGTCATCGAACCCCAAACGGTGCTTTCCCAGCACCCGAAGATGCCGCAGGTGAAGAAACAGATCCAGGCGATGCTCCAGAAGAAGCAGGAAGAAGCCAAGGCCGCGATTGAGAAGGAAACGGATAACGAAAAGAAGGCCGAGATCTACCAGACGAAAAAGAACGAAGCGGCTGCCGAGGAGCAGAAACTCATGGCTCCTATCCTGAAGGACATGGACCAGGCGATCCGGAACGTAGCAAAAGCTAAGGGATTGACGGTTGTCATCGACGTCGCCCAGGCCCTGATGGGCGGAGTTGATATTACCAACGATGTCATCGCCGAACTGAAGAGAACGGCCGTAAACTAGGGGACCTCCTTACCAGGAAGGCAAAGAAGACAGAAGATAGCCCCCGGTCACTGACCGGGGGCTATCTTCACGAACGTTTACCCCCCGGTTATGCCTAACTCATTTCCAAAGGTAGAATTCAAGTATGAGAACTGTGACGGGTTCTTCCGCGAAAGGAGGGGCAGACCGTGACTGCAAGAAAGCTGATCGTCTTTTTTGCCCTGCTGGCTTCCGTGGTTTTCGGCAAATGGGGCATCGACCTGCTTCCCCCTCAGGGGAAGAGCCCCGTTACCGAATCGGCCGCCACTGGCGACGAGGTCCTATCGCGCCTGTTTTCGGAGCGGAAAAGTTCGGTCCAGGTCCAGGGGGCGGGTGTGGTCCGGAAGCTGCTCCCGGATGACAACGACGGAAACCGTCACCAGCGTTTCGTTGTTATCCTTGCGACGGGGCAGACGCTGCTTGTCGCCCACAATATTGACCAGGCTTCGAGGATCGAGGGGCTCAAGGTCGGAGACCGGGTGGAATTCCGCGGAGAATACGAGTGGAACCCGCAGGGCGGCGTGATTCACTGGACTCACCGGGATCCGTCGGGCCGCCACCCCGCCGGCTGGATCAGGCACAACGGCCGGACTTACCAATGAACCGGGAAACCAGGACAGTTGATGCCTGGAATGAGGATGCCCAGTATTTTCATGTCGTTGCTGATGTTCTGTCCAGGAACCACATGCCCGTTTTCACCGCCCTTTACCTGGCCTGCGGCCTGAGCAAGTCCTTGACGCCCTCGTCGCACGCAGGACGAGCATACAGGGCGTCATGGGCGCACGGCTCGATTCGCTTGGTGACGTGTTCAGGTTCGCGGCGATTTTTGGATCCTGGTCCTGAAGGCTTGGGATGCACTAAGCCCTTTCCTGCAATGCATCCTCGGAGTCGTTCTCATTCGGCTGGTGAACATGGGAATCGCAGCCTGGAAATTCCGGCTTGTCGTATTGGGCTTGCATCCCTGGGGCAACAAGCTGACGGGGGTGTTGGTGTACTTTAGCCCGCTCCTGCTTATGGTATGGGACCCTGCAGGAGTTCTCTTCACGGCCTGTTTGATCTGTCTTCTTGCTGCCTTGGAGGAAACCGCGATCCACCTGACTTCAAACAGGATCGATTTAAATCGGAGGAGTTTTTTCGCTAAGGACTGATTCCCGGCCGGTCGGGGGAAGCCGGGTTGGATAAGTTGAGCGGTAGCCTTTTACCTGGAGGGTTTTTCCAGGTGCAGAGTGTAGGCGAACCGGTTTCCGAAAAAGGCCTTTTTAATAAAGCCCGTCCGTTCGCAAAGCCCTTCAACTGTCTGTCGTCCCTGGAAATGGGGATCGAAGATGACCTCGGTGACGGAGAGAACCCCGCCGGGCTTCAGGGCGAAGAAGAGCTCGGCCAGGGCCCCCTCCCGGTCGGGTATTTCTCCGAGAACGGTAACCAGCAAGGCAATGTCGAATTGGTCCTGCCCCAGTTTCCCTTCCCCGATTCCAGCCTGCAAAGTGCGGATGTTTCCGAGGCCGAGGACTGTGGCTTTTTTCTTGACCCTCTCAAGCATGCCTTGCTGGATATCCATGGCGACAACCTGTCCGCCCGGGCCGACGTTTTCGGCAAGCGGAATGGTCAACCGTCCCGGGCCACAGCCGGCATCCAGGATCTTCATCCCGGGTCGTAAGCCCAGTTGCCCGATGATAACCGCGGCGCGACTGGTTTTCGTGAAGGGGTTGTCAAGCTCGACCATCCACCTGAGCCATACGGGGCAGGGGAGAGAGTGACGGCGTGAATGCAGCCGCCAAAGAAAGAAGACAAGGATGAAGAAAACGATGATGCCCATGGTGATTTTCACTGTTTACCTCCTCGAGCCCAGGGATGTTGGGGAGATTTCCCTGTTTCCTATGATATTCGATCCTGCAGCCGTTGTATGATGAGGGGCACAGCAACTTCCATTCTCAACCAAAAGGAGGGATGAAAGGGTGAAGGGATTGAAGCGCAGGGGGCTCCAGGCCCTGGTTTTCGGGTTCGTTTTCACGGTCCTGGTCATTGGGGCGGCAAGCGCCCAGGCGGATTGGCCAGCAGTTGTCCTTTCAAGGGATGGAACCCCCATTTCCTACGAGGTTCATGGTACTGGAGAACCGACCCTGGTTTTCGTCCACGGCTGGAGTTGCGATGCCCGCTACTGGCGGGAGCAGGTTCCTTATTTCTCGAAAAAGCACCGGGTTGTCACGGTCGACCTAGCAGGGCATGGTCATTCCGGGATGGGACGTGAGCGCTACACGATGGCTTCTTTCGGTGAGGACGTAAAGGCCGTAACGGAAACGGTCGGGAGTCAGACCGTGATCCTTGTGGGGCACTCGATGGGGGGATCCGTGATCGCTGAGGCTGCCCGTCTAATGCCGGAGCGGGTGATCGGCCTCGTGGGTGTCGATACGCTCGAGAACGTCGAGTACCCGATGACAAGGGAGGAGTTCGGGGCGATGATCTCCCCTTTCGAGAAGGATTTCGTTTCGGCCTGCCGCCGGTTCGTTGGGGAAATGATGGTCCCCGGATCCGATCCCGCCCTTCGGGACTGGATCCTCGCCGATATGTCCTCCGCGCCTCCAGCCGTGGCCATAAGCGCGATGAGGGAGATGCTGTCGCAGTATGTCTCCGGTGAAGCGGCAAGGGTGTTCGAAAGCCTGCCGATCCCTGTCATAACGGTGAACGGCAGCCTATGGCCGATCGATTACGCGGCAAACCGCCGGCACATGTTTTCGTACGACGCCATCGTTCTGGAAAAAGCCGATCATTTCCTCATGCTCAACCGGGCAAAGGAATTCAACCGGGCACTGGAGAAGGCAATCCTCGAGCTGGCCAGGTCCAAGGGGCAGTAAAAGGAACGGACGGATTGAGTATTTTTACGTGGACTAGGCGGGCTGTCGAGGGTAGACTTTAACCCGCAATACGGAAATATCCAGAAGGAAGGTGTTTGTTTTGATGGTTTCAATGAAGAAGGCGGTTCTTTTCCCGGTCCTGGTCGGCTTTATCCTGTCAATGGCTGCGGGAATTGCCCTGGCCGAAGAGAAGATCGGCGTGCTCGAGCCGCAGAAAGTCCTTTCCCAGCACCCGAAGATGGCCCAGGTCAGCAAGCAGGTCCAGGCGATCGTGCAGAAGAAACAGGCCGAAGCCAAGAGTGCGATCGAAAAGGAAAAGGACAACAAGAAGAAGGAAGAGATCTACAAGACGAAGCGAAATGAGGCCGCAACGGAAGAACAGAAACTGATGGCTCCCCTGTTCAAGGACATCGATCTCGCCATCCGCTCGGTGGCCAAGGCCAAGGGGCTGACCGTGGTGATCAGCAAGACCCGGGTTTTTGTCGGCGGGGTGGACATCACGGAAGACGTGATCCGGGAATTGAAAAAGAAAGCCCAGTGATCCTGGAAAAACAGGCCGGGCAGGCTAATCGAAGGGAGAGGAAGGTGGAAGATGAAAATCGTTGTCCCGCAGGGCTTTCGCAAAGGTGCCGGACACTACGTCCCGGGAGTTATTTCGAACGGGATGCTCTATATTTCAGGACAGCTTCCGGTTGATCCCGAGACAGGCATGATGCTGGAGGGCTCAGTGGGCGCACAGGCGAAACAGGCCCTGGCCAACGTGGAGAGAATCCTGCTGGCGGCGGGGCTCACCAGGGAGAATGTCGTCCAGTGCAGGGTTTATGTTCCCGATGTGGCGTACTGGGACGAGGTGAATGCGGTGTATGCCGGGTTTTTCGGTGCCCACAAGCCGGCTCGCGTGGTTGTGCCTAGCAGGAACCTGCACGGCGGAGCGCTTGTGGAAATCGAAGCAATCGCCGAAATGGAGACCGAGTAACAAATCTGCCGCCGGGACCCGGGGCATGACAAGGACCCTGTTGCCTGGAGTCCAAGGGGCTGCGGACATCAGGCTTGATCTTGCCGTCCAAGAAATGACTGTGCTGAACGGGCTTTTCCCGTTTGAAGGACGATAAGTCGCTTTGCGGGCCAACCCGGTTCCTGGCCAAAAAGGACAGGTCTGCCGAATAAACACGGCCCCAGAGGCTTCGCTGGTTTTCCATTCCCAATCGCTTCCCTCCCGCTATTTCCCCCAGGACCATTTCCTGCCCGGGCCGGGGAAAAAGGGGATTTTCAGCTCAGTGAATGGTACCCCCTCCCCCTGCCGTTGTGTTAATCTAGGGTGACTTTTCCCTGGGGGTTCGCCCGATGATTCCAAAAAGGTCCATGCTTCTTGCGGATACGGCACTTTTGGGTGTGGCCCTGTTCTGGGGCGTCGGTTACGTCGCCGTGAAGGCTGCCCTGGAAAGCTTCACTCCCCTTTGGCTGCTGGTGTTCCGGTTCATTCCGTCGTTTCTCTTTCTATCCCTGATTTTCCGCCGCCGAATGGCTGCGCTCACGCTACCGGCCGCAAAGTCGGGCCTGCTGGCGGGGTGCATCCTTGCGATGTCGTTCCTGGCCTCGACGACAGGATTGGTTTTCACCACCGCCGGGAAGCAGGCCTTCATTACGACGGCCTACGTCGTCCTCGTCCCTCTTCTTCTGTGGGGCGCGACGAGGCGTTTCCCAGGGGGCGGGGCATTTTTCTCGGCCCTGCTCTGTTTTGCGGGGATGTCCTTCCTGACGCTCCAGGGAGATTTCTCCATCGGTCTCGGAGACGGACTCAGCCTTCTCAGCGCTTTTTTCCTCGCGCTTCACATGCTGGTGGTCGAACGCTCCGTGCGGGATCATGACCCCGTGCCGCTTGCCGTCATCCAGATCGGGGTTGTGGGTTTCGCGGCCCTCTTCCTGGCCCCCTTCCTCGAAAAGTTCCCGGTCCAGGTTTCCCCGGCGGCCTGGGCGGCACTGGCCTACAACATCTTTCTGGGCACGGTGTTTGCCCTGGTGACCCAGAACGTGGCCCAAAGGCACACGACATCCACCCACACGGCACTGATCCTCAGCCTGGAAGGGGTGTTCGGGGCCGCAGCGGGGGCGATGGTTCTCGGGGAGATCTTTACCGGGAGGATGATCGCCGGATGTGCCCTCATCTTCATCTCGATCCTCGTCACGGAACTCCTGCCGCTCAGGCCGGCCCCGGCGGCTGTGCCAAGCAAGAGCCGTCTCGGTGGAGCGCGGGTAGAAATCGAGGCACTTGCAGAAAAAGATGCGGTGTGAGGGGTAGGGAGGAATCATATGCTTTTTAGCGATCTCCCCGTTTTGACTTTCCATAACCAGGTCCACAGGCGGCCCAGGGTGGGCTTGAAGTCCCTTTTTGTGCATCCCGGATGCCTTTCTGGTCACGGGGAAGCGGTATCGGGACCCGGACGAGAGCCCTGTGAGCGGTGAAGAAGGAGGGGGAAAGAACATGGCGGAAACAGCTTACGAACTCGCAAAGCAGAGATTAGGTCCCTGCGGGGTGCATTGCGGAAAGTGCTTTGCCTTCGCCGGGGGTGATATCTGCACCCTGAGCAGCCAGCTGGTCGATTCTCTTGGAAATTTCGAGGTCTATGCCAGGCGGTTCGCCGAACTGATGGGAGAACCCGTTTTCCTGAAGTACCCGGACTTCAGGGAATTCCTTGGTTACCTGGCAGCGGCCGAATGCGGGGGATGCAGGGAAGAGAAATGCAAGCTGTTCAAGGGATGCAAGGTTCGCTCCTGCAGCGAGGGTAAGAAAGTTGACTTCTGTTTCCAGTGCGGAAAATTCCCTTGCGGCAACACGGGCTTTGACGAGCACTTGTACAAAAGGCACGTGGAGATCAATAACCGGATGAGGGAGATCGGGGTAGAAGCCTATTATGAAGAAGTGAAGGATCGGCCCAGGTATTAGCTGAGAGCCGTCAGCAATCCGAAATGCGTGCAAGCCGGGACCGGGTTTTCTTCGGTGTTATCCCTTCTTTGCCCATGACCTGACTTCGGTTGGGCCCCCGCCTGAAGCCTTCTGAATGGAGATGGCTCTGTTAGTGAAATCCAGCCCTGTGGAGATGCATGGGAGAATTCCAGTAAGATGGCGGATGTCCGGGAACGATTATGAAACTAAAATCTTTTCTATGGCTAATAATATTCGATTAGGCTAAATTGGATCATTGCAGCACGGTTCGTGTCGGCTCCAAAGGAAGAGAGCTGGAGAGAATGGACTGGGGTATTGCAGGATAGCAAACAAGCCGGTGGGAGGTTTTTGCCATGAGATGGATGCTTGCATTTCCGACTTTCCTTTTTACAGCTGGAACTGCAGAGGCTGCCGGTTACGGCGGGTGGCCCTGTCCGTGGGGATGGGGGCGAGGAATGATGTGGGGTTTTCCGGGAGGGATGTTCATGATGTTCTTGTTGCTCCTGCTGGGAGCGGTCGTGGTTTATTTGCTCCTGAAAAGACAGGGAGAAAATCGCCCGGTTGAGGGGCCGAGGGAAACTCCCCTGGAAATCCTGAAGCGCAGGTATGCAAAGGGAGAAATCACCAGGGAGCAGTTTGAGGAAATGAAGAAAGACCTGTAATTTCCAGAGAGCAAAATAAGGGGAACCTCCCGATCGGGAGGTTCCCCTTATTTCTGGTCCGTTCAGTTTCTGCCAAGGTAGCGGACCCGGTATTTCTCCACGAAACGGGCCGGGTGATAGGACATTTTGGCTTTCCGAAGCCCTTCTTCCCCCGCGTCCTGTTCCCGGTTCACCCAGGAAAAGCCCGCTCCCATGCGCTCGAGGAAAATCTGGTTCATGGCCTGGTAGACGCCCTTGTATTCCGTGTTTCCCTTCTCGAAATGGATCACCAGGGTATCGTCGGTTAGCGCCTCGGCCACGGTGTAGGCGACGATGCGGCCTCCTGCCCTCAGGATGCCTCCCCGGAGCCCGGACAGGTCGTTCCACGAACCGAGCACTCTCAGGATCGCCTCGTTTTCAGATGCCAGGGCGGGGGAACCCATGCAGTTCTTCCAGGCGCACCAATCCGCCTGCATGGCCAGGACCTCTGGGATCTTTTCTGCGGCCAGGGGTTCGAAGGACCAGTCGGGATATTTCAGGAATTGCGAAAGAAGGTTCTTTTTCCTGTGGTAGCGGTTCCCGGGAAGCTCAACCATCTCCCTTACCGCATAGACATACTCCCATTCGGACCGTTGCGGTTCCATCTCGATCCGTTTGGGCAGGGCCCGGTTCAAAAGGGCGGCAAGCGTGTGCGGAACGCGTTCGAACGTGACGCCATCCGGGAATTCTTTCCGCAGGACCTCTATCCAATCCACCGCATGCCAGTTCCCGACCGGCGAACACCATTGAGGAATTCCCGCGGGACTGACACGCAGCCAGGCCAGGTCGTAAGCCAGGCTAATTTCATATTTTGCAAAAGCATGCCACCCCCAGAGGGTGACGAAACTGTAGTCCGAGGACTTCTCGGGTGTCGTGGAGAATAGTGCCCGGTATGTACCCTGGATCTTCAGGGAAAGGGGCGTGAAGTTCATTGGAAGTTCACGTAAGGAATCGCCGGGTTCCGCCAGTCAAGGTTAGCGGCCGGGTTGCTCTTCCCTGTCCTCCACGAATTTTGCGAATCCCCTGAAGGAGTAGTCCTGTTTCCGGTCCATTTCCGGCTCGATTTTTCGATAAAAACAGACGGGGATGCATTTTTCCGCCAGGTTTTTCGCGATGCAGGGCGTGCAGCCTTTGTCATGGTTGACGGGGTGTGCCGGGCATTCGTGGTCGACACAGGTGCAGAAAGCGACATTTGCCATCGGAAAGTCCTCCTTCGATGTTCGAAATGGAATTACGGTCTCTTTGCAGAGAGATCATACCAAGTGGAACGCTTTTCGGAGTAGCAAAAAAAGCCCCGGCAAGGGGGTCGCAGCCGGGGCTTTCAAAGAAGGATAGGGGGGATCCTGCTCGGGTTCCATGACAGCCCAAGTATAGCCGTCATCCTTTTGTCCTCCCTCGTGGAAAACCCGCATTTGCTTCCAGGCCATCTTACGGAAACGAATGCCGATTCGGCACCGGTTCATTGGGGCACTGGATGCCAGGAGACTCTTTGCTTGCCCGCGTTTATTGTGATTTTCCCCGGCAAAGCACGGGCCAGGTGATTTCCACACGGTCCTGCCGGATCCCATGGATGAAATCGTAAAGGTTGGTTGTAGGACAGGCGTGGTTCGGGATGATCTCCAATTTTTGCCCGATGAAGAAATCAAGTGCGGATCCTGGAGGGATATCGAAAGAGGAATGTTCATCGGACATTCTGTTCAGAAAGATTTCGGGGTGATCCTTTAGCCGCCCGTGACCGGCAGAACGGGTGATCCCCGTATCCTGCACGTAGTACGTCAGTGCTTTTGTTCCCGCGTCCAGCACCACGCGTTCCGGAGTGGGCCTGCTGATGACGGTCGCGAGAACGGTTTGTGCGCAAAACGCGTAAGTGCCAAGCACCTGGGCCTGGTCCGCATCCAGGAAGACGTATGTTCCGGGGCGGATTTCCGTTATTCCGGGCAGGATCCCGTCAACCAGAAGGGAAGGTGTTGAGCCGACAGAAACCTCTTCCACAGGGATTTTAGACGATCTTAGCAAATCGGCGGTTTCCAGCATGAGCGTCTGGCTCTGACGGTTGATCTCCCTGACTTCATCCAGCGTTGAAGCGTCGTAACTTTGACCGTCGTGGGTGTAGATTCCCCTCAGGCGGAGGCCGGGGGCTTTTTCGATCCCCCTCGCAAGTTCAAGGACGGGTTTTCCGGGGTGGACTCCTGTACGCGGATCCCCGGTCTCAACATCGATCAGGACGTCAAGGGGACGGGGCTCTTCGGCCATAATCCGGGAAAGGGCCTGGACATGGGAAGTATGGTCAACTCCAACCGCCAGTCGCCGCACCTGTCTTGCCAGCCTGCGGAGTCTTTCAAGCTTGATCGGGCCGACAATCTCGTTGGCGATGAAAATGTCGTCTATTCCTTCTGAAGCCATAACCTCCGCTTCCCCAAGCTTGGCGACCGTGATCCCGCCGGCTCCCATTTCAAGTTGAATCCGGGCAATCGCTGGTGTCCGGTGCGTCTTTGCATGAGGCCGTAATTTCACCCCGGCGAGATGGGCCTTTTCCTGCATGAACCGGAGGTTCCGCTCCATGCGGTCCAGGTTGACCAGGAGGCACGGGGTGTCAAGATCTGAAACCAGGATCCTTTCCATCGAAAAAACTCCTTTCAGTAGTAGCTGTATGCTTCCTTGTCAAGGGGGCCCTGAATCAAGAAGCATCGGGGTTGCTTCACTTTCCAGATTTCGGCCGTTCGCAGAGAACCATTTTCCCGATGGGGATTTCCCTGATTCCCTCCATCCGCAGGATCGCCTGGGCGTACTTGGTGTCAAGGCGTTCCAGGGCATCCTCGGTTCGGAAATCCCTCGTTCCCACATAAGGAGAAATGGCGGTCACCCTTCCCTCCCCGAGAACGGCAAGCGTTTCGCTGTCCCGGATGATAAGGCGGTCACCGACATGCACGTTGCCGGTCCAGAAACTTTCGATATACACGCGGACCTGTTTTTCCTGTTTCCCAAGAACGATGCGTTCATAATCCTGAGGGGTCAATTGTTCGCCGACCCGGACATCGAATTTGTAGACAAGTCCTTCGATCGGGGAACGAAGCGTCAGTGTTGCCAGTTCCCGCTTCCTTAGTTCCACCTCTTCCTTCGCTGTGGCCAGCTGCTGGCGCAGGAGTTTGACTTCCAGCCTTTTCTGGCTGACGTCGAATTCCGCGATCGCATCCGATGCCAGCAGTTTCTCTTTCCGGCTCAGATCGTCCAGGGCCAGGTCAAGCCGTCGCGCCAGTTCTTCTGCCCGTGCCCCGGCCACCCGAAGACTTTGGCGCTCGATATCAGACTCGAGTTCGCAGAGGACCTGCCCGGCTTTGACTCCCTGGCCCTCCTTCACGAAAATCCTTGTGACCCTCCTGGATTGCTGGGGGCCGACAAAGACCTCCCGTCCCAGCGGTTCAACCCGGCCGTAGACCCGGACGGGAGATTCCGAAAGAGAGGGAGCGCGCGGGGGCTCCGGGGGAGCGGAGGCCTTGTGCAGGGAGATGCGCGTGTAACTGAGCCCGACGATCAGGACAAGGACCAGAAAAAGGAAGGTCAGGATCGTTCGCGGCTTCATTGGGCATCCTCCTTTTGCGGGCTGTACGACTCCCGGGTGTCCGAGACCACACGTCCGTTTTCAAGTTTGATGAGCCTGTCCGCATAGGGGAACACCCTCGCATCATGGGAGACCACCACGACGATGCACCCTTCCGCCACCGCAATCCGCTTGAGGATTCCCATGACCCCCTGCCCGCTTTCCGCGTCAAGGGCAGAAGTCGGCTCGTCGCAGAGAAGAACATCCGGGGACTTGATCAGGGCCCGGGCAATCGAAACGCGCTGTTTCATGCCGCCTGACAAAAGACGAGGCTGCATGTGGCTGGTCCCCTCCAGTCCGAGTTGTGTCAGGAGGTCTTCGGTTTTCTCGCGGGCTTCGGGAGGAACGCGTCCACCCTGGACGGCCAGCGCCAGCCAGATGTTTTCCCGCACCGACAACCCTTCGATGAGCATGGGCTGCTGAAAGACGAACCCGTATTTCTGCAGCCGCATGTCCGCCGCTTCGAGGTCCGGGAGACCGGATATTTCTCGTTCGTCCAGGAAAAGGTGCCCTTCCGAGGGTCGCAGGACAAGCCCCATGATCGACAGCAGGGTGGTCTTGCCGCTTCCCGATGGGCCGGACAAAACTGCCAGTTCCCCGGGAACGAATTCCAGGCTGGTCGGAAACAGGACTCGCCGCATCTGGCGGCCGTCGGAGAAATCCCGGGCGATCTTTTCCAGCACCAGCTTCATTTTTCTTCTTCGCTCCCGTCAGTGGAAAACGGAGGCCGGATCGGCCCTGAGGGCAACCCTCAGGGCGACGACCGACCCGAGCAGGCTGACCAGGACTGTTCCGGCAGCTAGAACCGGGGCCACGTATGCCGGGAAATAACTCGGTATGGAAGAATTTCCAGTCACGTTCAGCAGAGTGGCCAGCATGAGGAAGCCTACGAACAGACCGA
Source organism: Synergistaceae bacterium (assembly GCA_012517195.1). Taxonomy (GTDB): domain Bacteria; phylum Synergistota; class Synergistia; order Synergistales; family 79-D21; genus 79-D21. Next base: position 7,462 of record JAAYVK010000036.1, on the reverse strand, counting down.
CCGCGGTGATGAGCAAAGCTTCGCTGATCACGACCACGGCAATGTCCCACTTTCGTCCTCCAATGGCCCGCATGACCGCGAAATCGAGCGCCCGTCCCAGCACGCTGGTGTACATCGTGAGAGAGATGATCACTACGCCGATCAGGACGGCAATCAACGTCGAAAACCCGAAGCTCGAGCCGATTCCCGTGTTCGTGAAGTAATAGTTCCGGGTCAGCCGGGAAAGCTCAGAGGTCGTAAAAACCGAGCATTTTGGGAGAATCTGCTTTAATTGTGCCGTGAGCGCCGCTTTGTCGACCCCGGGGTTGTAGCCCACCAGGATGGCAGAATATCGCCCCGGCGGAGTGCGGGCAATCTCCCGGACTTTATCCAGGGAACCAAACACGATCGTTCCCTGGAAGCCGCGAACCCCTTCTGTCACGGCCGCAAGTCGAACCCTGCGGTCCCCGATCTCCGTGACCTGCTCGAGCAGGGGCGCGCCCAGCTTTGACAGGTCCAGGCGGTCTACGGTCACGGACTCCAGATCGAGCAGGGCCTTTTCATCGCTTTGGAAATACCGCCAGGGTCCTGCCGCAATGCTGGGCCGCCGAATTCCGACGACCCTCACCGACTCGAAGGATCCGTCGGTTGTTCGAAAGAGCCCGTTTCCAATCAGGACGGGTTCCGCCCATTTTACCCCGTCGAGGCCCACAACACGGTCCAGGTAGCGGACAGAAATCAGATTTCCCGCATCGGCGTTGCGAATGTTGGGGCTGACGATCCAGGCATCGGCCCGGCTATGGTCAACAAGTACGGACATGTAATTGAGCAGCCCGAAAAGGATGGAAAGCTGCTGCCCGACCAGGAAAACGATGGCGATAACGCCGAGAAGAGCCCCCGCTGTTGAAGAACGGTCGTGGATGACCATTCGGAGAGCGGTGAGGCTACGCATGGACATTCACCCCCATGGCCAATTGGAAGCCCTCCTCGAAATCCGCAGCCACGAGGATCTGGTTTTTTCCCAGGAGGGAACGGGCTGCCTGGGCTCCGCGCCCGCCCACGATGATCCGGCAGGAAATTCCTTCTGCCTGGACCCTTTCTTTCGTTTCCAGGACATCGTCGAGGCGGGAAAGGGTCGTGAAGGTCAAAAATAGCGCATCCGGCGCCATGGCTCTTGCAGCTCGAGCGATTTGTTCGGCCGGGAGGCTGCCGCCAAGGTTCTTCGCTTTCCAGCCGCGAATCTCAAGATAGGTGCAAAGAGCCAGGGGAATCAAGGCGTGGGAGTCTCCGGGGGAACACGAAACCAGGGCGGTTTTCCCGGTTTCCGGCCGAGGGGAGTGAAACTGGGCCGTCAAGCCGGCAAGAAGGTTCCGGATCGTTTCCGTGGCAAGGTGTTCCTGGTAAATCTCGATGCGGTTCTGCTCCCAAAGTTCGCCGACCTCGGCCATTGCCCGCAGGATTCCCTCGATGATCACCCTCTCTGGAGAACCGTAAAGCTCGGCTAGCGAAGCCAGGGATTTCCGGGCTTCGGGAAGATCCCCCCGGAGAAGGGGGGCTAAGAGAATTGAAGAAGAGGTTTGATTTTTTCTTTGGTTTCTTTCCCGGGCGGCTGCAAAGAGGGCCGGCAGTTCCGCCCTGAGGGATTGCAGCGGCTTCGCCAAAAGGTTACATTCAGGGGACGGGATGGTTCCCAGGATGGCAATGTTCCAACTGTCCAGAAGGAGGGAGAAAGCGTCCTGCCCCCAGCCGTGAGAATCAAAAACGGCCGCCATCCAAACCGCTTCTTCCTGCAGAGCCTCCTGCAGATGGTGTCGGTAAACGGCCCGTAAAACCTTCCCGAATTCGACCGCGGCGTCCAGCAGGTGAAATCCGGGGACTTTGAAATCCTCGCGGTCGTGAAAGCGCCATTCCATTTGAATCCGCTCCTGGACCAGGGAGGAAAGGCGGGAAAATTCTGCGTCGAATGTCCTGGAAGCCTCATCCTGGAAGTGTTCCACCCGGAAAGTCCCCCTTTCTCCCCGCTTCATGAAAAAAAATGGGAACAGTGCTATCTATTTAGTGTATTGTAGAAGCCGTAGCCGGGGCGAGTCAATAATCATTGAGAACAGGAGCACCTGGATCGGACAGGGGGCTCGTGCGTGTGTGATTATCACAGGAAGGCAGGAGAGAGAATGAAGAAGATTCTGTTCTGGGTTATTGCAGGCTTTTGTTTCTTTCTGCTGACGGCCGCGGAAGCCAGGGCCCTGACGCTGACAAGTCCGGCGTTCCTCGATGGAGAGAGAATGCCCCAAAATTCCGGTTATGAAAAAGGGAACCTCTCGCCGGCATTGAAGTGGTGGGATTTTCCCGAAAAAACCGAGTCGTTTGCCCTCGTCATGGACGACCCGGACGCGAGGGGTTGGACCCATTGGGTTGTTTTCAACATCCCCGTTTCCGTGACGGAACTGGGGGAAAACTTCCCAAAAACGGAAGAACTTCCAGATGGAACTCGCCAGGGGTTGAACGATTTTAAGAAGGTGGGATATGGCGGCCCTTGCCCGCCGGGAGGGGTTCATCGCTACGTGTTTCGGCTGTTTGCGCTGGACTCGAGAATCGACCTCGGAGCTGGCTGCTCTAAAGCCGCGCTGTTAAAGGCGATAAAAGGGCATATCCTTGCCGAGGCAAAACTGACGGGGAAATATGGGAACTAGACGCCTTCCCGAGATTGCGAAGCCTCTCGCATGCTTTTGGAATCCGTGTGAAAGGAGAAACCGGGATGTCCAAGCTGAAAATTGCCCAGTGCCAGTTGCCGGTTCCAGGTGACAAGAGCGAAACACTGGTTCTCGTGGACCGGACTGTCCGTGAACTTGTTTCGAGGAAGGTGGATCTTGTTGCCCTGCCGGAAATGTTCTGCTGCCCCTACAAGACGGAGAATTTCCCGCGGTACGCCGAGGAGGAAGGAGGCCGTATTTGGGAAGCCTGTTCGGCGCTCGCCCAGAAATACAATCTCTATCTTTCGGCGGGATCGATGCCCGAGAAGGATGACTCAGGGCGGATTTACAACACTGCCTATGTTTTCGACAGGGGGGGCAGGCAAATTGCCAAACACCGCAAGATGCACCTCTTTGACATCGACGTGAGAGGGGGACAACGGTTCAGGGAATCCGAGACCCTTTCTGCCGGAAACACCGTCACCACCTTCGAAACGGAGTTTGGAACATTCGGCCTCTGCATCTGCTATGATTTCCGTTTTCCCGAGCTGGGGCGCCTGATGGCTCTCAGGGGGGCTCAGCTGATTCTTGTGCCGGCGGCATTCAATATGACCACTGGCCCGGCCCATTGGGAAACGATGTTCCGCTCCCAGGCCCTGAACAACCAGGTTTTCGCGGTCGGAACCGCTCCGGCCCGTGAAGAAGGGGCGTATTATGTTTCGTGGGGGCATAGCATCATAACGGATCCCTGGGGGCAGGTTGTCAGCCTGATGGATGAAAAGCCGGGGATTCGAATCACGGAAGTGGACCTTTCCCGAGTCCAGGAAGTGAGGGACCAGCTGCCCCTTCTCCGGCACCGCAGGACGGATGTCTATGTGCTGGAGGAAAAAGCCGGCAGCGGCAAGGGCGCAATCGAGTGAACCGGCCAGGGAGCTTGGGGAGCTGGGTTTCCGGGAAAGGGCAAAGAACAAGGGTCCCAGATTTTCCACCCAGGACCCTTTGCGAGATAGAGAACCGCATCCTTTCCAGATCGGTTCCTGCCTGTCGGGCTGTGCCGCACCCATACGAGCCGCACCTCACCCTTTCAAGCTGGATTTCCTCTCGCGGGCACCCGCCGCGGCGAGAAGAAAGCCCCCCAATTTGCCATGACAAGCCGTACCATGGTTTGCTACGCTTTTCCCACGTTGCCCGGCATGGCTGCCAGGGAAACGCTGGTCTGCTTTGCAACGGCTGCCACACAAGTCCTATCCCGCAAGAAACATTATAGCGGCAAAAACCTAACAATGCAATAGGGAAAGTAAGTGTCTAAAATATACAGGGGGATGGGTTTCCATACGGTGAACAGGAATGCCAATCTCGCGGCAGGGTTTTGGTACTTCCTGGGGCTTCAATCGTTCTAAAGGGAAACGGAGACTGGCCAAGGCAAAAAACAGCCGGGAATTTCCCAAAGCCCCCGGTCGGGAGAAAAAGCGGCATTCCAGGGAATCATCCGGCAGCACATGCAGCTGGGGTGAGAAAGGGGACCTCCCAGAAGGGGGTCCCCTTTCAGGAAAGCATGAGCCCTTGGGGAGAGGCCACTCTAGGGACGGCCCGCAACCCGTCGACCTGGCAGCAGAAATCGAGATCTTCGGAGAACCCCAATTCAACAAGCCGCCGGGCGTGTTCCGATGCCTTCGCGGCTTCCAGGGTCCTCCCGGAGTTCACCCAGGCGGCCAGGGCCTTGCGGGCCCCTTTTCCAGGGAGGCGCATGTCCGATTCGGACAGAAGGCGTTCGACCAGCAGGCCGGCGCACAGAGTGTCTTCCAGGGCCGGTTTGCCCTTTTGCCCGCAGCAAAGAATCGTGATCCTTTCCCCGGAAGCGTTTGCCTTTCCTGCTGCAGCGCCGGCGTTTTGGGCGCATGCGGCGAAAACGGTCCCGCCTTGCCTCGAGGCCCTTAGCAACCCCCTGGTTCCGTTTGACGTGGTCAGGATCAAGCCCTCCCACTTCCCGGGATCCAGGGAGAGGAAGGCTCTCGGGGAATTGCCGAGATCGAATCCTTCAGGCGGAAGGGCGTTTCTCTCCCCGGCAAGGATCCAGCCGGGGCCGAGAACCTTCTTGAGCAAAAGGGCCTCTTCGACTTCTTCTGCAAGCCTGCAGCATTTCCCGCCGTGTTCGAAAAAACTGGCCAGCGTGGTGGTGGCCCGGAAAAGATCCACGACGAGCCAGACATCACTTTCGGGGAGGTCGCTTGAAAGATCAAGGACACATTCGATGAATCCCCCCGAATGCTGGGGGGCTTTCCCCATCCCTATGTTTTCAGTCATTCCCGGGACTGGACCTCCTCGACTCAAAATCAAACGGGTACCCTCGATAGGATAATCCATGCCCTGTCAAACCTGAATCCCAAAGGGAGCCCTGGAATGGAAAATGAGTCAAAGGGTAAAATGATAGAAATTTCCAGGCTTTCTTGGCAAGCCAAGGGGGGAGAAAAATGGGAAAGAACCTGAATCTCGACTGGGCCAGGCTCGGCTTCACGTACATGAAGACCGATTTCCGGTACGTGTCCAGGTGGAAGGACGGCAAATGGGACGAGGGGAAACTGGTAGAGGACAATCGGCTTTGCATCAGTGAAGCCTCGACCGTTCTCCACTATGGGCAGGCCTGTTTCGAGGGCCTGAAGGCCTACCGGACGAAGAACGGAAAGATCCAGCTGTTCCGGCCCGACATGAACGCGCGGCGGATGCAGGAAAGCTGCAGGAGGATCTTGATGCCAGAAGTGCCGGTCGAGCGGTTCATCGATGCCTGCAGACAGGTCGTCAAAGCCAATGAAGACTATGTCCCGCCCTATGGGACAGGCGCCACTCTCTACCTGAGGCCTTTCATGTTCGGGACGGGCGACACGATCGGCGTTGCGCCCGCTCCGGAATACATCTTCAGCGTTTTCTGCCTGCCGGTTGGAGCCTATTTCAAAGGCGGGCTCAGCCCAGTGAATTTCACCGTATCGGAATACGACCGGGCGGCTCCTTTCGGGACAGGGGCTGTTAAAGTCGGCGGCAACTATGCCGGGAGCCTTCTGCCTCACAAGTTGGCCGTGGAAAAGGGGTTTGCCGATTGCATCTACCTGGATCCGGCAACCCACACTAAGATCGAGGAGGTCGGTGCGGCGAACTTCTTCGGGATCACAAAAGACGGGAAGTTCGTGACGCCGAAATCCCCTTCGATCCTTCCGAGCGTCACCAGGATTTCGCTTCTCCAGGTCGCCAGGGATGTCCTGGGAATGGAAACGGAGGAGAGAGATGTCTTCATCGACCGGCTGGATGAGTTCGCGGAGGCGGGCGCCTGCGGAACCGCGGCGGTGATCACTCCGATCGGCGGCATTGAATACAGGGGAAAACTTCATGTCTTCTATAGCGAAACCGAGGTAGGCCCCGTGACGAAAAAACTTTACGAGGTTCTTACCGGAATCCAGTTCGGGGATCTCGAAGCCCCGGAGGGATGGATCTTCGAGGTCTAGTGACCGGCTTTACGGGCAGGAAGGGATTGAGAGGGATGTCGCCAGGAGTGGTGTTTTTTCTGAAGGGAGCCGTTCTAGGCTTTTCCATCGCTGCCCCCGTCGGTCCGATCGGGGTCCTATGCATCCGGCGCACCCTTGAGGGAGGGCTAATGCGGGGATTCCTGTCAGGCATGGGGGCGGCGACCGCGGACGGCCTCTACGGCAGTCTTGCGGCGTTCGGGATGACAGCCCTCTCGTCGCTTTTGCTACAGAACCAGTTCATTCTTCGTCTGTTCGGCGGGTTTTTTCTCCTCTTCCTGGGTTTTTCCTCGTTCAAGACCGTTCCTTCGGGTCCTGCATCGGGGAAAGAGGGGAGAGGCATCCTTCGCGATTACGTTTCAGTTTTTTTCCTGACGGTCGCGAATCCGATGACGATCCTTTCGTTTAGTGCGGTCTTTGCTGGCCTGGGCATCGGTTCGGCCGGCGGAAACGTGCCGCTTGCAGGAATGATGGTGCTGGGAGTCGTGTCGGGGTCTGCGCTCTGGTGGCTCGCGCTGAGCGGCAGTGTCAGCCTGCTTCGGGGCCGGTTTGATCCGGGGAGCCTCAAGTGGGTGAATCGGTTTTCAGGCTGCATCATCGGCTGTTTTGGAATCATGAGCGTGGCTTCCCTTTGGGTTTGAGCCGCGGCGGGCCTTCGGGTTTGAACGATCCGGCGGCGTTTCTGCCAAATCGTAAAGGGCGATAATAAAGGATCCTGCGGTAGATTTCGGTAAGAATGCGGGGAGGGATACCGGTGAAATCCATTGCGAACCTGATCTCCCTGAGCCGCATCGTACTCTCGCTGCTGATGATCCCCATGAGGGACCGCACGGTCGTTTTTGTTGCCCTTTACCTGGCAAGCGGCTTGAGCGACGTGCTGGATGGGATGATCGCGCGCCGGACAAAATCCCAAAGCCTTTTGGGGGCCCGGCTGGATTCTGTTGCGGATCTGTTCCTCTTTGGAGCGATCCTGGCAATCCTCATCCTGAAAATGTGGGACGAATTGAAACCCTTCCTGCCCTGTCTTTTGATCGTGCTTTCCATTCGGCTGATCAACATGGTCATTGCCCTGCGGAAGTTCCACCAGTTCGTTTTCGGCCTGCACACCTGGGGGAACAAGCTGACCGGCCTGGCCGTTTATGTCAGCCCCCTCCTCCTGCTGGTCTTCAAGCCGGCCCATGTCATCCTTCCAGCTTTTGGGATCAGTGTCCTGGCGGCCCTGGAAGAAACGGCGATCCACCTGGTTTCAACTCGAATCGATTTGAACCGGAAGAGTTTTTT
>JAAYVK010000035.1 GCA_012517195.1 Synergistaceae bacterium | reverse complement strand
GTGACGGTCATGATTCATTGTGGAAGCCGGGGCTTGGGGCACCAGGTGTGCGATGATTTTCTGAGAACTCTCTCCCGTTCGGTTACCAGGCTTGGCATCCGGATTCCCGACAGGCAACTGGTCTGCGCCCCTTTGGACTCAGCCGAAGGGAAAGCTTACCTGGGAGCGATGCAAGCCGCGGCAAATTTCGCAATGGCGAACCGGCAAGCGATCGGTTCAAGGGTTCGTGATGTATTTTCCCGGTTTTTCCCTGGCGAACCCCTCCATCTGCTGTATGACGTTAGTCACAACCTGGCTCTTGTGGAAAAGCATTTCTACGATGGGAAAGAAGGTTTGTTCTGCGTCCACCGGAAAGGGGCAACGCGGGCCCTTCCGCCCGGACATCCTTCCTTGCCTCCCGTCTATTCGAAAACCGGCCAGCCGGTGATCATTCCTGGCAGTATGGGAACGGCGAGCTATGTCCTGGCGGGCGCGGCCGGGGCCGCGGAATGTTTCTTTTCGACCTGCCATGGTGCAGGCCGGGTCAAAAGCCGAAGCGCCGCTTTGAAGGCCCTGAACGCGAAAGAAGTCTCCGCTTCCCTTGAGCAAAAGGGCATCCTCGTGCGTGCGGGAGATCTTCGCACCCTGGGAGAGGAAGCCCCGGAAGCCTACAAGGATGTAGATCTTGTCGTCGATGTCGTGGAACGGGCAGGTCTGAGCCGCAAGGTGGCAAGGCTGGCGCCGATTGCGGTGATCAAGGGATGAAAGAACAGGGCCGTTTCCGGCTTTAGAGGATGCCGTCCTTGGAAGCGATCAGCTCTTCCGTGGTTTCCTCTTCCAATCGGGCCATGTTCCCAACCTTGGCAAGCCTTCCTTCCGCCCAGCGGGCCAGCCTGACAAACGGAAGCCCGAGAAGAAGATAGATGCCCGCCACGATGATCCCGGTCCCAAAATAATCGTAATAGGTGGTCGCCAGCTGCCCGTAGGCCTTGGTCAGGTCCACCATCGTGATGACCGAAACCAGGGAGGAATCCTTGAGCAGGGAGATGAAATCGTTCGTCAGGGGAGGCAAAACCAGGCGGAAAGCCTGGGGAATCACCACGTGCCGCAACGCCTGCCATCGGGTCATGGCCAGGGCGAGCGCCCCTTCCATCTGCGCCTTCGGGACCGAAATCAGGCCGGCCCGGTAGTTCTCTGCCTCGTAAGCGGCGTAGTTCAGTCCCAACCCAACGGCGCCGGCCACGAAGGGGGAGAGCTTGATCCCGATGTTCGGCAGTCCGTAGAAGATGAAGAAAAGCTGGATCAGGACGGGAGTCCCCCGAATCGTTTCAATGTAGGCCACGGCAAGCTTTGAAAGGGGTTTGGGCCCAAAGACTCGAGCGACGGCCAGAACAAAGCCGAAGGCCATTGCCAGAAGCATCGCCACGATGGAGACTTTCATCGTGGTTAGGGCGGCCCTTCCCAGGACCGGCATGAATCCGGCATATCGCTTCATTCGGTCCCTGAAGGTAAATTCGGGGCGTTGAAGTTCGGCCCATTCGTTGAACATGACGGCGTCGGCCTGTCTTGGCCGGTAATCGTTGAATTCCTTAGCCATCATGGGGCTCCAGAGGTTCCAGCGGTCGTAGATTTTCCGCAGCTCGCCGCTGTCTCGAAGCGCGACGATAGCGCCGTTGATTTCCTTCAGGAGTTCCTTGTCTTCTTTCCGGACCGCGATGCCGTATTCCATCCGGCCGATTTCCGGTCCCACGAACTTGATCTCGGGGTTGAAACCGGCATAGAAGACGGCGATCGGCGCGTCAAAAAGAGTGGCATCCAGGCGTCCGTTGACCAGGTCGCTGTAAGCGTTGATTTCGTCCTCGTAAAGCCGGATCTCGATACCTCCGAATTCCTCGAGCACCTGGTGGGAATAGGCCTGTTTCAAGGTCCCCACAACCTTTCCCCGGCAGTCCTCCAGGCTCGTGATGGTCTTGTTGTCCCGCCGGACGGCAAGCTGCAGGAAGGTTGCGTAGTACGGGATGGAGAAGTTGACCTCCTGCTTGTGTTCCGGGGTGATTTCCAGTCCATCGATCGAGACGTCGTAGAGTTTTCTCTGGAGACCGGGGATCAGGTTGTCCCAGCCGTTCTGCACGAAGACGGGCTTGCGCCCCAGCTGTTTCGCGATGGCCTCGATGATCTCGACCTCGTAGCCGATGATCCGCTTTGTGTCCTTGGGATCCTGGAACATGTAGGGAGCCCCGCCCTCAGTGTCGCCGCCCCAGCGGAGTTCCTTCTGTTCGGCCAAACCCGGCAGGGCGAAAGAAAGTGCGAGCAGTACCGCGAAACCCAGGATTGCCAGTGATCTTCTCATAGGGCATCCCCCTCGAAGTGCCTTAAAAACTCCCGGGTGCGTTCGTTTTTCGGGTTGGTGAAAAGAATGTCGCCGTCGTCAACCTCGACGATTTCGCCCTTGTCCATGAAGACGATGTAGTCGGAGGCCTTACGGGCAAAGCGCATTTCGTGGGTAACGATGATCTGGGTCATGCCCTCTGCGTCCAGGTCGCGCATGACCTGAAGGACTTCCTTGACCAGTTCCGGGTCGAGGGCGGATGTGGGTTCGTCGTAAAGCATGACCTTTGGATTCATGGCTAGAGCCCGGGCGATGGCCGCGCGCTGTTTCTGGCCGCCGGAAAGGGTCGAAGGGTCGCGGTGGATGCAATCTTCCAGGCCGACTTTTTTGAGAAGGCGCACCGCGTTGTCTTCGGCCTGTTCACGGCTTTCCTTCTTGACGACCATCGGCGCGAGAATGACGTTTTCGAGAACGGATTTGTGGGGAAAGAGGTTGAAAATCTGGAAGACCAGTCCCACTTCCTGCCGAAGGAGATGGGCTTTTTCCAGGAGGTCGTCGGTGATGGGGTCTTTCGGACTCTTGCGGGAAACCGTGACACCGGCGATCGAGATACTTCCCGAATCGAGGATCTCGAGACAGTTCAGGCAGCGCAGAAACGTGGACTTGCCGCACCCCGAGGGGCCGATGACGGAAACCAGGTCTCCCTCGCGGATGGAGATGCTGATATGGTTCAGCACCTCTCCCTGTTCGAAGCTCTTGCAAAGATTATCGACAACAATCAAGGGCTGGTTCGATGGAGCCACCCCTTATCTACCCCCCTTCTCATCCTGCCGCACGGGTATTATGGAGGACGCAGGATGAAATAGCAAGCAAAACAGCGGGAATCACATCGAGAGGTGCTCGAACAGGATTTTCAGACCGATCCCGATGAGGACCAGCCCTCCAGCCACTTCCATGCGCTTTCCTGCGAATCGGCCGATCTGCCGCCCGCCGACCATGCCGATCCAGCAGCAGATGAAAGTGGTCGCGCCAATGATCGAAACGGTGCTCCAGACGTTCAGTTTCAGCGCCACGAAGCTGAATCCGACCGCCAGAGCATCGATGCTCGTTCCAACGGCAAGTGTCAGCAGGGCCCACCCGGATGTCGGGTCCGATCGGCTGTTGCAATCTTCTTCTTTCCGAAGCCCCTCCACCACCATTTTCCCGCCGATAAAACCGAGAAGGACAAAGGCCACCCAGTGGTCAAAAGGAGCGATAACCTTGGAAGCGAGGCTTCCAAGTCCCCATCCCAGAAGTGGCATAAGGGCCTGGAACAGGCCAAAAGCGCCGGCCACCCGGCAGATCTGGCTCATGGTGAGGGAAGGGACGCAAAAGGGCAATGCAACGGAAACGGCGAATGCATCCATGGAAAGACTGAGTCCGAGGAAAACCGGGAACAGCGGGTTCATGCACATTCCTCCCCAAGAAAAAAAGACTTTTGGCATGGGCAATCCCCCGCCAAAAGTCTCGCTAATCAGCCCTTTCCGGCCAACGGCCACACCAGGCGCCGAAGCGCCAGCCTGTTGATGCGGCCTTTCTAGCTACTCCCTTTTGAACGGCTGTATCGTATGACAAGGAAGTGCTGCAGGTCAAGGTCCGGATTGAAATGCTTGCGGAGGAAGACTTTAGAAGTTATCCTGATAAAGAAGAAAAGGAGGGAAGGCTTCATGTTCATCGAAACGGCCGATATTGTCTTTTTACGGCTCTATGACGTGGCGGACGAAATTCGTCTCGACCGCCTGTCTTCCAACCTTTTTTCGGGAAGGCTGCCCTTCCGCCAGGGACTGGTGCGGGTCGACAACCAGTCCATCGATCTTGTCCGCCCTCCTGCCGCGGTCGAGCTTGGACCGCAGTCCTGGGTTGTCGGGGGAGAGCATCTGGATGTTTCCCTCTCCGCGCGATTTTTCGATTTCGGAGTGATCTCCCTTGGCGCAACGGCCACGCTCGGCAACCTCGACCTGGAGCAATTTGCCGATCGGGCGATCCAGATGGGGATGGGGCCGGATCTCGACCGGCTGTTCGAAACGGAACTTCGAACGCTGATGGATTCCGTGTCGGAATCCCTTGTCGATCGAAGGGAAACTCCCTTTTTTTCCGAGGAATACACCCTTTACGTGGTCCGGCGAACCGCCGAACCCGTCACCAAGAGCGATCTCAAGGATCTTCCGGCACTAATCCGGCTGATCTTCGGCGAGAAAAAGCCCCTGAGCCGCCAGCAGGCACACCTGGCCCTGGAAAACGCCTTTTCCTACACCGAGAACGACCTGATCATCCTGAACTACAACAATGCCTTCATTGTGGAAGAGGGGGATTACGCGGACCTCCGGCTCCTGCTGGAATACGCGAACGTCCAGCTCCTGGAAGCTCGCTACTACGACGACCTGTTGAACCGCCGGCTGGAGAAACTGTTCAAGGATCTCGGCGAAACAAGATGGGGACTGACTTCGGTTTTCTCCGGGAAAATGAGCCGGATTGCCAGGACCGCGATGCAGCTGATCCTGGAGACGGAGCTCATGACCGATCACCTGACCTCCGCGGTCCGTGTGACGGAAGACGTCTACTATGCCCAGATCTATAACCGGGCCCTCCAGCTTTTCAGGACGAAAGCCTGGCTGTTGCGGATGGACGAAAAACTGCGTGCGATGAGAGAGACCGTGGAGCTGCTGAACCAGGAGTTCACCAGCAGGCGGGCTGAAATCCTGGAATGGATCATCATCCTGCTGATTGCCGTGGAAGTTGTCAAGATCTTCCTATGAACAGGCCAACCGGAAGAAAGGATTTCCTCCCGGTTTCCCGGGAGGACATGGAAGCCCGAGGATGGAACGAGCTTGATTTCCTGGTGGTCAGCGGTGATGCCTACGTGGACCATCCGAGTTTCGGGCATGCGGTCATCGCCAGGGTGCTGGAGCGGGAGGGATACCGCGTCGGGATTCTGGCTCAGCCGGATTACCGTTCCCCAGCGGCCTTCCTGGCCCTGGGACGCCCGCGCCTGGGCGTGCTTGTTTCGGCGGGCAACCTCGATTCGATGCTGAACGCCTTTACGGCAGCGAAGAAACGGCGGCACACGGACAGTTACTCCCCGGGAAACAGGGCGGGACGAAGGCCCGAAAGGGCAACCATCGTCTATTGCAACCGGGTCAGGCAGGTTATGGGCGACGTTCCTGTCATCATCGGAGGGATCGAGGCCAGCCTGAGGCGTTTTGCCCACTACGATTACTGGGACGATTCGGTCCGGCGTTCGATCCTTGTGGATAGCGGAGCCGATCTTTTGGTGTTTGGAATGGGGGAGCTGCAGATCGTGGAGATCGCCCGCCAACTGGCTATCGGGGGCCGGCCGGGTGATATCCGGGACGTGGACGGAACCTGCTGGATGGCATCGGAAAGGGACGAAATCTGGAAGGAATCGGTGGAACTCCCCTCGTTTGAAGCCGTGGAAAGCTCGAAAACGGCTTTTGCCGAAGCATTCCGCCTTTTCTACCTGGAACAGGACCCGATCCGGGGGAAAACCCTGCTGCAGGCCCACGGCGCAAGGTGGGTCGTCCAGAACCCTCCGGCAAGGCCGCTGACGACGGAAGAACTGGACTCGGTCTACGAGCTTCCCTACACAAGGGCCGCCCACCCGGTTTACGATGCCGAGGGTGGGGTTCCGGCCATTCAGGAGGTCCAGTTCAGCCTGGTGAGTCACAGGGGGTGTTTCGGAAGCTGCAGCTTCTGCGCCATCACTTCTCACCAGGGGAGGATCATCCAGTCCAGGAGCAAGGAGTCGCTGCTGAGAGAGGCGGCTTTGCTGACCGCGTTGCCGAATTTCAAGGGGTACATCCACGATGTGGGAGGGCCGACCGCGAATTTCCGGCATCCTTCCTGCGAGGGTCAGCTGGATAGGGGAACCTGCCGCGGGCGGGAGTGCCTGGGCCCAAGACCTTGTCCGAAACTGGATGCCGACCACTCTGAGTACCTGGACATCCTGAGGGCGATCCGTTCGCTACCCCGGGTCAAAAAAGTCTTTGTCCGTTCGGGGATCCGCTACGATTACCTCCTGCTGGGCGGACTGGAGCCTTTCCTGACTGAGCTTTGCGAACACCACGTGAGCGGACAGCTCAAGATCGCCCCGGAACATATATCCAGGCGAGTGACCGACCTGATGGGGAAGAGCGGGAAGGATTCTTTTCTTGCTTTCGCGGAAGCGTACAGGCGGGTGAACCGGAAGCTGGGCAAGGAGCAGTATCTCGTTCCGTACTTCATGTCGAGCCATCCAGGTGCCGGGCTGAAGGAGGCGGTCGAACTGGCGGAGTTCCTTCGGGACACGGGCATCCACCCGGAACAGGTACAGGATTTCATCCCGACTCCCGGGACGCTTTCCACCTGCATGTACGCCACGGGAATTCACCCTCTAACGAAAGAGAAGGTCTACGTGGCGAAAAGTCCCCATGAAAAAAGGCTCCAGAGGGCTCTTTTGCAATACCGGGATCCGAAGAACGCGGATCTTGTCCGTGAGGCGCTGGAAAGGGCCGGGAGGACGGACCTGATCGGTCTGGGGGGCCGGTGCCTCGTCCGTCCCAGGGGCTTCTCCGGGGATGCGGCCAAAGGGAAGAACAGGATGCGACAGGAAGAGGAGGTGAAGAGGCGTGCCGATCGAAGGGCAAGGTGAGAGCCGCCTTCAAACGGCAACGTTTGCGCTGGGCTGATTCTGGGGTCCAGATGCCCGGTTCGGGAGTCTTGAAGGAGTGATCCGGACACGCGTGGGATATGCCGGGGGAACATCCCCGAACCCGACCTATCACGACCTGGGGGACCACACGGAATCCGTTCAGATCGATTTCGATCCGGAAATCCTTTCATTTAGCCGGCTGCTGGATATGTTCTGGGCATCCCACGATGCCACCCGGCAGGCCTGGTCACGCCAGTACGCTTCGCTGATCTTCTTTCATTCGAAAACCCAGGAAGAAGAAGCAGTAGAAAGCCGAAACCGGCATTCGGGTAAAGCAAGCCGTCCCGTTATCACGGAGATCCTTCCCTTCACGGGATTTACCCGAGCCGAGGACTACCACCAGAAGTTCTACCTGCGGCGCGATTTTACCCTGATGCGAATTTTCAGGGAGCTTTTCCCTGAAGAGAGGGCCCTGGTCGACTCCACGGCATCCGCCCGGGTGAACGGTTTTCTTGCGGGATTTGGAGACCCGCTTTCTTTCATGAGCGAAATCCCGCTCTGGGGGTTTCCGCCAGAGGCTTGGGAACGTGTCCGCCGGATTGCAAAGGGGCGGCTTTAGCCGGGAATCGACCTCTTCTCATCCCGCAGGCCGACCGCAGAAATCTAGGAAGTGGATTCTCCCTCCTGCGGGGTGCCGGCGGTTCCGGAACCGGAGCTTTCGGGTGCCTGGACATCCGCCGAGGAGGGAACCGTGTCCGCAGCATCCCCCGATTTCGTTTCCCCGGAAGGCAGGGGAATCCCCTGGGCTTTTGCGGGAAGGACATTCCCCTTTTCTTGCGACGCTTTCCTTGCGTCTTTCCCGCCAAGAGGCTTTTCCCTGATGACAAGCTTCATCCCGGGCTTGACGTGCTTGATCAGCTCCTCGATGTCTTCGTTTCTCAGCCGGATGCATCCATGGGTGACCGCCTTTCCGATCGACCACGGCGCGTTTGTCCCATGGATTGCCAGGTTCCAGGGATTCTTGAAGCTGATGGCCCACTTCCCGTAGACGTCCTTCTGCGGTTCTCCGGGTTCGTTGAAGACCTTCGGGTCGAAGACCCAGTTGCGGGCGTCGGCGATGCGCCGGATCGTGAAAACCCCGACCGGGGTGATCTTGTCGATCGGACTTTTCTTGACGCCCCTGCCGCTGCCGATGGCGACACGATACGCCTTCAGTATCTGGTCTCCCTGCCTGAGGTAGAGGCGCCGTTCTTTCTTGACCACTTCAAGCCATCGTTCTGAGGGTTTTGGCGACCATTCCCCCGGCTGCTTCGTATCGGAGGCAGAAACCCCTGCCGGATAGCCGAGAAGGATGACCGCCAGAAGGGCCAGGATCCATTTTTTCGCGGAATTCAAACCATTCGTCCCTCCCGTTTGATCCTCACCGGTTTTCTTTCAGGATACCAGCAGATCGGTCCCTTTGCATCCATGGAAAAAGGCAGGCCTCCATCTCCGTGGCCTGCCTTTTTCCATGGATGCAGCGACGATGCAACCTACAGTCCCATGTAGGCCTTTCGGACCGAATCCGACTCCAGCAGGTCTTTCGCCGGACCCTCCTGGACGATCCGCCCTGTCTGGATGACGTACCCCCGGGAAGCAATTTCAAGGGCTTCCTGGACCATCTGTTCCACAAGCAGGATCGTCGTTCCCTTTCGGTTGATTTCCACGACGGTTTCAAGGACTTTTTCGACGAGAGAAGGCATCAGCCCCAGGGAGAGTTCGTCCAGCATGAGAAGTTTCGGGTTCGACATGAGTCCCCGGGCGATGGCGCACATCTGCTGTTCCCCGCCGCTCATGGTTTCTGCCACCTGGTTGGCCCGTTTCCGTAGGATCGGGAAAAGCGTCAGCACCTCTTCCAGGCGTTCTTCGATCACTGCGCGGTTCTTCTCCGTGTAGGCACCCAACTCCAGGTTTTCCTTTACCGTCAGCTTGGAGAAAAGACGGCGGCCCTCCGGCACGAAACTGATCCCCTTGGTGATCATGGAATGCCCGGGAGTCCTGGAAATGTCCTCCCCGCAGAAGAAGATCGAGCCCTTTACCGGGTGCATCAGCCCGGCGATGGTCCTCATTGTGGTCGATTTCCCCGCCCCGTTGGCTCCAACTATCGCGACGATCTCGCCTTCCCTGACTTCGAGGGAAATGCCGTGGATGACGGGAACCGCGTCATAAGCGCAATGAATGTCGCAGACTTTCAGGATCGCTTCGCTCATACCCGCCCACCGTCCTTCATGGCCTTCAGCCGCTTGCTGAACTTTTCACCGAAGTAGGCCCTGATGACGTTTTCGTCCTCGATGACGACCTGGGGCCGGTCATCGGCGATCTTGATGCCGCCGTCCAGAACGACGATCCGGTCCGCGATCGGCATGATCGCCTCCATGATGTGTTCAACCATCAGGATGGTAACGCCGCTTTCCCTCAGGCCCTTGATCAGTTCGACCATCTGCTTGACCTCGGTCGAAGTCAGGCCCGCCACCGCCTCGTCCAGCAAGAGCAGCTTCGGCCCTGTGGCGAGTGCCCGGGCCACTTCCAGGCGTTTCTTGTTCCCGATGGTCAGCCCGCCGGCCGGCCGGTCCCGGAATTCTTCCAAAAAGCAGATTTCAAGGCATTTTTCCGCGATCGCCTCCGCCTTTTCGGGATCCGGTTCCCTCAGGTAGGCCCCCACCAGGATGTTTTCCAGGACGGTCATTTCCTTGAGGGGGCGGACGACCTGGAAGGTCCTGGCCATGCCGAGGCGTGAGATCCGGTAGGCGGGAAGGCTGGTGATGTCTTTCCCGTCGAACCGGATTTTCCCATCCGTGGGCTTGTAATATCCGGCAACACAGTTGAACAGGGTCGTTTTCCCGGCGCCGTTCGGGCCGATGAGTCCGACGATCGTTCCCTGTTCGACGTCAAAGGAAACATCGCTGTTTGCCACCAGGGAACCAAATTTCATCGTCAGGTTGCGCACTTCAAGGAGGGCCATCTCAGTTTTCCTCCCTTTCCGGTTTCCTTTGCCCGGTTTTGATGCCGAGGTCCTGGAGAATTCCCATGATTCCCTTGGGTTGCCTGATCATCATGAGCATGATGATGATCCCGAAGATGATCAGGTCGACGCCGCTGCCCAGCGAGGTGAGATAGGCCCGGCTGTACTCCTGGAGGGGGACCAGGATTGCCGCCCCGAGGAGGGGACCCCAGAAATTGCCGACACCGCCAAGGATTGTGATCAGGACGAATTTCATCGACATGTCGAGGGACATGACCATGGGAGGATCGACGCGGTAGTTGTATTGAACGAAAAACCCCCCGCATAGCGCGGCCAGGAAGGCCGAAAAGGCCATGGCGGATAACTTGACGGCGGAGCTGTTCACGCCCAGGGATTCCGCCGTTTCCTGGCCTTCGCGGACGGCCCTGAGATAGTAGCCCAGGCGGTGTGTTTCGATCCAGCGTACGACGCCGAAAATCAGGATGAAGAGCCCCAGTGCCCCGTAATAGAAACCGACCTTCGTTTCCGACCAGACGAAGTTCTTCCAGCCGTCGGGAAGGATGGGGTAGTCCAGGCCCAAAGCCCCGCCGACCCAATCCCAGACCATGAAGAGACGGTTGAAAATCTCGACGATGGCGAAGGTTGCGATGGCGAAGTAGTGCCCCTTGAGCTTGAAGCAGGGGTAGCTGATGAGAAGCGAGACCAAGGCGGCCAGGACGGCTCCGGCGAGAAGTCCTGGCCAGGGAGTCAGGCCGTAGGTGACGACTGCCATTCCCGCTCCATAGGCCCCGATGCCAAAGAAGACCGAATGCCCGAAGGAAACCTGGCCCGCATAGCCGCTGACGATATTCCAGGATTGGGCCATGCTCGCGTAAAGGAGGATGAGGATTAGAACATGGGCGCGGAAGGAATTCCCAATCAGGCCCGGCACGAGGGGAAGGGCCGCAAGGATGCCGATCAGGCCGATCCAGATAAAGTCCTTCGTTTCCAGCTTGCGCGTCTTCATGTTTCTCACCATCCGAACAGGCCCTTGGGCCGGACCATAATGACCGCCAGGTAGATTGCGAAGACCGCGACGTACTTGAAGACCGGGGCAATATAGAACCCGGCGAGGGCCTCCACGAGCCCGATGATCACCGCCGCGGCCAGCGCCCCCGGAATGCTTCCAAACCCTCCTAGAGCCACGATGAGGAAGGCGATGAGCCCAAACAGGGAACCCACCTCGGGGTGGACCGCCAGGTAGGAGGTCAAAAGTCCGCCAGCGATGCCGACACAGGCCCCTCCCAGGCCGAACACCAAAAGATAGATGCGGTCCGTGTTGATGCCCATGAGTTCAGCGGCTTCGCGATCCATCGCGGTGGCCTGGATTGCCCATCCCAGGCGGGTTTTTTTCATGAGGAAGTACAGGGCGAAAAGGAGCAGAAGCGAAAAGATGCCCGTCACGAGCTGGGGCATGCCGATCACGATGTTTCCCAGAAGGATCTTCTTTCCCTCAAGGAGAGTGGACTGCAGGATCCGGAAGTTCGGGGAAAAGCGGTTGAGGCAGAGGTTCTTGAGAAACATGGAAAGGCCGAATGTGGCGAGCAGCGGAGCCATGGCAGCCTTGCCGATGCAGCGGGACACGAGGAAACGGTACGTCAGCGCTCCGAGGAGGAACACGAAGACCCCGGAGGCGACCCAGGAGAAAAGGGGGTCCACGTGGGCCAAGAACCCCATCCAGTAGCTCAGGTACATGGCCACCATCAGGAACTCCCCATGGGCAAAATTGATGACGTCCATTACTCCCCAGATCAGGCTCAGTCCAGCCGCGACAAGGGCGTAGAGCATCCCGGCCAGAAGGCCGTCCAGCAATACCTGCGCGAGCGTGCTCATGCGAGATCCTCCTAAAAACAACCGGTCAGTGAAAAAAAGGGGCGGGGACAAAACCCCGCCCCGGTCAATGCCGTTCGGGAAACCGCTCTGCGGAGATGATTAGCGCTTGTCCCAGGGGGTCATCGGGACGGTGGCCTTGGTTTCCGCGTAGCTGGGCGGATAAACGGGGACGTATTTCCCGTCGTGCAGCTGGGTGATGATGCTGGTTGCCTTCATGTTCTGACCGCCGGGCCCAAAGGCGACTTTCCCGCCGAGGGAGAGGGGAGAATCGAACGTAGTGGTGCGGATCACTTCGGCGACCTTGTCGACGTCGAGGGTTCCGGCCTTTTCGATGGCCTGGGCCAGGATGAACAGGGCGACGGCTTCCTGAATGGAATCGCTGTCAAACGGCACCCCGACCTTCTTCGAATAGATCTTTTCGACAGCGGCAACTTTCTTCATGTACTTCGCGCCGATTTCCGGGGAGTACCCAGTTCCGCCCATGAAGAAATTGCCATCGGCAGCCAGCTGCTGGGCGATCTTCGGATCCTGGTAGCCGGTGCAGTAGTTCAGGGCAACCTTGGGCAGCCAGTTCATCTGCTTCATCGTGCGGACCCAAAGGGTATAGTCTCCTCCGAGGCAGGCCCCGAACACGGCATCGGGGTTCTTGGCTTTCAGGGTCTGGACTTCGCTGTTCAGGTTCGTTGCCCCGGGGTTGAAGGCGACATCGGCGACGACCTCGAAACCGGCGGCCTTTGCGGCTGCCTTGCCTTCATCGGCCGCATGCTTCCCGAACTCGGTGTTCTCGTAGATAAGCCCGATGGTCTTGATTCCCGCTTTCTGGTTCTTGTTCAGCCACTCGATGTATTCGACGAATTCCTTGGATTCGGTCTTGTCGGTAGGGGCTAGGCGGAAGAAGTACTTGAAGTCCCGCTCGGTCAGGGCAGCTGAACTGGAGCAGCCGCACATGAAAAGTTTCTTGGCTCGCTCGGTCACCGCGGAAGCCGGCTTGGAAGCGGAACTGTTGTAGGAACCGATGATGGCGTAGACGCCTTCCTGGTTCAAAAGGCGCTCAGCCTCTGATTTCGCGACGTCCGGCTTGCCCTGTGTGTCGGCAACAACCAGCTGGATCTTCATTCCCTTGAGGATGCCCTCCTGCTTGGCGAGGGGAACGTCCAGTTCGGGATGCTTGTTGTTGATGACCTCTGCTGCGGTTTCCACCGCAGCCACGCAGCGCTGTCCGGCGGTGGCGCAGGGACCGGTCAGGGGGAACAGGACGCCGAGTTTCAGGACGTTCTCAGCGGCAAGGGCACTGCCGGCAGAGAGAAGCAGGACGAAGACGAGCAGCGAGACGAAAGACAGAAACTTGCGCTTTTGCATGACTTCTATCCCTCCTTAAAATTTGGTGGCATGCCCCGGTTTGCAGACGAAGCGCCCCGGCAAGCCCGGTTCTGTATATATCAACCCCGGAAAGATCCGTCAAGGTTAGCAGTACGCCCCTATTAACCTAAAAACAAAACATTCTTGTCTGCAAAATCCATATTTGTTAAATAATGCGGAAAAAGGAACGATCTCGCTGGGTTGCCTGGGACAGGATTCTCCTTGTACAATTCCGTTCATAAAGGCAAATCAGAACCAGAATGAAGAGATACGGGAAGGAGCAACAGGATGCCGGAGATCATCCAGGTTTCGGAGGCTGTTTCGCTTGCACTCCATGGGCTGGGGCTTCTTGTTTCCAGGAAGGGACGGATCAGCATCCGTGAAATGGCGACGGTGATGGGCGTTTCAGAGGCTCACCTGGCGAAGGTCTTTCAGAGACTTTCAAAAGGGGGGCTGGTTCGTTCCATGCGGGGGCCTGGAGGAGGGTTTGTCCTGGCAAAAGCCCCGTCCGAGGTCACTCTTTATGAGGTCT
>JAAYVK010000034.1 GCA_012517195.1 Synergistaceae bacterium | reverse complement strand
TCCATCAGCGCGACCCGCGGGCAAATCCGGATGCATTCCCCACAGTTGTCGCATTTGACGGCGTAAGGGATTTCCGCGTGAAGGAAAATCACGCCATACGGGCAGGCATTTACGCAGGCTCCACATTGGATGCACTTTTCCGGGACAACCCTGTACACTCCGCCCTGTTCCTCGATTGCCTGAACCGGGCAGGCAGCCGCGCAAGCTCCGCACTGCGTGCAGTAACGGATCGTGTAGGCCCCGGGTTCGGGGAAGTGCGCATCAATCTTGAGCGCTCCCAGCTTGGGGTTGACTTTCCCGAAATGAGCAAGCGCGCAGATCACCTGGCATGTTCGGCAGCCTGAACACGTTTCCTCATTCAACCTGAATTTCATCGAGCTTTTCCTCTCCCTTCCAAACCACTAGGAGCGAGCCCGCGCTTCAGATGCTTCCAGCTCTCTCTCGTGTCCCAAGGCAACCCTCTCGAGGACCTTCGCGTCAACCGCCGACTGGGTCATCAGGCTTACAGCGAAGAAGACCACGAAACTCAGCGGGATAGAGACCAGGACATGGGACAGAGGCGGCATCGAGGAGAACCAGAGGAGATAGAGGTAGGACACTCCTCCAGAAATGCAGCCCCAGAGAGCTCCCTGCGAGGTGGCCTTTTTCCACCAGATGCCGAGAATGATCGGGGCAAAAAGGGTTGAGCCAAGCAGTCCGACTGCGGCCGTGTAGAGCATCGTCAAAAGCTTCGGCGGGTTCAGGGCGAAGTAGATGGCCAGCAATCCCGCAATCCAGGTCACAACCAGCCCCATCTTGAAGATGGTCTTCTCGTCTGCCCCAGGATTGAAATGCTTCTTGTAAATGTCGTTAACCACCGCGCTTGAGACTGCCAGGATCAGGGCGTCGGTCGTGGACATGACGGCTGCCATGACAGCAGCCACCGCCAGGCCTGCCATGATCCGGGACGGCATGTAGTGCTCCATGACCTTCAAAAAGACCGTATCCGCATCGGCCAGGTCGGGGAACAGGATATGCCCTGCACTGGCAACCGCGATAACGCCAAAGAAGATCATCACGGCATAGATCAGCATCGAATAGTTGAGGGAAAGCCTGGCTGAATTCGCATCCCTAGCCGTAAACACACGCATGACCAAATGCGGGACGGTGCAGGCTGCGATGAACCAAACCATAAAGGCACCGGCATAGCTGATCACAGGCTTATCCACCACTGCTCCAAGGGCCGGGAACGCTGCGGTTCCCTGCTGGACGGTGCCGGCAACTCCGCCGAAGCCCATAAAAACTGCGATGGAGACGATAACGACCATGACGACCATCAGGATTCCCTGAAGGACGTCCGTCAGCGTAACCGCCCACATGCCTCCGATCGAAACGTACAGCGTGAAGACCAGCGCGGTCAGGACAACTGCGGTCTTATAGGGGATCCCCAGCAGGTATACGGCCGTCACTCCTGCTGCCTTCAGCTGAGCCACGACGTACACTTCCATGCAGATCAGGATGACAAGAGGAACGATGATGTTGAGCAGCTTGTTGTTGAAGCGAAAATCGAGAAATTCCGGGACCGTTCTGACCCGGAAGTTCCGAAGCTGCCTGGCGACAAGGATGGCTGCAACCGGGAATCCGGCCACGGCTCCGGCGTACATGGCAAAGGTGTAGGGGATTCCCATCTTATAGGCCAGGCCGTTGACGCCGAGAATCGATCCGCCGCTGCCGAGCGCAGCCATGATCGCCCAGGAGTTGGTGAAGGTCCCGATCTTCCGCCCTGCAACCCAATAATCGTCGGAGGACTCGCTGACCCGCCTGGATACCCAAACCCCGATCAGGATACAGATGACGATGTAGCCAAGTGTAATTGCCAGTTCAAGGGTCTTCATTGTCTCTCTCTCCTATCCGTTCAATTTTCCCGTTTCTCGAAAACCATGCCTGCAAGGGAAATGACGGGCGTGAGAAACATCAGTACCCCCATGATCCAGCCAAAGTTTGAAACCCCGAGAAAGGAGGACTGGCTTTTGACCAGGGCAAAAGGCACGATGCAAAACAAAAGAATCAAAACCAGGCAAAAGAAATCACTTTTCGGCATTTCGAACCAGTTTCCGTTCCCCTTCTTCATTTTTCCGCCCCCTTCTTTTTTTCTGCGTGCTAACCTCCGAACACCGGGAGAAACACACTGATTTCCTCCTTTTCTCCGATCTCCTCCTTCTGGTCCTGGATAATTTTGCCTTCCGCCATGAACACAAGGTATTTCGACAGCCGGTTTCCAGAAAACATGGGAATCTGCCTCTCCAGCTCCTCCCGAAGATCCTGGAAGGTCGCTTTTTCTC
>JAAYVK010000033.1 GCA_012517195.1 Synergistaceae bacterium | reverse complement strand
TGAAAATAGTCCTATGGTGCCGGAGGGGGGACTCGAACCCCCACAGACCCGAGGCCCGGCGGATTTTGAGTCCGCTGCGTCTACCATTCCGCCACTCCGGCAGCGGCATTTGTATAGCATACCACGCGTTGCTTGTCCAGAATTTTGGGAAGGGCGACATAGGGCTGAAGATGGAAGGACGGGGACCATATGGAAGAACTGCCGGGATCAAATGGCTGTTTTGTCTGTGACAGGGCGGGAATCAATCCGAAATCGCTGGGAGTCAGGATTTTCTGGGATGAAGCAGCAAACCAGACAGTGATCCCGTTTGTTCCTGATCTCTCCTGGTGCGGTTTTCAGGGAATCGTCCACGGCGGCATTCTTACAGCCATCTGCGATGATGCCATGGCTTGGGCTGCACGCAGAAGGACAGGGACCTGGAGCGTAACGGCGAATCTTTCCGTTCGCTTTTTGAGGGGCGTCCTTGCGGGCAGCCGTTATGAGGCCAGGGGGGAGCTGACCAGGCAGGAAGGACGGAAGTTCCACACCCAGGCCACGATCAAAAGCGAGAGCGGAGAAACCTGCGTTGAGGCAAAAGCGGTCTTCGTCGAAGTGCCGGAAGAAAAGATTTTTGGGGGCAGGATCTAAATTTCCCTTAGGAGGGGTCTTTTTGAAAGACATCATTATTCGTCATTATCTATTTGATCAGATCCAATGCGAACCAACCCATCAAACCGGTTCAACGCTGAAGAAACTCTGTGCCCAGATGGCACCGAAGCTCGCCAAGCTGGACATTCGGCTCGTCTTCCAGGAAGCCGTCATGGAAACCCCGAATGCTGACAATATCCGGATGATGAACCGCGTGACTTTCAGCTGTCCGGAAGAAGGCCTTCCGGAACGCGATCTGGATGAAATCCTCGGCCTCCAGGTGACCTACGAACCCTGCCGGACATGCAGCGATAAGGCGGGTTTCCCTGTCTCCTGCCGCACCGTGATGGTCGAGGACCAAGGATACCAGGCACTGCCTTCCGGCCTCATCGCGGACGCCATGCTTCGTTTCTCGTTTACCGTCCTGAGCGGAGGCCAAACCTGCGATTCCCACAGTTGCGGAGGATGCTGCGAAGGGTGTCACGGCTCTCGTTAAATCGGGAAAATGCCGCGGAGGTGAAAGGGGGGGATTTATTGGAAAACACGTGGCTCACGACAAAAGGCGGAGACAAAGGGATGACAAGCCTGGGCAACAACGAAAGGGTTCCGAAGGACCATCCCCGTGTGGAAACCTATGGCACCCTGGACGAGTGCCAGGCGCACCTGGGAATGGCCAGGGCGACGGCCTGCAGCGAAGAGATCCGGAAAGAACTTTTCGATCTTGAGGCGAATCTCGGGCTGGTCATGGGATACCTGGCCCTCTACCCTGGCCTTCCAGAACCGGACCCGTCATGCCTGGAGGGAATCATCGCGCGTGCGCGAGATGTCGTAGGAACAACCTTCCAATTTGTCCGCCCGGGCGATTCCGTCCCCGGCGCCGCACTGCATCAAGCGAGGACGGTGGCCCGCCGGGCGGAGCGGGCGGCTGTAAAACTCTTCAGGGAAGGGCAGTTGTCAGACCAGGCTTACGCCTACATCAACCGGCTCTCGGATGCAATCTATGCTCTCGCTCTCTGGACAGATAAAGTGAACCGGGATTGCGCCGGAAAGTGATCCGCTTCGGATCCCACCTCTCTTCAGGGGGGTGGGATTTATTCTGGGCTTTTTTGGGGGTTTTCTTGACGAGAGCTGTATTTTGAGGATAGTATACGAGCGTAGAGATAGGTCAAACTTCCGTGGAGAGGGGAAAAACACGATGTTCAACGACCCGCTTTCTCCTGCTAGAAACGTTGATCTGCGGCAGATCGTCTATGAAAAAATCAAGGAAGCCATCGTGGACGGTATCATCCCTCCCGGGGAAAGACTTTCGGAGGTCGACCTCGCTGACCGGATTGCCGTTTCAAGAACACCGGTTCGGGAGGCGATTCGGCAGCTTGCTCAAACCGGGCTGATCACTCTTATACCCAGGCGGGGGGCCTTTGTCACGCTGCCGACGGCCAAGGACGCCTCGGACCTTTACGACCTGCGCACCGCCCTTGAAGTCATGGCAATTGAACACGCCTGCAAGAATCCTCCCGTCGAGGAACTTGAAAAATTCAAGGAAAGATTCAGCCGGTTTTCCGATGAGGGGGATCCCAATCTTTTCCTGGCCGAGGACCGCCGCTTTCACGCGCTCCTGCGTGATTCAACAGGCAACCGTTTCCTGAATCTCACTCTGGACAACGTGGCCGACATGATTCACCTGTGTCGCCATTATTCAATCGAAAATGTCCGACTGAGCGCCACATGCCAGGAACATCTCGAAGTGATCGATGCCCTTCTGGCCCGGGACTGCGCCAGGGCAAGGGAGGCAATGCGCAGGCACCTGGAAAATTCGAAAGCGGCCCTTCTGAACTATATAAGCAAACATCCGGAGCACGCGGCACGGATCGCCGCACAGGAAGAAGAGGAATAAGGGATCACCGCCTTGCCGGCGAATTTCCTGGCGGGATTCGGTCTCGCCCTCCTTTCCGCGATTGTTTGGGCCTTTGCGCCGGTTCTCTACCGAAGGGGAATCAACCAGTTTTCCTATACGGCCCTTGGCGCGGTACGAACGTTAGGCTCCACCCTGACGGCTGGAGCCTTCCTTTTTTTTACCCTGGGGAAAAGCGCTTTTTCCGTTCCTCCCCTTCCCCTGCTGGCTGCGGTATTCGGGGGAAGCGTCATCTGGCTGGTGGCAGGCGACCTGTTCTATTTCGCCTCGCTTCACAGGCTGGGAGTCGCGCTGGGAGTGCCGATTTCCTCGGCCTATCCGCTGCTGGCCGTACCGGCTGCCTGGATTTTCCTTGACGAACCTGCCTCGCCGGTGGTCTTCGGCTCTGCAGTCCTGATCGTCGCAGGGCTGGTGCTGCTTTCTCCCCGGCCGGAGCGGGAAGACCGGCCGACTCTTTCCAAGAGAGATTTCCGGATCGGCCTGGCCTATGCATTTCTCTGCATGTCCTGCTGGACATTCGGGATCATTTCCAACCGGCTTTTCATGGATCGCCTCCCGGTTCCTCAGCTGGAGTGGTGGCGGTCCCTCTCGGTTCTCTGCGGATCCTGGGCTGTCTTCTGGATCCACGACCGCAAGGTGTTCCCCAAGGCATCCTCCCGGGGGGTTCTCTTCGAAGCCATGTTAGCCGGGGCCCTCGGACTGACGGTGGGAAACCTGCTTTTTACTTACAGCCAGAAATTCATCACCGTCGACGTTGCGACGTGTGCGGCCTCGGCGCGTCCCTTCTTCTCCGCCGCGTTCGCGGCGCTCTTCCTGAAGGAAAAACTTACGCCCCGCCTGATCTCGGGCATTGCGCTCGTGGCGGCAGGCGTCACCCTCATGTCCCTCTAGCTTTCCTCTCTCAGGAACCGCTTCCAGAAGCGCTTCATCCGCTCGGCAAGCTGCGTCTCAAAGCCGATGTTCCCCGGTCGGTAGAACCGTCTCGGCTCGTTGAGGTATTTTTGGGGAACCCAGTGCCGAGGGTCATCGTGGGGATAGAGGTACCCCTCTCCTCCTGGCTTCAGGTGCGCCGGAACTTCCTGCAGGTCTCCTGAATCCAGGGCTTTCAGGGCTTCGCCGATAGCCGCAGTGGCGCTGTTGCTCTTTGGAGCGGTTGCCATGTATAGGACCGCTTCGGATAGGATCAGCTGTGCTTCGGGCAGGCCGACGAAGTCGCATGCATAGGCCGCAGAAGCGGCAACCGCCAGCGCCTGGGGGTCAGCCAACCCAACGTCTTCCGCGGCAAAAATCAGAATTCGCCTCGCGATGAACCGGACGTCTTCTCCCCCGGCGAGAAGCCTGGCCAGCCAATAAACGGCCGCATCGGGATCCGATCCCCTCATGCTCTTGATGAGGGCCGAGATCACGGCGTAATGGTCGTCTCCCGCCCGGTCGTACCTCTGGATCGCAGACCCGAGCAGCTTTTGCGCTGCGGCCTCGTCAAGAAGCATTCCGCCGCCGGCTGCGACGGAAACTGCCGCTGTTTCCAGGCGGATCAGCGCTTGTCGAACGTCTCCCCCGCTTTTGGCTGCAATCATCGAAATTGCTCCATCCGTCGCCTTCAGTTCAAGACCGCCGAGCCCCCGCTTTCGGTCTTCCAGCGCCCTGCGGAGCAATTCCTCGATCGCCTCTTTCGGCAGCGGTTTCATTTCGTAAACAACCATCCGTGAAAGCAGCGTCTTGTTGATCTCGAAAAAGGGGTTTTCGGTAGTGGTTCCCACCAGGATCAGGTCGCCCTTCTCCACCGCGGGAAGGAGGACGTTCTGCTGCTGCCGGTTGAAATGGTAGATCTCGTCCACAAAGGCAACTGCGCTTTTTCCCCTATCGGCCGCCTTGGTCCGGCGGGCTTCCAGTACGAGGTCCCTCAGGTCAGAAACCTTGGCAGTCACAGCGTTGATTTCTAGAAGCCTTCGGCCTGTCACGACGGCCATCAGGCGTACCAGCGTAGTTTTCCCCACCCCGGGAGGGCCGTAGAGGATACAGCTCGGGACGCTCCCTTTTTCGAGGAGGCGCCTCAGCGGGGCATCCGGGCCGACGAGGTGGTCCTGTCCCGCAAACTCTTCCAGCTTCCTGGGCCTCATCCTCTCAGGAAGAGGCACTTCCCAGGCATGGCCCTCTGTCTTTTCCCCGAAGGGTTCATCGGTCCAGAGCCGCCCTTCTTCCATTATTGGAGGACCTCTTCCAGAGAGGATTCCAGGTCCTCTTGCCGAAGCTCGAGCCCCCCGGCCCCTTCAGAGACGACCGTCATGGGAAAGCGCGCGGACAGGAAGGAGGAAAGGGCGGCAGAAAGCGGTTCCCCGAGCCATTCCCGTCCGAGGGGGAGAGAGTTTCTCCAGCGGGAAACCGAAAGAGAGAGCCCCGGCTCTACCGCA
Source organism: Synergistaceae bacterium (assembly GCA_012517195.1). Taxonomy (GTDB): domain Bacteria; phylum Synergistota; class Synergistia; order Synergistales; family 79-D21; genus 79-D21. The sequence continues at coordinate 8,084 of JAAYVK010000033.1, read as the reverse complement.
AAATGACCGATGCCCAGGGAAGCCGCCCGGTACACATAATCTGCGGGGTCCAGGCAGTCGGAAGGTACCTGGACCCTCAATTCCCAGGCCTTCTCCAGCCAGGCGGTTCCTTTACGTTCCGCAAGGGAACGGTATTCCCAGGGAACCCAGGGAGAAGGCGACTCAAGCTCCCTTAGCAGCTCCCAAACGGTTGGACAGGCATGGTCAACCCATTCCAGCCAGGCGGGCTCCTCCCTCTGGACCAGCAGGGCACGCATCCCTGCCCGGCGGGCTCCGACAAAGTCGTAGATGAAATCACCCACCATGACGCACCGGGAACTTTCGATTCCCAGCAGGCGGGCGGCTTTCCAGAGGGCTTCCGGGTGGGGCTTCACCGGCTCTTCGTCCCGGCTCAGCACAACCCGGGGCAGGCGGATGCCCGCCTTCCTGGCGGCCAGGTCGATGGAATCCCGGCAGTTTCGTGACACCACGGCCCATGGAATCCCGCGGCTATCCAGCCAATCCAGCAGGTCGGGTGCACCGGGCACGGGCTCGGCAGCCGCAGCCCCCTTCATTTCGAGTTCGTAAATGTCTTTTTCCAGTTCGCGGCGGGTTTCTGGCGGTAGCAAAAGGCCAGCCTCCAGCAGCGGAACGCGTTTCCCATGGAAATAGCGGTTTCGAATCGGGGAAAAGTCGAGGCGGGTTTCGGCGAGGACGCCGTCCCAATCGAGGATGAACGCGTGAGCAAAGGCTGGGTGCCAGAAAGGAGGAAGAACGGGCTTCAAGGGAATCCCTCCCGGGGGGGTGCCAAAAAAGAACCCCGCAGTGTCGTGTTTCGAGAGCCTTGACCCTCTCCTCGAGAGGGGGGGAACCTGCCGAACCTTTGATTCGATGACACCGGCAAGGTGCCTTCTCCTCCGGAACGGACGTGATTCCCTGTGTTCATTCTGTTGGCTCAAGACTCACCCAACAAACACGGGCACCGCAGGGGACTTTCCGATATGATTATACTGCAAATTTTGCTATTCCGAACGCCTTGGGAAAGAGGTTCCTGCCATGGAAGAACCTGTTTTGCGAATGGGAATCGTCCGTGCCTATGCCGACGGAACGTTCGAAAAGATTTCTGACGAAATCCTTGTTGAAAACAGCCTCGTCCTGGAAGTGGATGGGAAGGAAGAAGCCGAGGTCATTTTGACACGGGGCTTTGAAAAGGAATGGGCCCTGGGCCATCTGGCCTGCCGGCGGATGATCCGGTCTATGGAAGATGTTGACGCAGTCTGTATTGAACCAGGAAGAGTTCGGGTCTTTCGGAAGGTGGCCTGGGAAGGGATCCCCCTGAACTCGAGGTTTCTCTCCACCGCCTCAACCCGCATGGTCAAAGGAGAGCACGTCCGGGAAGAGAGGCCGGGCGCCCTGCCCCTCGAATGGAGCTTGCCCTTCGAAACTCTGCAGGGGGCGATCGCCGAGCTGGCCGAAGCCCCGCTTTTCCGGAGAACCGGAAGCGTCCACGTGGGTTTGCTTGGCTCCGTTACAGGGCATGTTCGCTTCCGGGTCGAGGATGTGGGGCGTCATAACGCGGTGGACAAGGCCGTCGGATGGGGCCTGATGCAGGGCGTGCCCCTTTCTGACTGTTTTCTTGCGGTTTCGGGCCGTTTGCCCGCCGACATGGTCTATAAGGCAATCGGGGCGGGAATTCCCCTGGTAGCAAGCGTTTCTGCCCCAACGGCCAATGGAGTGGCTGCTGCTTTACAGGGAGGAGTCACCCTGATTGGCTTCGCCCGGGAAGGGCGGATGAATATCTATACCTTTCCTGAGAGGGTTCTTGGTTACAGTCAGAATTAGGGAAGTCCCGGATTCAGCAGCCGAAGGAGTTCGCCCGGCGTGTTAACGCCGCTGAAGGATCGCCGGTAGCCCGGAAGGGACCGGAAGTCTTCCTCCTCCACGACGGTCAGGACGACCCCGTCAAAAAAGCTTTTGACTCGCCTCTCGCCGGCGGCAAGGGCTTTCCTGGCCTCCGGCAAGCAGGAGGCCGAGTAGAAGGCGTGCAGAGGCTCGAGAAAACCGCCCAGTCTTGCGCAGACCACCTGGCTTTCCGGTGTCCGGGCGTTCCAGAGGACCCGAATGACGGCCTCCTGGACAAGCGGCATGTCACAGCCGATCACGAAGGCCCACTGGGTCTTGATCGCCTCTAGTGAAGTGGCAAGCCCCTCCAGAGGGCCCTTTCCGGGTTCGGAGTCCGGTACGATACGGACTGGATAGCAACGCCGGGTCGATTCCAGGAGCTTTTCCAGGCTATACAGGTCATCTGGCCCCACGATGATCAGCGTTTCTTGAAAGCAGGGCATAACGCGACCAAGGACTCTCTCAATCAGCAAAGTCTCACCGGCGGAAAGGAAAAGCTTGTTTCCCCCCATCCGCCTTCCGCGGCCGCCCCCAAGAATTACGGCGGAAGCTGGAAGGACCCAGCTCCCGCCGATTGATTCCGTTGTTCCTTTCCGGTCCACCTTAGTCCATCTTCTCCAGGTTCTGCTTGAAGACCAGGTAGTAGAAGACGGCGACGAAGAGAATGCCGCCCACCATGTTGCCGAGGGTGACAGGTACAAGGTTGTGGATGTATCCTCCCCAGTTAACGGCTGCCAGCTTGTCGGGGGCCAGCTCGGCGGCCGATACGACGGCCTCGTTGCCCTTGACAAAGATCCCGACCGCCATGAAGTACATGTTGGCAATGCTGTGTTCGAAGCCGGAGGCGACAAAGGCCATGATCGGGAAAAAGATGGCGAAGATCTTGCCAATGATGTCAGTGGCTGCCATGCTCATCCACACCGCGAGGACGACAAGCCAGTTGCAGAGGATGCCGCGGAAGAAAGCCTGGTCCATGGGAAGGCTCATCTTTGCAGCGGCGATCTTGAGGGCGTTAGCCCCGACGGGGCCGGTGGCAAGCCCGGAAAGATAAACGATCACGGCAACGAGGATGGATCCGATGAAGTTCGCGATGTAGACCCAGAACCAGTTGCGCAGGATGCCGCTCATGGGAGCGCAGCCGGCAAGGGCGCCAAGGGGCATCATGCAGTTGCCGGTGAACAGCTCGCCGCCCGCGATGACGACGAGCATGAGCCCGACCGAAAAGACCGCTCCTCCAAGGAACTTCGTCACGCCGACACCGGCGTATTTGGCAAGGTCCTGCGTCACGACGGTGTTAAGGAAACCGCCGAAGGCGATATAGGACCCGGCAAGCAGGCCCATAATCATCATCTGCGGTACCGTCCAGGCACACTTAACCTTGGCAGTGGCGCAGGCGGCCTTCGCCAGCTCCACGGGGGTCTTGAAGTTCATATCCTTTCACTCCTCCTTTTGTTTTCCCGTTATTGCGGCTGGATCGGGGCCTCGATCTCCCGGTCCAGCCGCTTTCAATCGGTTAAAAAGAACCGTTAGGCCTTCTCCACCCTGACCGCGCTGATCTTGTAGCCCGGCGTCTCGGAATCCGGGTCGATGACGGCCGCCGTGAGAATGTTCGCGGAAGCTTCCCCAAAGTGGAACGGCAGGAACACCATCTCGGGCGGAACACGGTCGGTGATCTTCGCCTTGCCCTCGACCGAGCCGCGGCGGGAGGTCACGCGGACGCTGTCGCCTTCTGACAGGTTCATCCGGGCCGCATCGTTCGGGTTGACCTCCACGTAGAGTTCCTTCACGAACTCGCCCGGCGCGCTCCTCCGGGTCATGCTGCCGGAATGGTAGTGGTAAAGCAGCCGGCCGGTGGTGGCCAAAAACGGATATTCCTCGTCCGGCCATTCGTGGGGGGCCTTCCACTCGCAGGGCGAGAACGTCGCCTTACCGTTCGGGCGGGCGAACTTCGCCGTGTGCAGGATCGGCGTTCCCGGATGGTCCGGCGTGGGGCAAGGCCAGGCCAGGGGCCCCTCTTCCAGGCGGGCGTAACTCATTCCCGCGTAGCTCGGCGTCACCTGGGCGATGGCATCGAACACTTCCGAAGCGCTCTTGAAGGTCCACGGGGCGCCCATGCGCTGTGCGATGGAGGTGAGGATCTCCCAGTCCGCCCGGGCCTCCCCTGGAGCGTCCACGGCTTTTCGGACCCTCTGGACCGTCCTGCAGGTGTTCGTGAACGTTCCGTCCTTCTCCGCCCAGCACGCGGCGGGCAGGACGACGTCTGCCAGCTGCGCCGTTTCGGTGAGGAAGATATCCTGGACGACAAGCAGGTCAAGCTTCTCCAGGGAATGGCGGACGTGGTGCGTGTCCGGGTCGGTGACCATGGGGTTCTCTCCCATGATGAACAGGGCCTTGATTCCGCCTTTCCCTGCGGCTTCCATCATCTTGACGACCGAGAGGCCTGGCGTCGCTGGCATCTCGATGCCATTCCAGGCCGCTTTCATCTTTTCCCGCACCTCAGGGTTAGACACTTTCTGATAACCGGTGAAAACGTCCGGCAAACAGCCCATGTCGCAGGCCCCCTGGACGTTGTTCTGGCCCCGCAGCGGGTTGACCCCGGTACCGGGACGGCCCAGCATGCCGCAAAGGAGGGCAAGGTTGGCCATCGTCCGGACGTTGTTCGTTCCCGTGACATGCTGCGTGATCCCCATGGTGTAGAAAATGGCCGAGTTCGGGCCGGTCGCGTAGATCCGCGCGGCCTTCTCGATCAGTTCGGCCGGAATGCCGGTGATCTCGCTGGTTTTCTCCGGCGTGTAGGCTGCCACTGTCGCCTTCAGGGCGTCAAAGTTCTCGACCCGCTCGGCGATGAAGGCTTCGTTGTGCAGGTTCTCCCTCAGGATGACATGCATCATCCCGTTTACCAGGGCCACGTCCGTGCCGCTCTTCTGACGGAGGTAAACATCGGCGTATTTCGCCAGCTCGATCTTGCGGGGATCGCAGACGATGAGCTTGGCACCCGCCCGCTTGCGTTCCTTGATCATCGCCCCAAGGACCGGGTGGGCTTCCGTGGTGTTAGATCCGATGACGAGCATCACGTCGGCCTGCTTAATGGACTTAAAATCGTTGGTCATGGCACCGCTTCCGAAGGTCTCACCGAGACCTTTCACTGTGGCGCTGTGTCAGAGATGGGCACAGTGGTCCACGTTGTTTGTGCCGATCACCTCCCTCGCCAGGCGCTGCAGCAGGAAGTTTTCCTCGTTGGTGCACCGTGCGGAGGAGAAGAAGCCGATGGTGTCCGGGCCGTGCTCTTCCCGGATCTGGACCAGGCGGCCCACGACGACATTCAGGGCTTCATCCCAGCTGGCTTCTCGGAACGTGCCGTTCTCCCTGATCAGGGGCTTTGTCAGGCGCTCGTCGCTGTGCACGAACTGCCAGGCAAAGCGTCCCTTCACGCACGCCCGCCCTTCGTTCAAGGCAGTCTGCGAGGTGTAGTCTGTCTTCACGTTGGCGATCCGGCCGGTCTTCTTGTTGACCAGGATGTTCAACTCGCAACCCACCCCGCAATAGGAGCAAACCGTCTTGACCTTTTCCATCTCCCATGGACGCCCCTGGCCGATCGACGTTTTCTCTGAGAGAGCTCCCACCGGGCACATCTGGACGCACTGCCCGCAGAAGGTGCAGTCGGAGTTCTCCAGGTCCTTCCCAACCGGCGGCTGGACCATCGTTTTGATTCCGCGATTCTGGAAGTCGATGGCATGGTACTGGGCCAGGCTGTCGCAGGTTCGGATGCAGCGCCCGCAGAGGATGCACTTGTTCATGTCCCGTACGTAGAAGGGGTTGGCGTCCTCCAGGGCGTAGCTCCGGCAGGTGTCTCCCTCGTCGGCGAACCGGGATTCCTTGATGCCGAGCTCATAGGCCACGTCCTGCAATTCACACTGCCCGTTGCTGGAGCAGGAAAAGCAGTCCAGCGGATGGCGGACCAGGAGAAGTTCCACGACGGCCCTACGGGCTTCCAGGACCCGCGGGGAATGCGTATGTACCACCATCCCGGGGTTCAAGGGCGTGGAGCAAGCCGTCAACAGTTTGGGGTTTTTTTCCACTTCAACCAGGCAGACCCGGCAGGCGCCCACCGGCTTCAACACCGGGTGGTCGCACAGCGTGGGAATGTGGATCCCATTGGCCCGGGCGGCCTGGAGGATCGTCATCCCGGGTTCGGCGATGATCTTCTTGCCGTTGATGATCGCTTCGATGCCTTGCATCTCTTCCCGACCTCCTCGTCAGCGCCGGGCGATGGCCTTCACGGGGCAAGCCTCCGCGCAGGCGCCGCACTTGACGCACTTTTCCGTGTCTATGGCATGCGGTTTCTTGATTTCCCCGCTGATCGCACCCACAGGGCAGATCCTGGCGCATTTCGTGCATCCGATGCACTTGGCGGGGTCAATGACGTAGTTCGTCAGTGCGCTGCAGACCCCGGCGGGGCATTTCTTCTCGTTAATGTGGGCCTCGTATTCGTGGCGGAAGTACCGAAGGGTGGTCAGGACCGGGTTCGGTGCCGTCTGCCCCAGGCCGCAGAGAGAGGCTTCCTTGATCTGGTTCCCCAGGTATTCCAGTTTCTCGATATCGCCCGGTTTTCCATTCCCCTCCGTGATCCGGACCAGGATGTCAAGCATCTTCTTGGTGCCTTCGCGGCAGGGAACGCACTTCCCGCAGGACTCCGCCTGGGTGAACTCCAGGAAGAACTTGGCCATGTCGACCATGCAGGTCTCTTCGTCCACGACGACAAGTCCGCCGGAACCCATGATGGCGCCGGCTCCCGTCAGGGACTCGTAGCTGATGGGCAGGTCCAGATGCTGTTCGGTAAGACATCCCCCCGAAGGCCCGCCGATCTGGACCGCCTTGAACTTCTTGTCGTTGATGATCCCGCCTCCGATGTCAAAGACGACTTCACGGATCGTCGTTCCCATCGGGACCTCGACCAGCCCGGTGTTCTTCACCTTCCCGGTCAGGGCGAAGACCTTCGTCCCCTTCGACTTCTCCGTCCCCATCGACGCGTACCAGGCCCCTCCGTTGAGGATGATCTGGGGAACATTGGCCCAGGTCTCGACGTTGTTGATGTTGGAAGGCTTGCCCCATAGCCCCTTGTTCGCCGGAAACGGCGGCCTTGGGCGGGGCATCCCCCGCTCTCCCTCGATCGACGCCATCAGGGCCGTTTCCTCGCCGCAGACGAAGGCGCCGGCCCCTTCCTTGACGTGCAGCTCGAAGGAAAAGCTCGTCCCCAGGATGTTCTTCCCCAGCAGGCCGTATTCCTCAGCCTGGGCGATGGCCCTCTTCAGCCGCTTGATCGCCAGCGGGTACTCGGCACGACAGTAGATGTACCCCTCGTCGGCCCCCATAGCGTAGGCGCCGATCGCCATCCCTTCCAGGACGGCATGAGGATCCCCTTCGAGGAGAGACCGGTCCATGAAGGCGCCCGGATCCCCTTCATCGGCATTGCAGATCGTGTACTTCTTGTCGCTCACCGATTTCTTGCAGAACTCCCACTTCATCCCGGTAGGGAACCCGCCGCCGCCCCGGCCCCTAAGACCGGAAATCTTCATCTCGTTGATGACGTCGTCCGGTGTCATCTCCAGGAGAGCTTTGGCCAACCCCTGGTAGCCGTCTCGACCGATGTACTCGTCAATGTTGTCGGGATTGATGTAGCCGCAGTTCTTCAGGGTTATCCGGTGCTGCTTGGAGTAAAAGGGAAGCTCATTGTAATGGGCGACCGCTTCCGCATTAAGCTCCTCCCTGTGGAGAAGCCGCTTGACCACGCGCCCCTTGAACAGGTGCTCTTCAACGATTTCCACCGCGTCTTCCGGCTGGACGCGGGTATAGAAAGTCCCCTCGGGGTAAACCACCACGATGGGACCGGCTTCGCACATTCCATGACAGCCTGTCTGGACCACCAGGACTTCCTTGTCCAGCCCTTTTTTCGCCAGCTCGGCCTTCAGGTTCTCCTGCAGCTTCAGGCTTCCGCTGGACACGCAGCCGGTACCGCCGCAGACCAGCACATGACTCCGATAGGTCGGCATCTTCGCTTCCCCCCTAGTCCGCTCGGCCGATCAGCCGATCTTCCACGATACGCCCGTTCACCAGGTGCTCCGACACGATCCGCGGCACATCCTGCACCGTCACTCGGCCGTACGTGATCCGCGGTTCCCCCGGTCGGATCACGTCCAGCAGGG
>JAAYVK010000032.1 GCA_012517195.1 Synergistaceae bacterium | reverse complement strand
GCAACAAATCCCCGTTTTTCTCTACGGGATCCTGTTCGTCTTCCTCCAGATTCCCATCTCTTCGGCGCACCGTACCAGGTGATCCCGAAACTGGGGGTGGCTGATCCCGATGATCCTTTCCGCCTTCTCCCAGGTGGATCGGCCTGCCAGATCCGCCTTCCCCCACTCCGTGACAAGGATGTGCGTCTGTGTGCGGGGATCCGTGACCACGCTCCCTTCCCTCATGACCGGCAGGATCCGGGAGACGATCTGCCCTGTCTTGTCCGTGTAGGTCGACGGAAAACAGATAAAGCTCTTTCCGCCCCGCGATAGGTAGGCCCCGGTCACGAAGTCCAGCTGTCCTCCCGTTCCGCTGATATGGCGAATGCCGGAGCACTCGGAACACACCTGGCCGTACAGGTCGGCTTCGATGCAGCTGTTGATGCTGATGAGGGAATCCAGCTGAGCCATGACGCGCGGGTCATTTGTATAGTCGACAGGATAAGACGCGAGGCCGGGGTTCTCGTTCACCCATTCATACAGGTCCCGGGTACCGACGCAGAAGGTCCAGGTTCCCTTTAAACGGTCGATCGCCTTTCTCCGGTTCGTCAGTTTCCCCTTTTTATGCAGAACCAGGTATGCATCGACCAGCATTTCGGTATGCATCCCCAGGTCACTGAGGCCGGAGTCCGCCACAAGGCTTCCGACAGCGTTGGGGAGCCCGCCGATTCCAAGCTGGATCGTCGCCCCGTCGGGGATTTCTTCCACGATATGCGCTGCGATTTGACGGTCCAGGTCGCTGGGTTCCGCGGGGCGCATTTCTACTGGCGGCCGATTCCCCGCTTCAACAACGGCATCCACTTCCGAGATGTGGATGCCTTCCTCACGCCCACCCAGTGCCCTCGGTAGCCCTTCGTTCACTTCCAGGATGACGTATCGTGCCGTTTCGCAGATCGCCCTTGAAGCCGAGTTCGTAAGTGAAAAATTGAACCATCCATGCCTGTCCATCGGCGCAACCTGCAGCATGGCAACATCCACTTCGAGGCTTTTCCGGTAAAAATTCGGCTTGTTGCGGTAAATCATGGGGATGTAGTTGCATAGCCCCGCATCATGAAGCCGTCTCTCGTAGCCGCTAAAATGCCAACTGGAATAACACACGCTCTCTCTGCCAGGGTCGGCTTCCACCGTTTTCAGGGGCCTCAGGGCCAATGCTCCCCTGATTTTCAGGTCAGTCAAATCAGGGACACGGTGAGAAAGAGCTTCATCCAGAAGGTCGGGCATGGAAAGCCCAAAACCGAAATCCAGCCAATCCCCGCTCTTCACCACTCCTACCGCTTCCTCTGGGCTCTTCAGTTTCTGCGCGTACTCCTGGAACACTCTCATTCTGGGCACCCCCCTATTGAATCAATAGTAGGGTCAATTATAAACAAAAATATCCAGATGAGTCAGGCCGCGACTGAGCCCGAACCCGCAGTTTTGTCAGAACTGAACGCCGTAGTTTTCTTCGATGATTTTCACGAACCGGGTGATGGTGTCATTTACGGGGGTGGGAATCCCCAGCTCCAATCCGTATTTCACGATGGCCCCGTTCAGGAAATCGATCTCCGTCCTTCTTTTGTGCATCATGTCCTGGGCCATCGAGGGGTAATGCTCGCTTCGGGTCCGGGTTCCCATTTCCATGTAGCGCATGGCCTCATCGACATCGAGGGAGATCCCCTTTGCCGCGGCAACGGCAGCAAATTCCGCTGCAATATCTGCGGCAATCCTTTTCCCCTCGGGGTGACCGAAATATTCGCTGCCCCGGAGGCGCAGCACGCCGCAGGGTGCGTTCAGGCAGGCGTTGATCATCGCCTTCCTCCAGATCTCCTTCTCTACATCAGGCTTGTATTCCGCTGCCAATCCCCCGTCGGAGAGATGCCTGGCCATTGTTTCGGCAGCAACCGCAGCGGCCCCTTCCTTCACAAGGCTGCCGATGTAGATGTCGGTTTCCCGGTACTTGTCGCCTGATACCTCGCCGGGCCCTTCCAGTCGGCCGGCAAGATGGATCACACCCTGCAGGATCCTGTCTCTCGGGAACAGTCCCTCAAGGATCTCAACGTTGCCCAGCCCGTTTTGAAGCGTGCAGACAAAGGTTCGGTTGCCGAACAACCCCGGCGCCCCCTCAATGGCGGTTCTCGACATGAAGCTTTTCACGAGCAGGACGACAATGTCGGCTTTCCCGGCTTCTGCCGGGTTCGTGCAGGTTTGCATTCTCACGGTTTCGGTAACCGGCCCAAAGGTAAGCCTGAGCCCTCTCGCGGCAATCCGGTCCATATGTTCCCGGTACGGATCAACGAGAAGAACTTCCTGCCCTCCTTTGGACAGGGTCGCCCCGATAATGCTTCCCATCGCTCCGGCACCAACAACTGCGTATTTCATCGGAATTCCCCCTCGAAAAGCCGTTTCCCTGCAAACGATTTCTAAGGGTAACAATATACTCCCGTGG
>JAAYVK010000031.1 GCA_012517195.1 Synergistaceae bacterium | reverse complement strand
CCACTTTCGCCTTCGTCTTCCCGTAGGGAATCAGGTACTCCCCAGGGATCCCCGCCTTCTCCGCGATCTCCTCGATCGGCAGCAGTTTCGCTCCCTGCGCGATCTCAATGTCCGACGGTACCGTCATCTGTTTTCTCCTCCTCTTGTGCCTGCATGCGTTGGCGGATTTCCACCAGGATCGCTCCCACCTGGTTCGCAAGCTCCGAGACCAGCATCGAAAGCCGCTGTTGATCGTTTTCGATTGTATCGAGGCGGGCCTTGATCTCTTCGATCTCTTGTGCGGAATTCAGGATCTCCTCTGTCTTCTTCCTTGCCCGGCTTAGGGAAGCTTTCGCCTGCTTTCCAATGGCCAGGGCTTCTTCGCTCACTCTTTCAAGAACTTCATTCCCCTGCTCTTCGAGCGCCCTTCCTAGCTCCTGGACCTTTTTTTTCCAGCTATTCCCCATTTCCACCGTCTCCCCCATCCTGTCCGCTGACCCGCTTGGTAATAGAAAAAAGGCCAGGAACCTTTCGTTTCCTGGTCTTTTTATCCCTTTATGGCGTGCCCGGCGGGATTCGAACCCGCGACCTTTGGCTCCGGAGGCCAACACTCTATCCAGCTGAGCTACGGACACGCACCGTGCGCGGTAAAAATTACCACGTTTACCGGCTATCGTCAACGCGGAAATCTCGAGCCCAGCCATCGTTGGTGACTTATAATGCAATAATGGTTGAAACGTTACGAAGGAGCGTACAGGGGAAATGAAGGGATTGTTCTTTTACAGAAAGGAAATTCTGGTCCCAAAAGGATATGCGAGGGCTTTTGAGATCGAAAAGGGAAGTCGGATCACGATCATTGACGTGGATGGGGGGCAGGTCGGCGCCTTTGTGGCTTTCTACCGGGATCGGCTTTCCGAATCCCTCTCCCCCGCACACACCCGCCTTGCGCTGAGTTCGGTCACCATCAGGGTAAAGGATAGGCTTTGGTCCAACTTGCTTCGCCCTCTTCTCGAGGTGACCGAAAACACGGCGCCAACGCACGATTTGCTGATGCCTGCGTGCGACGGTTTGGGGGGAGGGCCCAGCGCTCACCACAGCTGTATTGGCAACTTCGAGGGGGCCCTGGCCCCCTGGGAGATTCCCCGTAATCAAATTCCGGAGCCTTTGAACGTCTTCGGAAACACCCGCTTCGAAGCCGACGGCACCCTCGTCCGTTTGCCCCCTGCTTCAAGACCGGGAGATCGCCTGACCCTGACAGCCTTGCTGCCGCTTGTTTGCGCCATTTCCGCATGCTCAAGAGCCCCCGGGGCAGGCAGCGCCGGGAAGGAGAAGATCTCGGGAATTGCCGTCATCGTCAGCCAGGGGAGCGCCGAGAGACACGCATGAATTCCGCTATACCAGAATCCCCCCGCCCACTGGGCGGGGGGATTCTCATTCCAAAGGCTCCTCGTTCGGAAGCCCCTTGATAAAGAACTTCTTCGCGATGGGCGGCACCTTCCACTTCTTCTTCACCGCCGTACGGGAAAAAGCCCCGCACATCAGGCTTGCCCAGAATGCGTGCGGCGAATGGAGAACAACCCCCAGCGCCAGGAAAAGAAAGCAGAGTGCGGCAAACAGGTTCCGGTAGAACATGCCTTGCCTACCAGGGGGTCCCCAGGACGATGTGGGGGAGGAACAGGACCAGTTTCGGGACGTAGCTGGTGAAGATCAGCACAGGCGCCCAGCAGAGCAGCATGAAGTACAGGGCCGGGGTCATCATCTCGTTTATGGGGGTCTTGCTCAATCGCCCCGACAGGTACAAAACCGGTGCCGCAGGCGGCGTGATGCACCCCAGGGCCGTGTTGACCCCGATGATCGCCGCGTAGTGGATCGGGTTGAAGCCCAGCTCCATGATGATCGGCATCATGATCGGGGTCGTCAGCACCACGACGCTGATGTCGTCCATGAGCATGCCCATGATCACCAGGAAGATGTTGATCATGAAAAGGATCACCCAGCGGTTTTCCGAAACCGTCCGGAAAAGGGCCAGGAGGCGGGACGGCAGGTCTTCCAGCAGGTACAGGCGGCTCAGCATGGAGACCGAGAAGAGCATTGCCATGATGACCCCCGTCGTGACTGCCGATTCCACGAGCGGACCGATGACTTCCCGCCATTTCATCCCCTTGTAGACCAGGACCCCTACCGGGATGGCGTAGATGACCGCCATGGCGGAGGCCTCCGTGGTTGTCATGATCCCCCCGTAGATGCCCCCAAGGACGATGACGGGAAGCATGAGCGCCGGGATGGCAAGCTTTCCACGGGTCTTGAACAGCATCCACTTCTCCGCTGCGGTTCGCTTGTGGGCCACGAGGACTTCCTTGTTGTTGCGCAAAAGCCACATGTTCACGACGCTGATCAGGATGATCGTCACGATCCCCGGCATAACCGTGGACAAAAAGCAGGCCAGGATCGGCTGACCGCTCAGCCACGCGAAGATGATCAGAGTGGCGTTCGGCGGGATCAGCAGGCCCAGAAGAGAAGCGTTCGCCATCAGCGCAGCGGAGTGACCCCTCGGGTATCCCCCTGCCTCCAACCTCGGAAACATGATCGTCCCAATGCAGGAGAGGGTCGCGCAGGCAGCCCCGGAGATCGACCCGAATACTGCGCAGGAGATGGTCCCGACGATCCCCAGGCCTCCCCGGATATGTCCCACGAAAACGTCCACCAGGTCGATGAGCTTCTCCCCGATCTTTCCCCGTTCCATGATCCCCCCGGCCATGATGAACATGGCGATGGCGATCAGGGATACCGAGTTGATCTGGGCGAAGGCGTAGGGCAGAAGCTGGCTTGCTTCGTAACCCGCCCCGTCCGGCCCCCCGAAGAAGAGGAGCCAGGCCGCGCTGGCCATGAAACTGACCGGTACGGGAACTCCGAGCACAAGTGTGGCAAGCAGGATGACAATCGCAACGTAAATCATTTGCGCCCCCCCCTGAGCAGGGCCTTCGTACTCAGGAAAAGGTCCCGGGTGAAGTAAAAGGCCATAAAGATCAACCCCAGAAAAATCGCCAGGTACGAGGTCCAAAGCGGAATCTGCCAGATCGTTGTTCTGGGCAGCGCGATTCCCGTTCCTAGAGGACCCATGAATCCAAACATGAAGAATCCATAGCCGTACCAGACAAACAACAGCGTTACCCCGACCGTGATCAGGTCCTTTAGAAAAACGAGAAACCGCTTGAGGAAACCTTCGGGGACATAAGACTGCACCAGGTCTGCCGAAACATGGGTCCGGTTGAATGCGCCGATCGCCGCACCCGAAAAATACAGCCAGAAGGCAAAAAGCTTAACCCACTCTTCGTATCCGTAAAGATCGCCCTGGATCACGTAGCGAATGAAGGTTGCCAGCGCGATCAGGATTGTCAGCAGAATGGACATCACCAGCGTGACGGCCGAAAAACCATTCACCACGATCTTGTCGAACAGGTTCCGGGGCTTCATTATCCCTATTTCCGGTTTTTCCCCTATTGCATCACTACACTGAGGCACGGGACAGATCTCCCCTCTTGAAAACTGGATTCCCTGCGAAGGGCTGTTGTTCTGCTCACGTTCTGCTCATGGAGAAGGATGGACCCAAAGGGAGCATCCCCTTTGGGTCCATCCAGGAACCGGGGGTCTATTTCGGGGCCAGTTCCTTCCGGAACTCGTCAATCAGTTCCTTGGTCATCTTCTTCTCGAGCATCGGCCAGGTGCTGGCGCAAGCCTTTGCGATCGGGACCAGCTCCTTCTCGCTGTACGTATAGACCTTGATGCCCTTATCCCGCATCAGCTGCATGTACTTTTCGTCGGACTGCTTGGCAAGCGTGATGCTCTTTGCTGCCGCATGGTTGATGGCTTCCTGGAGGATCTTCTTGTCGGCGGGTGAAAGCTTCGCCCAGGTCTTACCGCTGATCATGTAGTTCAGGCACTCGAGAGAATAGTTGGTCATGTACCAGTACTTGATGACATCGCGAAGCATGGTGTAGGCGGCCACGACCGAGAATCCGTTGACCCCTTCTGCCACGCCGGTCTGCAGGGCCTGGTAGACGTCAGCGTAGGGAATTGTGACAGTCCGGTATCCCATGGCTTCGGCGGCAAGCTTATAAACGTCCATGTTGGGAACCCGGATCAGGACGCCCTTCTTGACGCTTGGATCGAGGGGCGAGGCGGCCGGCTTCGTCGTGGCGGTCCCGATCATGCCCTCGATGAAGAAGCCCCCAAGCTTGACCCCCAGCCGGCTGTTCAGTTCGTCCATCTTTTTGAAAAGCCAGCCGTTGGGAGAGAAAACCCTCTTGACATCCCCGTATCCCTTGACGAAACCGTTGATATAGACCAATTCCAGCCGCGGGTCAAACTGGCTGGGAACGGAGGTGCAGGACATATCGATGGTTCCCTTGATGAGCTCCTCGTAGACGAGTGTGTAGTCACCCAGCTGGTTGGCCGGGTAAACCTTGATCTCGATTCGGCCGTTGGTCTTCTGGGCTACTTCCTTCGCGATCTCGTTCATCAGGATCGAGGCCGGGTGATCGGCCGGAGATTGTCCGGCGAACTTCAGGGTGACGGCCGGAGCGGCCAGGGCGGAACCCGACATCAGGGCGAAGAGGGAAACGAAAAGAACGGCGGAGAGCAACAGTGACTTTCTGTTTTTCGTCATGGATCGGTGGCTCCCTTCTATGGGAAATTTTTTACTGCCTGCAAAACGGACTGCTCTGGGGGCGCTAACAGCTTCTTATGGCCGGATCGATTCACCTCCTCCACGCTACGGGTCCAAATCGTTCTGAGGAAACCTTCGAGGTAGATTCAATCGGCTTGACGAAAGAGACGGGAAAAAGGTATCTAATACATCACATATCTTGACGTGCGATAGAATTATCCTAGGCGAAAGGCCCCGCCTCTGTCAACCGGTCTATCCTGGAAAGGACCGAACGACGGGAAGGAGAACGATCCATTGCGAATGGACAGGAAGAGACGACAATTCAACGAAGAGAGGGATTTGCATTGAAGAGAGTAAGCATCCTGAATCACGTGATTGGCCCGATTATGAGGGGACCCTCCAGTTCACACACCGCGGGCCCCTGGCGAATCGGCCGGATTTCCAGGGACCTGCTTGGCTCAAAGCCGGTAATGGCTCGTTTCCTGATTCATCCCTCAAGTTCCCTGTCCGTCTGCTACCACGACCAGGGCAGCGACCTTGCACTCCTGTCAGGACTCCTCGACCTCCCTCTCACGGACGACCGTTTCCACCGGATGCTCGAGTTGGCCCCCGAGATGGGACTTCAGGCCCGCTTCGAGAGGACCCCTTTCGCCGAGGCCGATCATCCCAACAGCCTGTTTTTGTTTCTACGGGGTGAAAACGGGGAAGAAATTTCGCTTCATGCCCGCTCGGTGGGAGGTGGATCCATCGAAATCGCCTCCGTTGACGGATTCCCGCTTCTGATCCGTGGAGACCGATATGAACTTCTGATCGAAACCCCAATGGAAGTTCCCGCGGAACCGGTACTCGCACTCCTTCAAACCTGGGACCCCTCCGCTTGTCTTGAGGCCCAAGCCTCTTCCCGTTTTTTCCACGGTTCCGCCTGCGAAAAGCCGGGTGAGCTTCTTCTTTCCCGCCTTCGCCAGCTTTCTCCGAAAGCCCAAATTCGGAAATCCAGCCCGGTCATGGCCCCTTTGAAAGGCACCGAACTCTTTCAGGATACCCAGGGCCTTCTTCGATTGGCCGAAGAACGGGGCTGGTCTCTGGGAAAGGCCGCATTGGCCAACGAAGAAGCCTTGCTGGAAATCCCCCGGCGGGAACTTTCCGGGGAAATGGAACAACGCCTGAACGTCATGCTCAACGCCGTTGATTCGGGCCTTTCCATGACGGGGGGGATGAAGCTTCTGCGCCCGATGGCGTCTTCGATCCTGGACGCAGAGTCAAAAGGACGCCTTTTCCTCGGCGGACCGCACCTGAGGGCCGCCGCAAGGGCAATGGCAGCTATGCACGTCAACGGGTCCGGCGGCGTCGTTTGCGCAGCGCCCACCGGGGGATCAGCAGGGGTGCTCCCGGGAATCCTTTCCACTTTGATCCTCGATTTTGGCCTTTCAAGGGAAAAAGTTCTCGAGGCCTTGTGGGCAGCCGGGGCGGTGGGACAGGCCCTGGACCGGGTAAGCACCTTCGCGGCAGAGGTGTGCGGGTGTCAGGTTGAAATCGGGGCCGCCGGAGCGATGGGAGCCGCTGCGGTCGTTGAAGCCGCCGGGGGAACTGCCCGGCAGGCCTGCGATGCAGCTGCAACGGTTTTCCAGAACATCATGGGTTCGGTTTGCGACCTGGTGCAGGGAATCGTTGAAATCCCCTGCCACAGCAGGAATGCGGCGCTTGCCTCCATGGCCTTCCTCTGTGCCGACCTGGTCCTGGGCGGGTATGAAAACCCCGTTCCACTGGATGAAACCCTGGCCGCGGTCGACAGTGTCGGAAGAATGCTTCCCGAGGAACTGCGGTGCACCGCAAGAGGGGGGCTGGCTCTCTGCCCTTCCGCTAAAGCCATGCCCCGCCTGGACGTCGGGAAATAAGATCAAGGGCAGCAGCCCCGGCCGGGGCTGCTGCCCTTTTCCATCATTCCTGCGTTGGCAAATGCTTAACGCTCTGTAGTCTGGGCAGCCAAGCCGAAATAATATTTGCGGATATATCTTTCCTGGACCGCGAAAGACCAGTGAACGTCCCGGATATAATCTGCCGCACCGTTGAAATCCCCCTTTGCGAGAAATTCGATGATCCGGTCATGCTCCCCGGTCGATTCGACTTCACATTCCTTCAGGAATCCCTTGCTTCGGGGGAATTCGTAAAGCCTTTCCTTCAGGATCCGGACGGTCCGCAGAAGGTCGGTATTTTCCGACAGTTCCAGGTAGGCGTTGTGAAAATCAAGATTCCTCGAGTAGAACCGCTCGAAGTCGTTCCGCCGGAGTGCGTCTTTCATCTCTTCATTGAACTGGCTCATGGCGTCAACATCCTTTTTCCGGAACTTCGAAGCGACTTCCACCAGAACGGCCCCCTCGAGCCCTCCTAAAATCTGGTAGATGTTTCGGATTTTTTCCAGCGTTAGGGTGTTGACCTTTACTCCCCTTCGTGGATAGATCGTCACGAATCCTTCCGCTTCAAGCTGGAAGAGTGCATCCCTCAAGGGAGTCTTGCTGATCCCCATTTCAGCGCTGATGGCGTTCAGGTTCAGGAAAGCTCCATGTTCCAGCTTCCCCTCGTTGAGCTGGATCTTGAGGTATTCGTAAACTTGCTCTCTCAAGGATTTCAGGTTGAAAAAGCCCTCTTCCATGAAAAGCCCCTCCTCGGTCTATCTTGAAAACGTCACGATCGTTACTCCGTACCCGCCTTCTCCATGCTCGCCCAACCGGTACTCCCTGACGTAGGAAAGGGATTTCAAAAGTTCCTGGACCGCTTTCCGCAAGGTCCCCGTGCCCCTCCCATGAATGACGGCGACCTGATCGTAACCCGCCCGGTAGGCCTGGTCGAGATACCTTTCCACTTCAGGCAAGGCTTCATCGACGGTCATCCCCCGGATCATGATGGATCCCGGGATTCCGACAGGACGGATGGTCTTCACTGAAATCTCCGGTCTTGTTTTGGGCAGTTCATCTCCTGCTTTTTTCAGCCTGTTCATGGGGACCTCCATGCGGAATGAACCAGCAACGAGGGTAACCTTTTCCCCGGAAATGCTTTCGACGATCCCCTTCACGGAAGAATCCACCATCTGAACGAGGTCTCCCGGCTGAAGGCGGATCCCTTCCGCTTTCACGGAACGCCTTTCGAGCCTTTTTTCTTCCCTGATTTCTGCCTCGTTGCGGATCTTTTCCAGTTCCCGGCCCTTGACGCTGATCGCCTGATGGGCCGCCGGGACTGTTTTCGATTTCTCAAGGCTCCTGAGGAGCTCCCGCGCAGCCTCCTGGGCCTCCCTCACGATCTTTCCCGCTTTCCGATCCGCCTCTTTCAAACGTTCCTCCTTTGCCGCCTCGAACCGGGAAATCCGGCTTTCCAGGGATTGCCGGGCCGCGGTCAGCCGAGCTCTCTCCTCGGCCAGATTCCTGGCTTCGGTTTCAAGGACAGCGCGTTTTTCCTGAAGCTGACCGATCAGTTCTTCCGCCGAGACATCCTCGCCTCGCAGGCTGGCCCTGGCCCGCTCGATCACCGACGGGGGCATTCCCAGCCTTTCTGCAATGAGAAGCGCGTTGCTTTTCCCCGGTATTCCCATAAGAAGAGCAAACGTCGGTTTCAGGGAAACCGGGTCGAACTCCATGCTGGCCGTTTCCACCCCGGGGGTCGTGAGCGCGTAGGTTTTGATGGAATTGTGATGTGTCGTGGCCAGGACAAGTGCCCCCTTCTCCCGGAAGGCTTCAAGCAGGGCAATTCCAAGGGCTGCCCCTTCCTGGGGATCCGTGCCCGACCCCAGTTCATCAAGGAGCACCAGGGATCCGGGACCCGTTTCCCTCAGGATCGAAACGATGTTTTTCACGTGGGCGCTAAATGTTGACAGGTTCTGTTCAATGCTCTGCTCATCTCCCACATCCACGTGAACAGAATCGATTTCTCCCACAACCGATCCTTCGCTTGCGGAGATCGGCAGCCCCATCCAGGAAAGGATGACCGCAACCCCCACCGTCTTCAGGGCTACCGTCTTGCCCCCCGTGTTGGGCCCCGTCACCACAAGAACGCTAAAGTCATCCCCGCAGGCGATGTCGATCGGCACCGCTTTTTCACCCAATAGCGGATGCACGAGCCCGCGAAAGCGAAAACCGGGAGAAGGGGAAATTTCGGGTAAATGCCAGCCGCCTCTTTCTACCATTTCTGCTTCCGCACAAACCAGGTCCAGGCTCCCAAGGGCCGATTCGGCCTCGGAGATCGCCGTTTCCCGTTCGAGGAGTTTCAGGGTTATCCTGCGAAGGATACGAAAAACCTCCTGCCGTTCCTCTTCCAGTGCAGCCGAAAGACGGTTGTTCAGGGCAGCCAGACGGTAGGGTTCCACGTAGAAGGAATTTCCAGAACTGCTTCGGTCGATCGCGATCCCGGGATAGGAGGATATGTTTTCGGCTCTGACCAGAACAACGAATCGACCGTTTCTAAGGCTCAGGACCCGGTCCTGTAACAGGTTCGAGGTTGCAGGATCGTTAAGAAGAGCCTGTCCTGTCTTTCTTATCGTCGCTTTCAGGGAGTCAATCCGGTTTCGGATTTCCTTCAACTGCAAAGTTGCGTGGTCGTAAAGGAATCCCTCTTCATCCAGGACACCGAGCAAGACAAGTTCCTCTGAAAAATCCCGGATTCTCCTCCCGATCTGCTCCAATTCGACGAAACGTTCCTGGACGCGGCGGATTTCGTTCCTCACTTCCGTGGCAAGGGCAATCAGGTTCCGGACATGGACGAGATCTTCCCCCGACATCAGGGCGCTGGACTTCGCCTCTTCGAGGAGGACTGTTACCGGAACGACCCGGCTATCCCAGGGGAAATCCCCCTCGATCTCCCGGTAACGGAGCACATTTCGAAGGAGCGCTTGCCGAAGGTCCAGTTGTTTCCGGTCTTGCGCAGGGAGAATCCCGTACAGGGTTTTGGTTCCCAGCTCGCTCCGGCAGTGTTTCCCGATGATCTGGAGGATTTTCCGGAGCTCAAGGGCGTTTTCGGTAAAGCGGCCCAGAGGTTTCATGGTCTTGGTTCCGGCGGAATGGAAGGGAATCCCTTCATCTCAAGGATCTTCCATTCTGCAAGGACTTTCTCCGTTTCCGGCCATGCCCGGGCCGCAACCTTCAGCAGGCGGCTTTCAGCCATCCACCGCGGCGGGTTTTCGCTGAAGATAAGATGGGAGGATCCGAAAAGGAAAAGGATCAGGAGCGCAGCCTTTGCTCCGCCGGCAAGCGCCCCCAGGAATCGATCCAGCCCCCCCAGGCGGGCGGCCTTCAACCCTTTCCGAGTCAGCCGGCAAACCAAGGCGGCGGCAAGATTGCAGGCAATAAACAGGACGATGCCGGAAAAAACGGTTAAAAACCCCTCGGAGATCCGAGGGGTGCTGGACAGTCCAAGAAGGGAAAGGGCAAGGGCTCTGCTCCATTTGAAAGCGACCAGAAGCCCTGCCAGGATCCCCAGCAGGGAAAACACTACACCGGAGAATCCGATAAAGAATCCCTTTCCGATCCAGAAAACCGCAATCGCGCCCAAGATCATGTCTGTTGCCGAAAATTGCCCCATGTGAAGATTCACTCGAACTCCTTTTTTTCAATTTTCATTTAGTACCCTGAAACCATTTCTGCCGGACCCTGCTTTTCGAATACGGGAACTTCCGCCGCACCTAGAACGGCCGTTTCTACCTCAAGATATACCCCTTTTCCGAAAGGTTCCTCCGGAGCTGTTCGTGTATCGCATCCACCTCTTCGTCCCTGAGTGTTCGGCCCGGATCTCCATAGGCCAGGGAAAAGGCGAGGCTTCTCGTTCCTTCAGGGATTCCGGCCCCCTGGTACACGTCAAAAAGGACCAGTTCACGCAACAGGCTTCCTCCGAGTTTCCGAAGATCTTCCTCGACCGACGCGGCAGGCCTGCTCAGCGGCGCAATCAGCGAAATATCCCTATAAACGGCCGGATAGCGAACGACCTGGCCGAAGCGGAACCCTTTTTCCGGCAAGAGAGATTCGATATCCAGCTCAAAGGCGAAAACCGGCCCCGGGATCTCAAGCTCCCGCAAGATTCCCGGCTTGATACTGGTCAAGTATCCGCAAGGTTTCCCCTCCAGCCTCAGCTCGGCCGTCTGCCCGGCGTGTCCGAATGGTTCACTTCCCGCGGAGAAATCTGGAATCTGCCCGCGGCTCCCGCAAAGCGCAAGCACATCGGCTTTCAGGCTAAGAACGTCGTCCTTCAGATAAGGTTCGTGAAGAATCCGCCGCTCCTTTCCGTTCCAGGAAACTCCTGCCATTCTCAAGCTTTCCCGGTGATCCTCCCCTTCTTCTCCGGGAAGAAAGACACGCCCCACCTCAAAAAGCCGAATCGGGTCCTTCCACCCGGAACGCAAGTTCGTCTGCAGGGCCTGCAAGAGACCGGGCAAGAGGGTCGTCCTCATCAAGGACTGGTCCTGGCTGATCGGGTTTGTCAGCCGGAAACCGCGGGACCTGGGATCCGTTTCCGGTATCCGTAGCCATTCAACCCACTTTGGATTGATGAAGCTATAGGTCACGATTTCCAGGAATCCCCTGGACATTGCAGCAACGCGGATCCTCCGGTGTGCCTCCACTTCGTCTCCCACTCTCCCGGTACCATGAAGAAGGGGAGGGATCCGGGAGGGAACCGATTCGTATCCCCTCAGGCGGCCGACTTCTTCGATCAAGTCCTCCTCGATGGACAGATCGGCCCGGGAGGTCGGGATCTCAAAAACCCGTTTTTCACCTGTTGCGGAGATTTCTTTCAAATCGAGCTTCTGCAGGATTTTCGAGGCCTGCTCCAGGTCATCCCAGAGGAGGACCCGATGCATTTTCCGCCTGGTCAGGGGAATCCTCCGCTTTTCCCAGGATCTCGAAGATACGACACGAACGTTTTCCTCCACTTGGTGGGCTCCATCTTTCAAGAGATACTCAAAGAGACAGGAAAGGGTCGGTAAAACCCGGCTGGGATCGACCCCGCGGGAGAACCGGTACGAAGCTTCCGTCCCCATGCCCAGCCTTCGCGCAGTGCGGCTGACGCGAAGCGGTTCAAAGAAGGCCGACTCGAATGCGACGGATTTCGTTTCCGCGGTAATCTCGCTGTTCTCTCCCCCCATGACTCCAGCGAGGGCCACTGGGATGCCTCCGCTGGTGATCAACAGGTCACCTTCCGCAAGAGTGTGATCCTGGCCGTCCAGCGTTCTGAAACGCTCTCCCTCTCTCGCTCCGCGCACCGTGATCTCCCTCGCCGGAAGCCGGTCCAGGTCAAATGCGTGGAGCGGCTGTCCCGTAACCAGCATGATGTAGTTCGTCGCATCCACGATATTGTTGATCGACCGGATTCCGGAAAAGGCCAGCCGGATCCGGGTTCCCATCGGGGAGGGCCTGATCTGGACAGAAGGGGCAAACGACAGGCCGTACAGCGGACATCCAGGGTCTGCCAGGGTCAGGCCATCCCAGGAAACGGATCCGGGGTCACCGATCCGGGGCGGCTTAAGTTCTTGCTTCTCGAGGGTTGAACCCTCGATCACTCCGTAGCACTCCCGGGCTAGCCCGATCAGGCTGAGGAGATCCCCGCGGTTTGGGGTAATGGAAATTTCCAGGATACAGTCGTCGAGGTTCAGGGCTTTGATTAGATCCTCGCCGGCGGTCAAACCCGCCGGCAATCTCAGGATACCGAATTCATCAGCAATCCCGGGAAGACCGATCTCCTCGGCGGAAAGCATCATCCCGACGCTGACGACGGAATCAAAAGTCCGCTTTCCGAGAACGGTACCATCCGCGATCACGCTTCCGGGCGCACCATAGGGAACGGTATCTCCCTCCCGCAGGTTTTGCGCTGCCGTCACGCACTGGACCCGCGGGCCGCCAAGCTCAACCTCGGCAACGAAAAGGTCGGAGCGTTCAGGATGGACCTGGAGTTTCTCGACCTTTCCGACGATCAACCCTTTCAGGGTAGAACACGGACGTTCGATGCTTTCAACCTCGCAGCCCGTCACGGTCAGCCTCTCGGCAGCCTCTTCTGGAGACAGCGGGATTTTGCAGAATTCGTTGAGCCACTTCCAGGAGATCCGCATGATCAGTACCCTCCCCCTGTCAGGAACGATCCATGTCCCTCGAAAAGCACCCTCAGGTCGGTCAAGCCGTACTTCAGCATGGCGACCCGATCCGGCCCCATTCCCCAGGCAAAACCATTGTATCGGTCAGGATCAATGCCGCCGTAGCGGAGGACGTTCGGATGAGTCATCCCGCACCCAAGGATTTCGAGCCAGCCCGTCCCCTTGCAGATTCTGCAGGAAGGGTTCCGTCCGGAACAGGCAAAACATTCGACATCCATCTCCAGGGAGGGTTCCGTGAAAGGGAAATAGCTGGCCCTGAAACGGCTGTCCAGCGGCCGTCCGAAAATCGCCCCGACGAACGTGTTCAGGCATCCCTTGAGATCGGCCAGGGAAACGTCCTCGTCGATCAGGAGGCCTTCAAGCTGGTGAAACATCGGGGAGTGTGTCTGGTCGCTGTCCCTCCGGTAGACCTTGCCCGGCACGATGATCCTCAGCGGGGCCCCCCATCGAAGCATTGCCCTGACCTCCACCGGGCTCGTGTGTGTGCGCAGGAGCCGTCCGTTGTCCAGGTAGAATGTGTCCTGCATGTCCCGTGCCGGATGGTGGGGAGGGATATTCAGGGCTTCAAAGTTATGGAAATCATCCTCGATTTCCGGCCCGTAAGCCACGGAAAATCCCATGCCGACAAAGATGTCGATGATCTCATTCATCGTCTGGACAACTGGATGAAAGCCCCCCCATCCCCTGCCCCGTGGAGGAAGAGTCACGTCGACGAAGTCCGTGGCCTCCCGGGCCTCATCTTCAGCTCGTGCGATCAGAAGGGACCTGGCTTCAAGGGCGGCCTCAATTTCCTGGCGCAGCTCGTTTAAAGCCTGACCCGCGGCTGGCCGTTTTTCCGGCGGCAAATTCCCCAGAGAGCGGAGCATCTGGGTCAGCTCGCCCCTTTTCCCCAGGTATCGAACCCGCAAAGCTTGCAGGGATTCGCTGCTACCAGCGGAATCCAGCTCTTGCATCATATTTTCACGGATGTTTGCGATTTTTGCGTTTATCGTTTCCAATTAGCCATCCCTCCCGCTTTCCCCGCTACGCTTTCCGTTTCTCGCGTAAACCGTCCGCCCCCTGTTTCGACACCGGATGCCTTTTCCCTTCAAGCTTCCCTTCATCCATGGCAATTCTAGAAGAGTATATCGAAAAAGACCATGCGTTGCCCGTGAAAAATCAAAGCCCCCCGAAAGATCATAGGGTTCCTGCGCCGTTTTGCGCGGGAACCCTATGATGTCGCATCCAGAAAAGGGAGAAAGCCGGGAATTAACGAACCAGCGCTTCCCTGGATTTTTCGACCAGCTTGACGAAAGCCGGCATGTCGTTTACGGCCATATCTGCAAGGATCTTCCTGTTGAGCTCAATCCCCGCCAGTTTCAATCCGTGCATGAAACTGCTGTAGGACATGCCGTTCATCCGGGCCGCCGCATTGACGCGGATAATCCAGAGCTTCCGATACTCCCGTTTTTTCGCCTTCCGATCCCGGAAAGCGTTCGTCATCGACCGGAGGAACGCCTCGCGGGCACGCCGGTAGACGTTCTTTTTTCTTCCCCAGTATCCCCTGGTGATGCTGAAGAGTTTTTTCCGCTTGCTGTTACTGGCGCTTCCGCCCTTTACCCTTGCCATGGGAGATCACTCCTCTTTCGGTTTCTGGAACGACTGGTCCGACTTAACGGCCAACCAGAAGGACCTTCACGCGATCCTCGATCGCCCCGGAAAGATAGCCTTTCCTGCGCAAGGTACGCGTCCTCTTGGAATTTTTCGATTCCAGGATATGCCTTCTTCCGCCCTTCTGATACGTCACCTTCCCCGTTCCGGTCGTGCGGAAACGCTTCTTGGCCCCCGAATGCGTCTTCATCTTGGGCATCTGAACAAGTCCCCCCTTGTATGATTCGAAACAGCTCTTTGTCAGCCCCCGGGTTCGGGGGGTTATCCTCGGTTTTCGCCTTCTTCGGTCAGCTTCGAGCCCTCCGCTTTGGATGCCGGCTTTTTCGTGGAGGGCACGGGTGCAACCATCATTCTCATGTATCGGCCCTCCATGCGCGGTTCCATTTCCACCTTGCCGTATTCGGCCACGTCCTTTTCGACTTTTTCGAGAACCGCCTTGCCCCGGTCGAGAAACGCCATTTCCCGTCCCCGGAAAAAGACGGAAACCTTCACTCTGTGTCCGCTCTCCAGAAAACCCCGGATTGCCCGAACTTTAAAGTTGTAATCGTGCTCGTCGATCTTGGGCCTCATCTTCATCTCTTTGACGGTCTGAACCTTCTGTTTTTTCCGAGCGTCCTTGTCTCGTTTCTGGATCTGGTACTTGTACTTCCCGTAGTCCATGATCCGACACACTGGAGGAGTAGCCTGCGGGGCAACCTCAACCAGGTCCAGCAGACGCTCTTCGGCCAGCTTCAGGGCTTCTCTCGTTGGAACCACCCCCAACTTGACGCCCTGATCATCAATGAGAAGGACCTCCTGAGCCCTGATCTCCTCGTTCACGTTGGGTTCATCCGGTTTTGTAGCTATAGCTCATCACCTCCGGCAAAAATAAAGGGGGCCGTCTCTACGAGCGGCCCCCCCCAATACCTGATCCACTTGCGATCAAACCCGCATTTGAACCGGCTTGAAACCCGACAACAGCCGCTTTGGCGTCTTCAGGTGAGAGGTGGGCCCTCTTCTTCTCTCAAGCGTACCGGCGGAATATATCACAGTTTTCGATATTCCACAAGCCTTTCAGTGCCGGGGGTCAAACTCCGATTCCAGTTTTTCCTTGAAAGCATCAGGCGTCATCGTTCCCAAGTCACCCAGCGAACGATCCCTGACCGACAGGGTTTTCTCCGCCATCTCCCTTTCGCCGAGGACCACCATGTAAGGGACCTTTTGAACCTGTGCATCGCGAATTTTCTTCCCGAGTTTCTCATCCCTCAGGTCTGTCTCGACGCGCACTCCCCAGCCTTTCACCCTGGCTTCTATCTCTTTCGCGTATTCTTCCAGCTCGGGTTTCACGGGAATGACCTTCACCTGGACCGGGGCAATCCAGTAGGGAAAGGCTCCCGCAAAATGCTCGATCAGAATTCCAAGAAAACGCTCAAGGCTTCCAAAGACGGTTCGATGAAGCATGACCGGCCGGTG
This sequence comes from Synergistaceae bacterium, assembly GCA_012517195.1. Taxonomy (GTDB): domain Bacteria; phylum Synergistota; class Synergistia; order Synergistales; family 79-D21; genus 79-D21. Next base: position 42,491 of record JAAYVK010000031.1, on the reverse strand, counting down.
CTGACCTCCGTCCGCTCCCACGTAGGTGATGTCGAAGCGTTCCGGCATCTGGAAATCCAGCTGGATTGTGCCGCACTGCCAAGTCCTCCCGATGCAGTCCTCCAAGTGAAAATCGATCTTGGGACCGTAAAAGGCCCCATCCCCGGGATTCACGCGGTACGGCACACCGCTTTCCCTCAGTGCCTCTTCAAGGGCGGTTTCTGCCCTTTCCCACATTTCAAGGCTGCCCATGGCCTTTTCCGGTCGCGTCGACAATTCCACGTGATAATTGAATCCAAACACATCCCGATAGATATAGCGGGTCAGGTCCATGATCCCGAGAATCTCTTGCTTGATCTGGGCCGGGGTAACGTACAGGTGCGCGTCATCCTGCGTAAAGCACCGCACTCTCATGAGCCCGTGAAGCACCCCGGACCGTTCATGGCGGTGGACGATCCCGAGTTCCGCCATCCGCAGCGGCAAATCCCGGTAGCTTTTCAGCGAACTCTTGTAGACCAGAAGACCGCCCGGGCAGTTCATGGGCTTGATCGCGTAGGGCTTCTCATCAATTTCCGTAAAGTACATGTTCTCCTTGTAATGGTCCCAATGGCCCGAACGGACCCAAAGGTCCTTATCGAGAATCAGCGGTGTCCGGATCTCGGAGTATCCGCGCCGGACATGCTCCCGTCTCCAAAAATCAACCAGGGTGTTCAGGATCACCATGCCTTTGGGGTGAAAACAGGGGAACCCGGGCCCTTCCGGCTGGATGCTGAACAAATCCAGTTCTTTCCCGAGTTTCCGGTGATCTCTCCGGCGGGCCTCCTCCATTTTCTTGATGTGAGCGTCCAGGGCTTCCCTGTCGGCGAATGCCGTGCCGTAAATTCTGGTGAGCATGCGGTTCTTTTCATCTCCGCGCCAATAAGCCCCCGCGACGGAGAGAAGTTTCGTGTGACGGAGGAAGGAAGTGTCAGGCACGTGAGGACCGCGGCACATATCCTCGAAATCCCCCTGCCGATAGACGGAAACCGTTTCATCCGGAATATCCTCGAGAAGCTCCGCCTTGTAGACTTCCCCCGTTGCCGTGTATTTTTCCATCAGTTTCTCCCGGGGGATCTCAAGCCGCTCCACCGGTAGGGCTTCCCGTGCAAGCCGCTTCATCTCTTCCTCGATTTTGGGCAGGTCCTCTTCGGAAACCGGAACCGGAAGCTCGAAATCATAGTAGAATCCATCCTTGATCGAGGGTCCGATCGCGACCTTCGTTCCCGGATACAGGTGCAGAACGGCCTGAGCCATGAGGTGCGATGCGGAATGACGCAGGATTTCTAGTCCCGTTTCGCTATCCGCCGGGATCGGTTCCACGGTAGCGTCAAAATCGAGGACGGTCTTCAGGTCCGTTGGCTTCCCGTTCACGAAGGCAGCCACAGCGCCACGGTGGATTCCCCATTCCTTTAAAATCTCCCAGGCGCTTCGATGATCTGCCTCCATGATTTGTCCTGCACTCCCCCTGAACTGCGGCATCGAAAATCCCTCCGGTCCGTCGTGATCTTTTGAGTCATTCTACCCCTCCTTTTCCCTATCCGACAACTTGACTCTTTCTGTATTGTCCAATTTGACCGTTAATTTAAGTTTTTTTGCGCAGGTCCTATCCTTGGCATTTCCCATATCCTGCCTTTATAATCAACTGTGTTGAACCATGGGGCTGTTTGTTTTTGTATATTTTATCCAAGTTCACATCCAGGGAGGAGGGGTGCCATGCCGTAGAGAAGGGAAAGGGGGATGTCTTTCCAACCTTACTATCATCCGATGAAAAGGAGGGCACGTTGTATGTCCGAGAACACGAACGAGCAGTGGTCAAGCCGTTGGGGTCTCGTCTTCGCAGCAATGGGAATGGCCATCGGGACGGGCAACATCTGGAGATTCCCGCGGGTTGCCGCAACGAACGGCGGCGGGGCTTTCTATATCGCGTATTTCCTGGCCCTGTTCCTGTGGGCCATCCCGCTCCTTGCAGCCGAAGGAGTCTGGGGCAAAGTTTCCCGGATGGGCGTTATCGGTTCCTGGAAAGAAATGCTCGGCAAGAAATGGACCTGGGTCGGAGCTCTCATCGCCTGGATTTCCCTTGCCATCGCCTTTTATTACGCAGTTGTCATCGGGTGGTGCATCCGCTACTTCCTGTACGCGGCAACCGGGGTGCTCAAACCCGGAGTCGATTCAAAGGCACTCTGGGATGCCTTCATCAACAATCCCACTCAAGGCGCGCTCTTCTTCATCATCGCCCTGCTCGTGAGCATTTTTATCGTTTCCAGGGGCATTCAGAACGGTCTTGAAAAAGCCAACAAGTTCATGATCCCTTCCATCTTCATCCTGCTGATCTTTCTCGCCATCCGCGCTCAGTTTTTGCCCGGGGCCTGGAAAGGGCTGGAATACCTCTTCACAATCCGCATGGAAGATGTCATGAAGGGGAAAACCTACCTGGAAGCGTTCACGCAGGCGGCCTGGTCCACCGGTGCCGGCTGGGGGCTTTTCCTCACCTACTTCGTTTATGCCAAGAAAGATGAGGACATCCTCCTGAACTCCGCGACGACCGCGTTCGCTGACACGGCGGCAGCTTCGCTTGCGGGCCTCTGCGTCATCCCCACCATTTTCGCGATCGCTCCAGATCCGATGGCGGCCGTGAAATCCGGCAACAACGGTCTTGCCTTCATTCACCTGACGAACCTCTTTACCCAGATTCCGGGCGGCATTATCATGGCTCTGGCCTTCTTCGCGGCCCTGATCATGGCGGCCCTGAGCTCGGAAATTTCGATGATCCAGCTCGGCGTCCGTCTCCTGGAGGATGCTGGCTGGGGCACAAAGAAGGCAACCTGGGCTATCGGCATCGCCTGTCTCGTCTGCGGGCTGCCTTCCGCCATGTACAACTGGTTCTTCGAGAACCAGGACTGGGTCTGGGGCGTGGGGCTGCTGCTTTCCGGGCTCCTCTTCTCCATCGGTGCGATGAAAGTCGGTGTCAGAAAGATCTGGGTGGAGTACATCGAGCCCTGCTCGGACATCAAGTACTACTGGATGTGGTGGCTGGTGTGCCTCTTCCCGGTGTGGTTCGTCATCATCTTCGGCTGGTGGACGATGCAAGCCATTTCCTGGTATCCCGGCGAATGGTACAAGTGGCTCCCGATCTCCAAGTACACCTACACCGTCGGGACAATGTACTACCAGTGGATCATCGCCGCCGTCGTGTTCTTCTTCCTGAACAACTGGCTGGCGGAAAAGACCACCCACAAGCTGGAAGCGAAGTACTAGCTTTCGCGGCTTGAAAAGGAGGGTATTGAAATGTGGCCTGCAACGATGACGATCATCCTGATTTGCGTTTTCGGGGGTTTCATCTGGTGCCTGAAGACCGCCATGAACGCTGAAACAAAGAAAGGGCACTAAACCGATTCATCGATATCAAGCCGGAAACTGAGCACAGGAAAAACGGGGAGCGGGCTTAAGCCCGCTCCCCGTTTTTCTCCTCCCGTCACTTGGAACCCGTGCTTCCGAACCCGCCCTGTTCCCTTTCCGTTGAAGAAAGGCTCTCAACTTCTTCCAGGTCCGCCCCGACCACCGGGCAGAAAACCATCTGGGCGATTCGATCACCGGGTTCGACACGGAATGGGACTTTCCCCAGGTTCATCAGGATGACCCGCACTTCCCCGCGGTAATCGCTGTCGATTGTGCCCGGGCTGTTCAGGACCATCACACCCTTGTTCAGCGCAAGACCGCTTCTGGATCGGACCTGGGCTTCGTAACCTTCTGGAATTTCCAGATGAAGACCCGTTCCCAGGACCGCCCAGCTCCCCGGCTCGATCAGGGCAGATTCAGCCGACCGAAGGTCCACCCCTGAAGAACCCGGGGTCGCGTAGTGCGGCAGGGGGAGTCCCCTGGAAGTTTCGTCCCGCCTCACCTTCACCTTAATGGCGTTCAACCGGACCCCTCCCGCGATCTCTTGGACCGGTTCCACGCCTGTCATGTCGTTCTCCGCCGGGGCGCCGATCCCGGTTTTCCCCCTCGCTCCGCCTTGGCCGATCTCGCTCTGTACCCGCGGCTGCGCTCGCCTGTGCAATGCGCTCTTCCCGGGCTAGCTCCAGGGCGTAGGCTTCGGGGTACAGCTCGGCGAGCCGGTGCTCCGCCGCCTTCTCCAGCAGGCGGCGCCGAGTCAGGTTCACGCGGTTCATGTCGTCGATCTCCTTGACCATGACTAGCACCATATCACCCGGCTTCACGGCATCCTCCAGCTTTGGCACGTGGTGCGTGCTGATTTCGCTGACGTGGAGCAAGCCCTCCTTGCCGGGAAGGACTTCGACAAAAGCCCCGAAACTCAGCAGCCGTGTTACCTTGCCGTAAAAGATCTCCCCCGGCTCTGCATCCCGGGTCAGGTCGCGGATGATCTGCAAGGCTTTTTTGGCGGACTCCTCGTTGGTTGCCGCGATGAAAATCCTGCCGTCATCCTCGACGTTCATCTTGACGCCCGTATCCGCGCAGATCCCACGGATCACCTTGCCCCCGGGGCCAATGACATCCCGGATGGAGTCCACGGGAACGCTTGTGGTGTACATCCTGGGAGCGTACGGGGAGAGATCCTTCTTGGGCTCCCGGATCACCTTGGCCATTTCCCCAAGAATGTGCAAACGCCCTTCTCGGGCTTGCCCCAGTGCTTTTTCCAGGATTTCCCGTGTGATCCCGCCCGCCTTGTTGTCCATCTGCAGGGCTGTGATCCCCACCTCGGTGCCGGTAACCTTGAAATCCATGTCCCCGTAGTGATCCTCAAGCCCCTGGATGTCCGTAAGGATTTCAACTTTTTCGCCTTCCTTGATCAATCCCATGGCAACCCCTGCGACCGGTCTTTTGATCGGCACCCCCGCATCCATCAGGGCCAGGCTGGCGCCGCAGACGGATGCCATCGAACTTGAGCCGTTCGACTCGAGGATATCCGAAACCACCCGAACGATGTAGGGGAACTCTTCCTCGGACGGCATCAGATTTCGGACAGCTCTTTCAGCAAGGGCCCCATGGCCGATCTCGCGCCTTCCGGGCCCCCGCATTGGCCGGACTTCACCGACGGAGTAAGGCGGGAAATTGTAATGGAGCATGAACCGCTTGGAGGGCTCGTCGATCTTCAGGCCATCGAGGACCTGCTCGTCCTCCCCCATCATTCCCAGGGTGGTCGTCACCAAGGCCTGCGTTTCGCCACGCGTGAAAAGGGCCGATCCGTGCGTTCTCGGCAACACTCCCACTTCGCAGGAAATGGGGCGGACCTGGTCCATGGTCCTTCCATCAGCACGACGGCGTTCATCGACCGTCATGGAGCGCATTGCCTTCTTGACCAGTTCTTCCACAACCTCGCCGATGTACCGGGAAGAATCGGGGAATTCGCCCTCAAGTGTCTCAACGGCCTTCTGCTTGACCAGGGCGATTTTCTCGTTTCGTTGCCCCTTCGCATGAATTCCTACCGCCTCGTAGATTTCGCCGTAATAGTTCCTCCGGATGGCCTCGTCGAGCGCTTCGATCCTGACGGGGGCAGGAATTTCCACCTTCGGTTTTCCGGCTTTCTCCCTGGCTTCGAGTTGGAACCGAACGAGCCGCTTGATCTGTTCATGGCCAAACTCGAGGGCATCCACCATCAAAGATTCCGGCACTTCTTTGGCACCCGCCTCCACCATGGTGATCCCGCCCATGTGGCCGGCCAAAACCAGGTCCAGGGTGCTCTGGAGAAGTTCTTCCTCTGTGGGGTTCACGACAAATTTCCCATCGATGCAACCGACACGGAGGGCCGCAACAGGACCGTTCCACGGGATCTCGGAAAGGGTCAGGGCCATTGATGCCGCGTTAATCGCCTGAATGTTCGGGGCATTGACCTGGTCAACGGAGAGAACCGTCGCGACCACGTGCACATCGTTCCTCATGTGGTCCGGGAAAAGGGACCGGATCGAGCGATCGATAATCCGGGCGCTGAGAATTGCCGTTTCGGAAGGCCTTCCTTCCCTCTTGATAAATCCGCCCGGGATCTTCCCCGCCGAGTAGAAACGTTCTTCAAAATCAACGAGGAGCGGGAAAAAATCCAACCCTTCCCGCGGCTTCTCCGTCATACAGGCGGTGACGAGCAGGACCGTTTCCCCGTAAGTGACCTGGACTGCACCGCTGGCCTGCTTTGCAAGCCTGCCGGTTTCGAAAGACAGGGTCCTTCCTCCCACTTCAATTGAAAATGTTTGAACCATAATCCTTTGAGCCTCCTTGACTCTTTCAATAATTTTTCGTCCTGAAGAGCATACCATACGATGATAAAAAAAGGCGAGGACGGTCGTCCCGTCCCCGCCTCTCGACTTCCCAGGTTCCTCAGTGCCGCAGGCCCAGCCGCTGGATCAGTGCCTGGTAGCGGTTGAAATCCCTTGTTTTCAGGTAGTTCAGCAGCTTCCTCCTCTGTCCCACCATCATGAGAAGGCCTCTGCGGGAATGGAAATCCTTCTTGTGAGCTTTCAGATGCTCCGTCAGGCTGCGAATCCTGTGCGTCAGGATGGCAACCTGTACTTCCGGAGACCCTGTATCGGCCCCGTGAACCTTGAACTCCTCGATGATTCGCTGCTTTTCTTCACGCTCGATCATTTCGACACCCCGATTCAAACAAATCCCAAGCCCCAGAAAGGGGTCCGAATCCCCAATCCGAGTACCGGGTCGAAAGGTATTCTACCATCACGAGCCAAATTGTGCAAAAAAAGCAGATTTCCCTCTCGACAACTCCTCTTCCCTGTGTTTTAATAGAATGAAAATCCCGATTTCATTAGAATTGAGAGGGGGATCTCGATGAAACTGCTAATTATTGAAGACAACAAGGAACTGGTGGAGGTCCTTTCCGAAGGCTTTTCGGAAAACGGTTTTACGGTCGACTTCACCTACGACGGCCAGGACGGTCTGAAGAAAGCCCGTGCGGGTGACCATGACTGTATCATCCTTGACCTGATGCTGCCGAAGCTCAGCGGTCTTGAAATCCTTTCGGCATTGCGGGAGGAAGGAAAGAAGGTCCCCGTGATCATGCTCACCGCCCGGGATTCGATCGAGGATCGCGTCACGGGGCTCGAGCAGGGGGCTGACGACTATCTTATCAAACCGTTCGATTTCCGTGAGCTTCTTGCCAGGGTTAACGCCCTGATCCGGAGGATTTCCGAACCCAAGCCGGCCCTGCTTCGCTGCGGTCCGCTCACGCTCGACCCGCTGGCAAGGGAGTGCCGTGTCGGGGAAGAGACCGTACCGTTGAGACGGAGGGAATTCGATATCCTGGAACTCCTCATGAGGCACGAAAATCAGGTCTTCACGCGAGACAAGATCATCTCGAACGTCTGGCAGGAAGAGTACGAAGGGACAAGCAACGTGGTGGATGTTCATGTCAAATACCTCCGGGACAAGCTTCGCCCCTTTGGCCTGGATCTGATGGTGGTGACCGTCCGGGGAGTCGGATACAAGGTGGTTTGCCCGGATCAGGCCTGAAACTCGCGATTGGGGAAACGCTTCCATGAATAATGAGCGGGCCAGAGAAACCCCATCTAGAGAGGAGACCTCCGAGCCGGAGCTTTTTCGTGCCCTGGCGGAATATTTTGAGGATCTCAATCTGGATCGTCCTGGTCCGTTACCGCCGCTCCCCGGAAAAAAGGAGGATCGAGAAAGGCTTGAGGCCGCCTTAGCTTCCTTCTCGGAACGGTTCACGCAGGCGATCGGGAACTTGCGCCGCTACACCTCGAACGTAAGTCATGAACTGCTCAATCCTTTGAGCGTGATCCGCAGCAAGGCAGAGGTTACCTTGCTGCGCCCGAGATCCACTGAATATTACGAGAAAAAACTCTCTGAAATCATCGATCATGTTTCCTCCATGAGGAACATGATCGAATCCCTTCTTGAGCTTTCCCGGCTTGATCTCGCTGAAAAGCCCCTGGAATTCGAGAGGGTGAATCTGATGCAAATCGCGGATACGGCCTGCCAGAACCTCGGCCCGATTTTCAACCGAAGAGGACAGGAAGTCATCAAAGAGGTTAAACCCGCTTCGCTGCTCGGGCGAGGGCCGCTCCTACTCACCCTTGCCTGCAACCTTCTCGACAATGCCAGCAAGTATTCCCCCCCCGGGGGACGCCTGGGAATCCGGACCTACCCGGAGGGTTCGGCGGGAGAATCCGTGCTTGAAGTGTGGGATACGGGACCCGGCATGTCACAGGAAGAGATCCGCCAATGTTTCGAACTCTTCTGGAGGGCCGATGGTTCAAGACATATGCCGGGGTACGGAATCGGTCTGCCGCTCGTTTACAGGATCGCCCAGATCCACAACGGACGGATCGAGGTCCATTCAAAGGCGGGGGAGGGATTGCTGTTTCGCGTTCGTTTCCCTTCAGCCTGAAAAGCAGGGAGGGACCGCCGGCAAAAGGCCTGCGGTCCCTCCCTGCTCGGTTTGCTCTTCCCTTCAGCGGGCTTTCAGGGGCACGAAAGTCGTCCTTCCCTCCCTCCAGACAAGAAGGACCAGGTTTTTCCCGCTCGCCTGGCTCATCGCCTTTTCCCAGGAAGCGAGGTCACGAACAACCCTTCCATTGACCCCCTGGATGACATCCCCGGGCTGAAGCCCGGCTCTTTGGGCCGGAGATCCGTCCTCGACACCAAGGACCACAACGCCCTGAAGGGCCGGCAGATCAAACCTCTGCCTGTTTTTCAGGTCCACGTTGCCCAACTGGAGGCCCAGACGGTTTCCGATCCTTCCTTGCGGCTGGCCGCCGAGGTTTCGCTCGTCCGGCATTTCCGCCAGTTTGGCAGTCAGGCTGAGGGTTTTCCCATCCCTCAGGATTTCAAGCCTGAGGCTGTCTCCAGCGGCCTGTTTCCGGACAGCGTTCGACAAGTCATCCGGTGTCTTTACGGGTACATTTCCGGCTTTCCTGATGATGTCCCCCCGCTGAACGCCGGCCTTCTCCGCGGGAGAATCCGGGACCACGTCGCTGACAAGGGCCCCGTCGGAGGATTTCAGTCCAAAGGCCTCCACGATATCCGGCGTGATCGGCTGCATGTAGACCCCCAGCCAGGCCCGTTTCACGCGCCCGTACCGGACAAGGTCATTCATGACCTGCTTCGCGACGTTGATCGGGATCGCAAACCCGATTCCCTGGGCGTAAGGAACGATCGCCGTGTTGATCCCGATGACCTGGTTGTCGAGGTTGATCAGGGGTCCGCCGCTGTTTCCCGGGTTGATCGCTGCATCGGTCTGGAAAAACCCGTCAAAATTGAGCCTTTCTAGCCGAATGCTCCTGTTCTTCGCGGAGATAACCCCGACGGTTACGGTATGTTCAAGACCGAACGGGTTCCCGATCGCGACGACCCACTCCCCCACCTGGGTCCGGTCCGAATCGCCCATCTTCAAAACCGGAAGGTTGGAAGCCTTGATCCGGATCACAGCCAGGTCATAGGTCGGGTCCTTGCCGACGATTTCTGCATCGAAGCGCCTGCCGTCCGCAAGGGTTACCGTCACCGAATCGGCCCCGTCAACAACGTGGTTGTTCGTCAGGATCATCCCGTCCGGGCTCACGATGAAACCGGACCCTTTCCCTTCCATCGGCACCACCCTGGAAAACAGGTCCATCTGGTCACCAAAAAACTGCCTGAGGATCGGATCGTCCCCGAAAGGCGAAAAAGAGCGCCTGACCAGCGTTTTCGTGTCGATGTTCACCACGGCGGGTGAAGACTTGCTGGCAATCGCCGCAACGGGATTTCCCGTGAAGACATCCTGCGAAACGGCCGGAGTCACGACAGGCTTGAAGGATTGGGGCGCCGTGTAGACAATGCCGATGAACAGGAGTGCAATGCCCAAGACCAAACCGATTTTTCTGATTCGTTCCATAGGAATTCACCTCTCCTTTCCGGTTCGTCGTTCCATTTTAGTTTAGCGAACCAGGTCGGGCGAGGGATCGGTTTTTTTACTGAAACGAAGCGGGGCCCTGCCTGAGGGGCCCCGCTTCGTTTCAATTCAACCTGTTTTTCTGCCTTGAACCGGACCTGGGCCAAATCACGACTCGCCGCTGCGGCTCGTCCCCCACCGAGCGGGTATCGACCTCAAGGTGGTCTTTGAGGGCGAGATGGACAACCCTTCTCTCCCAGCTCGTCATGGGCTCCATCGTCACGGGGCGCCGCCGCCTGAGGGCCTCTCTTGCCGACGCAAGGGCGATCCGCTTCAGGTTTTCTTCACGCCTCTCCCTGTATCCGTCACTGTCGAGCCGGATCGGCCGGGACGGCCTCCCTTCTCTGTAGATCAGGTTCAGCAGGTACTCCAGGGCTTTCAGCGTTTCGCCGTACCTGCCGATGACGATCCCTGCATCCGCCCCCGTGATGTTCAGCACCTCTTCCTCGCCCATGCGGACCTCAACATCCATTCCCATTTGCTGCAGGATTCCGGAGAGAACGCTTTTCGCTTTCAGGATTTCCAGGTCTCCAGAAGGAAACAGTTCCACCCTGGTTTTTCGTGCAAAGAAGCCGAGAAACCGCTTCCCCTCCTCAAGGATCCGTACCTGCACATCCTCGGGCAGGATCTTCCAGTTTCGGGCTGCGTCAAGTACGGCATTTTCGATCGAATCCGTTTCAACAACCAGAGGTTCGGTCCGTTCCATCTTTTCTTCCCTTTCCGTCTTTTGGGGCTTTCTGTCAACCGCTTACGAATCCCCGTCCCGCGTAGGCTTGTTCTTAAACAGAACCGGTTTTTTCTCCATTTCAAGTTCGGTGGTCTTTACGACACGCCACTGCTGGACAACGCTCAACAGCGAGGAAACCCCCCAGTAGAGCAGAACCCCTCCCGGCAGGTTCAGGCAGATAAAGGTCAAAAACACAGGCATGAACCAGTTCATGAAGGCCATCTGCGGGTTGTTGGAGGCGGAAAGTTTCTGCTGGAACCAGGTTAAAAATCCGATGGAAACGAGAAGGATCAGGTTGGGACCGTACATCCCCACATTCATCAGCCCTGACGGGTTTGCAGCGATCCCGGTCAGGAGCGCCGTGATACCGGGCGTCTTTCCGGTTAACCCGACGGCCTTGCCCATCGTGGAGAGAACGGATTCCTCGAGTCCCACTCCCAGAAACGACACTCCACCGAACTTGAAGTTCGTGAGAACCCTGAAAAGCAAAATCAGAATGGGCAATTGGACAAGGAGGGGCAGGCAACCCGCCGCAGGGTTCACCTGGTTCTCCTTATAAAGCTTCATTGTTTCCTCGTTCAGTTTCTGTTTGTCGTGTCCGTACTTCTCCTGCAGGGTTTTGATTCTTGGCTGGATCTTCTGCATTTTCTGCATGCTGACCAGCTGTTTCTGGTTCAGGGGATGAAGGACAACCCTCACGAGGATCGTGAGCAGGATGATTGCGATTCCGTAGGAGTGGGTCAGCCCGTAAAACAGGTTCAGGATCTTTAGCAGCAGTTCGCCTGCCTGGTTCCATAAAGTACCCAAACGGTTCACCGTCCCTCTGGTTCAGTCTTCGAATTCTTTGGCGCGCTTTTTCTTTTCCAGGTCGGGAACGGGATCGTACCCCCCCGCACACCATGGACCGCATCGAAGGATGCGGCGGATTCCGAGGTAGACCCCGCGCAGGAAACCATAGCGTTCAATCGCCTCAAAGGCATAGGCCGAACAGGTCGGTAGAAAGCGGCAGTTCTTCCCCAGCAGAGGAGAGATGAAACGCTGATAGAACCGGATCAGGCTAAGCGCGAGCGCCGCCGGTACCGATCTCTTCATCGTTCGTTTTGCCGTTCGGCGGGAAGTGAATGGGAAACCCGGGACGCAACAGGCCTTCCCTCTCAAGGAGGCGAACCAGGTCCTCGTAGATTTCCCCCGCTCCCGCGCAAAGCCCTGCGGATCTCAGCATGGCAACGATCCAGATTCCTTCTTTTAACCAGGGCCTGCAGGTTCGGAAAGCTTCCCGAAGGATTCTCCTTCCGCGGTTGCGGACCACGGAAGCCCCCTGCCGCTTCCCGACAGCAGCCCCCAATCGAGGGGGCCCCTCGCCCGTGTCCAGAAACAGCAACCGCACCAGCTCTCCTTTGACGCGTCGGCCGGTGCGGAAGACCCGATCAAATTCCCACCCCTTTTTCAACCGGAAGTCGGCTGGGAACCCGAAAAGACGATCCATCTAGACTGCGAGGCGCTTGCGCCCCTTGCGTCTCCTGTTGCGGATGACGCGGCGCCCAGTCGGAGAACTGGAGCGCACGAGAAAACCCATTGTCCGCTTGCGGCGCGTTTTATGGGGTTGAAAAGTCCGCTTCATTGACGACACCCCCTTGCTGTTCAAAAATCTTAAGAAGATTAAATAGACTTGTTCGGCAGCCTTGATACTATAACACAGGCTGCGGAAGGCTATCAAGGAGTCTGAACCAGGCGGACTCTTTTGATCGGCACTCCCCGAAAATCCTGGAAAATTCCCCAATCCTCCCGCTGGAGGGCTCTCCCATCCAGGATCGCAACCCTTCCGGCATCGGTCTTCCTCCGTATGAGGCGTCCGAAAGCCTGCCTGAGCAAAAGGCGGCTCATCGGGAGAGTGCTCCGCAGGAATGTATCCTTGCCCTCCAGGTCACGCCTGGCTCTCACGAGGGGATCCGCCGGATGGGGGAAGGGGATGCGATCCAGGATCACCTGCGTCAGCCCGTCTCCCGGGATATCGATCCCCTCCCGGAAAGAGAGGCTTCCTACAAGAACCGAGGTTTCATCGCTGCGGAATTCCTCGAGCAGTTCCTCCTTTGGGGCTTCCCCCTGAAAGAGGAGACGGTACCCTCTTTCCTTCGTCTTCAGCCTCGCCGAGACAGACCTCAGCAGACGCATCGAGCTGCATAGGACGAGGGTCCTTCCCCCGTTCAGGTCGCAAAGCTTTTCAATAACCCGGCTTGCCGTTGCATCGTACCCTTTTTCCGTCACCCTCTGTCCAAGATCGATCACCCAGATCGACATCTGCGCAGGCAGATCGAAGGGCGAATCAAGAATAAGGGTTTCAGCGGGTGAAATCCCGCTTTCCCTTTCCCAAAAGCCAAAATCTCCCCCTACCGTCAAAGTTGCCGAAGTGCAGACGATGGGGACTCCCTCCAGGGAAGAAAGAGCCTCTCGAACGGGGGAAGCCGCCAGTACCGGGGTGCTCTGAATCTGGGCGCCGTCCCACCAGGTCGCCCAGCGCGGATAGTCCACAACATCAAGGCACCATCGAAGGTCCTCAAGCGCCTCAACGAGCTGGGATGCGACCGCGAATCCTTCAGCGGCGTCGGGAGCCTCCCCGTCTTCCATCATCCTGGCAAGAAACCGTTCCACTTCCGCCACAAGGGACTCCACGCAATCTTCCAGGTCGTGGCGGAGGTCAGACAAGGGTTTTGTGAACACGCCTTCTTCTCTTGACAGCAGGGCAAGCCGGCTGAAGAGGCGTTCCACCCCCTGGGCTGCCCGCTGCCACCCCGATTCCAGTTTCTCATCGGGGATTTTCAGGCATCGGAAAGCTTGGATGAGGCTGGAAAGGTGCCTTGCCGAAAACATCTTGCGGAACCGCTCCGGCGATGCGGCCCTCGTTGCGGATGAACGTGCGGCTTCGGGAATGCGGTGCGCCTCATCACAGAGCAGGGCATCGAAGGGGACGGGGAAAGGCCTTCTCCCGCCGTCCAGGTGGGAAAAGAAAAGGTGGTAATTGGTGACGATCAGATGCCAGTCTTGCGCCTGAAGATACAGACGCTGGAGAAAGCACTCCCCTTTCAGCGGGCAAAGTCTTCCCAGACACCCTTCCCGGGTTGCCGCGACCAATTCCAGAACCGGATGGGTTTCAGGGAGCTCGAGTTCCGACAGGTCCCCCGTCGCGCTTTCCCTGCTCCACTGAAGGACTTTCTCTGAAGTCTCCCCCGTATCCCCGAAGGCAAGAAATCCTCCCCTTTCAAGTTCGGCGCACCTTCTTAGGCAAAGATAATTGTTCCGCCCTTTCAGGGTACCGAACCGGAAAGGGCGTCGAAGAAACCCTTCCAGGAGGGGGAGGTCTTTGGTCATCAGCTGTCCCTGCAGAGCGTGTCCCGCCGTCAGCAAAAGCACCGTCCTGTCGGCTTCCGCCGCCCATAGAAGGGACGGGACAAGGAGTGCAAAACTTTTCCCTATCCCCGTGGGGGCCTCGATGGCCATCGTGTCTGCGTTTCCCGAGTGAAGCAGGTCCCAGACTTTCACGGCGATCTCAAGCTGTTGCGGACGGAACTCGAAGCCCTGCATCTCCGAGAGGATTCCGCCCTCACGGAAATACGCTTCCATCGGGTGAGCGGTCATTTTGACAAAAGCCACAGGATCAGGCCGAGGGCGGCTCCCATGAGCCCCCCCCAGATTTCGATCCAGTCAAGGTATTTCCTGGCCAGCGCTTCCAGGTAATCCTCAAGCTGCTCTGGAGTCGCTTGCCTCAAGGATCTTTTCGCGAGTTCGCCGAGATCGATCTCTCTGAGCATCCGGATCAGGAGCCTCTCCAAGCTGTCCTTGACCAGCTCGAGGATTTCCGCGTCCCCAAGGCGGCCTGCGTTTTCCAGCAAAAACGCCAGTTTCCTTTGTGTCACCCGCAGCCCCGCTTCGGTCAAAAGGGACCGGTTCAGGCTTTCCGAAGCGGAGCGAAGGATCCATTCTGCAACCTTCTCGCTTTTCAGGAGCCCCAGCTTTCCTGCCATACCGAGAAGCAGGCTGTCCTGAAGCGCTTTTTCTACCTGGAGGCGGACAAATCTCTCGGTTTCCGGTCCGAGCAGCAGCCGCTGGAGTGGACCCTCAACCGCGCTCGCCATCTTCCGGAGGTTCGACCTTCTGAGGAAAAGCCTCCGGACCTCTTTTCGGAAGGTGCCCCCTGTCTTTTCCAGGAGCTTCCCTTCCGAAACCGCCCGTTCGAGGGTCTCCTGAGTCAAAAGCCTCTCCCTCAGCTCCTGGGCAAGCGTTTCCAGGATCTTCTCCTGATTCCGCGTCACCAGGCCGCTTCCAGGCAGGATCCACTGCCTCGCACCAAAACGAAGGCAGACCTTATGGAAAATCATCCTCACCGCAAGGACGTTCGTCATGAGCCCCACGATCCCGGACCCCCCGGCAAGCCACAGCAGCTTCCCCAAGGCAATCCCCCGGTTTTCGGCGAAAAAACCCGCGACGGAGAGAATCAGCAGTCCGGCTGTCACCAATCCCCTTCCGCTCTTCATTCTTTGGCCCCGCTGCGGCATTTCCATTGATCCCGCCTCTTCTCCGCGAAAAAAACCTTCCGGTATTGTATAATACGACTTCACGGGGACTGTAATTTTCTTCTCCTTGCCCGGTAGACTCGGGCATGCTAGAATTTGCTTTGCTTTACGGGAGGAGGTGAACCGAGTGCCGAACAAGAAGTCCGCTGAAAAGAGAGTCCGAATTTCGGAAAGAAACCGACTCTACAACCGGTTCTGGAAGAGTCGTTGCAAAACTGCCGCGAAGAGGCTTCTGGAAAGCCTTGAGGGCAAAGACCCGCAGATCATCAGGGCCCGCCTGGATGAAGCCCAGTCAGTGTTGGACAAAGCCGCCGGTAAGGGGGTGCTCCATCCGAACACGGTTGCAAGACGCAAGTCCGCTCTGACCCTGAAAGCAAAAGAAGCGATGAAAGCCGACGCCTAAGCGGCGGCTTTCATCGCCTTTCCTCTCTCTCTGCCGGCTTGCTGTCCGCAAGAAGGCCAAGAATTGCAAGCTCCAGCTCGATCCAGCCGTTTCGGTTGCCCGTCTTTTCTCCCATGTTGATCCCGCAGAGCTGTTTCAGGAAATGAGCCATCTTCTCCCTGCCGTAGTGACGCACGGCTTCAGCCGCCTGTCTTTCCTGGTAGGGTCTCGCTTTCAGGGCCTCGCTGGCGATTTTCAGAAGACGGGGAGCCTTGAAGACTGACCGGTAGAAGGCCAGGCGGAAACGATTGTGAAGGGCCGCAAGGACTGGTATCAGATCCCTTCTCTTCACATGCGGCAGAACTGACGCGACCTTGCTCCTGTCCGCTTCGCACAAACCGTCCAACAGGGAAAGAAGCGCCTTTTCCCCTTCATCGAAGCAAAGGGTACGGATTTCCTCGACTTCGATCCGGCGGCCGTCCGCCGCGATTGCCAGTTTCGCAAGCTCAGAAAGGAGTTCTTCAGGATCCTCCACCGACTCAAGGAGAAGGCCCATGGCCTCTGTTGAGAGACGGATGCCCATTTCCGAGGCCCTCTCTTCGGCCCATCGCCTTCTTGCCGCCCCAAACCGCGGGATTTCCTCTCCCTTGAGCCAGGTGATCCTCGAATGGGCTTCCTTCGGGAATACCGCCTTCGGATCTTCGTCATAAACCAAAAGGAGATGCGTGGCAGAAGAGGCATCCTCGAGAAGGGATTCCAGCCCGATCGGGAACTTCCCCAGCTGCTGAGCCTCTTCGACCAGGACAAGCCTGCGGGCGTCGAAGAGACCGCCGCAGTTTTCCGCCGAGAGGAGTTCCTTCCAGTCCCCCCCTTCCCTTCTCGCTGCAAGAGGATACCCGATCTCCCGCTCCCGGCGAACCGTTTCCGAAACCAGGCGCCGCTGGGTTGTCCCAGCGGCGCCCGCTACGATCAGGTGGGGCACTAGCCCTTCACCACCACATTGACCAAGCGGTCCAAAACGGCGATGACCTTCAGGATTTCCTTTCCTTCCAGACGTTTTCTGACCGCTTCGTGGGAAAGGACCCTTTCCTTCAGCTGTTCCTCCGAAAGACCGGCTGGGAGCTCAATCTTCTCTCTCACCTTGCCGTTCACCTGCATGACGATCGTCACGGACTCCGCCTCCAGGCAATCGGCCTCAACTTCTGGCCAGGCGGCCGTAGCCAAACACCCCCGGTTCCCCAGCATTTCCCAGAGCTCTTCGCAAAGATGGGGAGTGAAGGGGGAAAGGCAAAGCAGGAGCGTTTCGATGCCCTCACGGTAAAGGATCCAGTCCTGGTCCGTTTCCGGGACAAAGTCGGAAAGATCGTTGCTCAGTTCCATCAGCCTTGCGACGGCCGTGTTGAACTGCCGCTCCTTCTCGATGTCCCTGCCGACGTTTTCGATCGTGCTGTGGATCCTCCGCTTGAGCTCGCGACGGCTTCTTTCCTCAATTTCAGCCAGCGGGATCCTGCGGCGCGGGGCCTCCTTCAAACGGGCTCCTCCCTCTTCCACAAGTCGCCAGACCCGTTTGAGGAAGCGGTGAGCTCCTTCGACGCCCTTCTCCGACCAGTCCAGGTCCTTGTCGGGAGGCGCCGCAAAAAGGATGAAAAGGCGGGCGGTGTCAGCCCCGTACTTGCGAATGATCTCGTCCGGGTCCACCACGTTTCCCTTTGACTTGGACATCTTCGATCCGTCCTTGATAACCATGCCCTGGGTCAAAAGGTTCGTGAACGGTTCTCGAACCTCGACATATCCCAGATCCGAAAGGACTTTCGTGAAAAAGCGCGCATAAATCAGGTGCAGGCAGGCATGCTCGATGCCTCCGATGTACTGGTCAACCGGCATCCAGTAGTTGACGTCCTCCCCCCTGAAGGGGCCGTCCTGTGTCCAGGGAGAGGTGAACCGGAGGAAATACCACGACGAGCAGATAAAGGTGTCCATGGTGTCGGTCTCTCTCCTTGCCGGGCCGCCGCAGGCCGGGCAGGTCGTGTTGACCCACTCGGGGGTTTCCGGCAGAGGGCTTTTCCCACCCGGAAGAACCTGTACATCCGGTAGAAGGACCGGCAGCTGTTCTTCCGGGATGGGAACGATACCGCACTTTTCGCAATAGACCACGGGGATCGGCGCTCCCCAGTAGCGCTGCCGTGAAATGAGCCAGTCGCGAAGCCGGTAATTGACCTCCCGCTTTCCGATACCGGTCTCTTCCGCCCACCGGGCCATCCGGGGGATGCTTTCCCGCGTGGGGAGGCCGTCGAAACCGGCCGAATTGCACTGGATCCCTTCTTCTTCAAAGGCATGGGACATGGTCTCAGGCTCGAGCGCCCCAACTTCAGGCTGGATGACAAGGCGAATCGGGATACCGTATTTGCGGGCAAACTCGAAGTCCCGCTGGTCATGGGCCGGAACGCCCATGATCGCCCCGGTTCCGTATTCGATCAGGATATAATTGGAAACCCAGATGGGAACCTTTTCTCCGTTGACGGGGTTGATCGCCTTGAAGCCCGTGTCGACGCCTTTCTTTTCCCCCCCGACGGCCGTCCGTTCGATTTCGCTCTTCTGAACCGTTTCCTTCACGAAAGCCCGGATTTGTTCCCCGTTTGGGCTCAACCGGGCGAACTCTTCCACCATCGGATGCTCGGGGGCTAGGGCCAGGAACGTGACCCCATAGATCGTGTCGAACCGGGTGGTAAAGGTTTCAAGGCCCTTTTCCAGCCCTTCCACGGGGAAGGTCAGCCGGACGCCTTCCGATCTGCCAATCCAGTTGCGCTGCATGAGTTTGACCCTTTCGGGCCAGCCCGCCAGGCTGTCCAGAGAATCAAGCAGTTCCTGCGCGTAACGGGTTATATTGAGGAACCATTGCTCCAGTTTCCTTTTCGTGACGACGCTGCCGCATCGCCAGCAATGCCCTCCGTCAATCACCTGCTCGTTCGCCAGAACGGTCTGGCAGCTCTCGCACCAGTTGACCGGCGCGTGTTTGCGGTAGGCAAGGCCGTTTTTCAGGAAGAGGAGGAAAATCCACTGCGTCCACCGATAGTACTCGGGGGCGCATGTTTCGACCCTTCGTCTCCAGTCATAACTGCATCCCATCGATTTGAGCTGGGCGGTCATGTGCTCGATGTTGTCCCAGGTCCACTTCTTGGGGTGGACGCCGTATTTCAGCGCAGCGTTCTCCGCGGGGAGTCCGAAGGCATCGAAGCCCATGGGGTGCAGCACGTTCCAGCCTTTCATCCAGAGGTAGCGGCTCAGGAGGTCACCGATCGAATAGTTCCTCAGGTGCCCCATATGCAGGGCTCCGCTGGGGTAGGGAAACATCTCAAGGCAATAGAATTTGGGTTTTCCAGGATCCCGTTCGACGTCGAAAACCCTGTTTTCTGCCCAATATTGCTGCCACTTTCTCTCAACGCGTTCAAAATCATATGGCATCTAGGCCTCTCCCCTCCCGTTAAACCATCCAAACCGGATGTTGGTTTATTATACCCACCTTGGCAAGCATAGGCAAAACAAGCAGAGGCGCAGGCCCGAAAGGACCTGCGCCCCTGCAGGCTTCCTGCCTATTCGGGAGGTCTCTTTTCCGGGGTGCTCCGTTCCATGAACGCTTTCACGATTTCAAAGGGGAAGGGGAAAAGCGTCATCGAGTTCTTCTCGCTCGCAATCTCCCTCATGGTCTGAAGGTACCGAAGCTGTAAGGTAACCGGACTCACGGCCATGATCCGTGCGGCCTCGCTTAGCCTTTCTGCAGCCTGGGCCTCTCCCTCGGCGCTGATGATTTTCGCCCTCCGTTCCCTCTCGGCCTCCGCCTGGCGCGCCATGGCCCTCTTCATCCCCTCTGGCAGCTCCAGTTCCTTGACTTCGACAGCGCTGACCTTGATCCCCCAGGGGTCGGTCTTTTCATCGATGATCTTCTGCAGCTCAAGGTTGATCTTGTCCCTTTCGCTCAGCACTTCGTCCAGTTCCGCCCGTCCGATCACCGACCGAAGGGTCGTCTGGGAAAGCTGGCTGGTGGCCATGATGTAGTTTTCGACCTCGACCACCGAACGGTTGGGATCCATGACCCTGAAATAGACGACCGCGTTAACCTTGATCGGGACGTTGTCCTTCGTGATCACTTCCTGGACCGGGACATCCAGCGTAACGACCCTGAGGTCGGTCCGAACCATCCGGTCAACAAAGGGGACGATTAGAACAAGACCCGGACCTTTTGCCCCGACAAGCCGTCCGAGACGGAAAACGACGCCTCTCTGGTATTCCGGAATGATCTTGACCGCAGAAGTCAGAAGGACAACCGCGATCAAAAGAATCCCTAGCGTGCTTCCCGCGTTGAAAAGAAAATCGATCAGGCTACCGATCATTTGCGCTCCGCTCCCTTCTCCTTCAAGGATTCCGTTTTTTCTTCCCTTACGTGGAGCAACAGGCCTTCGGCCCGGGAAACCCGGACCCGGGTTCCCTTGGGGATGCTTGTCCCATCTTCGGTAACGGCCTTCCAGACTTCTCCGTGACAGCTCACAAAGCCGTAAGGAGTCAGGTCTTCGACGACAACGCCTTCATCATGGACCATTCCTTCCTGCCCAGAAGTTACCCTCTTCCTCGCGGAACGCCACACGGCTCCTGCCGCCAGGATAAAGAAAAGGCCCAGGGTCAGGGCAACCCCTGCCATGAATCCGAACGAAACGTTCAAGAGCTCACCCCCAGGCGCCCTGAAAAGTACCAGCGACCCCACGACGAGGGACGCCAGCCCGAAAAGGCTCAGGACACCGATTCCCCCAACGACGAGATCCAGGACGAGAACGACGATTCCGGCCGCCAGAAGGATGATCCCCGCCCAGTTGAACGGAAGCATCCTCAGGCCGTACGCGCCGATGAGCGCCATCACGGCTCCTGCCGTCCCCAGGACGAACCCCCCCGGTGTCAGGACCTCGAAAACGATCGCAAGCATGCCGAGCGTCAGCAGCAGATAGGCCACATCCGGCCGGGAAACGAAGTGAAGGGCCCGAAGCCGTGCGCTCATTTCAAAGGTCCGGATCTCGTAGCGCCTGAGGTCCAGGGCGACTTCGTCCGCATTAACCCTCACCCTGCGGCGGTCGGCCCACTTGAGCAGGGACGGGACATCTGGGGCGATTGTGTCGATCACCTTCTTGTCCAAGGCTTCCCTGGCGGTCAGAGAAACGCTGTTAAGAACCATCGATGCCGCCACCCCGGCGTTCCTCCCCCGTTCCTCAGCGAGGGACCGCATCTGTGCGGCAAGGTCATTGGTGATTTTCCGGTTCAGTTCGCTGTCCTGCACATCCTGCCCGGAAGCACTGACCGGGTGGGCCGCCCCGATGTTCGTCCCAGGTGCCATGGCCGCGATATGGGCGGCCATCACCAGAAACGCACCCGCCGATGCCGCCCGGGCACCGGTTGGACCCACCCAAACCGCCACAGGGATCGGTGCGGAAAGGATTTTCTGGGACATCCCACGCATCGAGGTCACCAGGCCTCCGGGGGTATCCAGGCCAATCACCACCAGGGCTGCCCTTTCCTTCAGGGCATAGGCGAACGCCTCTTCCAGATAATTTTCAAGGGAAACCCCCACAACCCCCTCCATCGGCACGGATACGACAATCGCCGTCTTTTCCGCCGGCAGGGGCGCACTTTCAGCAATTCCAGAAAGGGAAAAAACAACGAGAAAAACGCCCAGAGCCACTTTGATCCATTTTTTCATCCCCCGGTCAACTCCTTCATTGCCTCTCCGAGTGATCCCACTTTCACGATTCGGATCCCCGCCGGGGCATCCTGATCCTGGTAACGGCTTGTGACAACCGTGGAAAAGCAAAGCCGGGATGATTCCCTGATCCGCGTTGCGATGCGCGGTACGGGACGGACTTCTCCTCCCAATCCCACTTCGCCGATAAACACCGTGTCGCGGGGCAAAGGAAGGTCCGAAAGGGAAGAAGCGAGAGACATGCAGACGGCCAGGTCAGCAGCCGGATCCTCGATATGAAGCCCTCCCACAACGTTCATGAAGACATCCATCGACCGCGAGGGCAATCCCCCCCTCCGTTCCAGAACCGCCAAAAGAAGTCCCATTCGGCTGACGGACACCCCGCGGGCCGTCCTTTTCGGGTAGGGAAACGGAGTGTTGCAGGATAGCGACTGGATCTCCGCCACCAGGGGACGAGCCCCTTCCAGGACAACCGTCACGGCGGTTCCGGGGATGGGTTCCTCGTTTTCGTTCCAGTAGAGCCGGCTGGGATCCGGAATTCCCACCAGGCCCGCTTCCGCCATCTCGAAAACTCCTAATTCATCCGTACTGCCATAACGATTTTTCACTCCCCGGACGTGCCGGTAGGCGGAAGTCCTTTCACCGGTAAAGTACAGGACGACGTCCACCATGTGTTCGAGAAGCTTGGGACCCGCGATCTGGCCGTCTTTTGTAATGTGCCCGACAAGGACCGAAGAGCAGCCGCATCTTCTGGCTTCCTCCGAGATAACCTGCGCGACGGCTCGAACCTGCCCCGGCGTCCCCGGCCAACCCGGCGTGTCCGTATGGCGCAGGGCCTGAACACTGTCAAACACCGCAAAATCGTACCCCTGAAGCAGCGGCAGAATCTCCTGAACGCTTTCCTGGCAAAGGACCGAAACTCCCGAATCCGCCGCACCGAGACGCCTCGCCCTCAAGGCAACCTGCGAGGCTGCCTCTTCTCCCGAAACATAGAGGACCCTGTAGCCCGCCCTTGAAATGGCAGCACAGGTTTGAAGCAGCAGGGTGGATTTTCCGATCCCAGGCTCGCCTGCCAGCAGGGCCACGCTCCCCTCGACCCAGCCCCCGCCTGTCACCCGGTCCAACTCTTCGATTCCGGAGGGGATTCTCCTGGGCAACGCAAGGTCGAAGAGGCCCGACACGGGCGTCACCGTTTTCGAGGCAGGGCCGGAGGGCGGGAATTCGGCCCGTTCTTCCTCGAAAGTTCCCCAACTTCCGCAGGCAGGACATTTCCCTGACCAGGTCAGGGAAAAAAAACCGCATTCTGAGCAACGAAAGCGTTTTTCCCCCGGCTTTTTCGCCATTATGTTCCCTTTTGCCTCCAGACTTCTACAATTTAACACGATAGATTTTAACAACTCTCGTCGTGTTTGTCGACCTTGACCCCTTCCAATTGCTAAAAGGGTTTCCATTTCCGAATCCCCTTTACAGGAGCTTGGGTAGCGTGATATGATGCAATCCGCGCCAATTCTTATCTTGCTATTATACTAAACTAGTAAAGGAGACTTGCATGATCATCGTCAAGGCCCCCGCATCTTCTAACCGTGAGTCCATCGACCGTTCCATCCAGGAACGGGTTCATTCGATTCTCCAACGGGTTTTCGAGGATGGAGAAAAGGCCCTGTCAGAACTCAACCGCCACTTGGACGGCTACGAAGGCCCCATCCTGGTTCGGGAAAAGGCCATGAACGAGGCCCTTGCCCAAATGGACCCGTCCCTGAGGCAAGCGGTCGAAATCGCCATCGATCACGTCCGTGCCTTTCACAGGGCACAACGGGAGATGTTCAGGGACCAGGAATGGGAAATCTCGCAGGGCATCAGGGCCGGCATGCGGTTCCTTCCCGTCAGAAGCGCAGGGGTTTACATCCCAGGGGGCCGCTATCCGCTGATCAGCACGGCCGTGATGGGGATCATCCCGGCCCAGGAAGCCGGGGTTCCCCGAATTGTCGCCTTCTCGCCCCCCAGGGGCAGTTCGGGCATATCCAAGCCAATCCTGGCCACATTGTCCCTTCTCGGCCTGAAAGAGGTCCTCGCGGTGGGCGGAGCCCAGGGAGTCGGAGCCTTGGTCAGGGGGCTTCCGGGGATTCCTCCGGTCGATCTTCTGGCAGGACCTGGAAACGCCTACGTGACGGAAGCAAAAAGACAGATGTTCGGGAGGGTCGGCATCGATAGCCTGGCCGGACCAAGCGAAGTCCTTATCATCGCTGATCACACGGCAGATCCCGGCGTCCTTGCCTCCGACCTGCTGGCCCAGGCCGAACACGATCCACTGGCCCGGGTTTCCCTGTATGGCCTTGAGGAAAGCCTGGTAAGCAGGACTCTGGCGGCAGTCGAGAACCTCCTGCGCACGCTGCCCACGGCAAAGACGGCACAACAGGCCTGGGAGGCGTCAGGAACAGTTGCCCTATGCAGCCTCGAGGAAGCCGTCAGCGCCGCAAACCGGGTTGCCCCGGAACACCTAGAACTCGCCGTTCAAAATCCGCGCGAAGTCCTGGAGAAATGCACGGCTTATGGGGCCGCCTTCCTCGGTCACCATTCTGCGGAAGCCTTCGGAGACTACATCGCCGGGACCAACCATGTTCTCCCCACAGAGGGGCGCGCCCGCTACTCCGGCGGCCTTTGGGTCGGAACTTTCCTGAGGCCCCTGACCCACCTGGAAATGACGAAGGAGGCGGCCGCTTCCCTGTCAAAGCCGGGAGAATGCCTGGCTCTCGCGGAAGGGCTGCACGCCCACGCCCTCGCGATGCGGCTGAGGGGGGGATCCGGGAATTGAGCCGTCAACCAAAGGGAACACGGACGCTCGGGGGCAGGGAGGGAGAAAGGGTCGAACGCTGCAGGAAAGTTTTTTTCGAAACCTTCTCCGCATACGGCTACCAACCCTTTTACGCCCCGGGGCTCCAGCTTTTTGAATCCGCGTGGGAAAAACTCCCGCCACGCTTCAGGAAGCGCCTGATCCCCGTCTACACCCCTTCCGGTGAACCCTGCTTCCTGAGGGCGGACCTGACCCTGGCTGCAGTCGCCTATCTCTCGTCGCACTTTTCGCCACAGGAAAGACCGCTGCGGGTTTGCTACGCGGGCCCCCTTTACAGGGCTCCAATCCCGCCGGAAACCGACTTCGAAAAAATGCAGTTTGGAGCGGAGCTTCTCGGATGGGAAGGACAAGGGGCGGATGTCGAAGTCATCGCACTTCTCCTGAGATCCCTGCGACGGCTCGGCATTCATTCCCCCGTCGTCGTGCTCGGTCATGCGGGTTTTCTCAGGGAGTCCCTTTCGAATCTCGATCGTTCGCTCGCTTCCACGCTGACGTTCGCGCTTCTTGAACGCCGTTACGAAGCCTTCTTCGACGCCCTTGGGGAAGCCCATCTACCGAGAGGGGAGGAGGATCCGCTTTTTCGACTTCCGTATTTACGGGGAAACGCTCCCAGAACCTTGAAGGAAGCAACTCGCCTCTTCGGTGAAACACAGCCCTTGCGGGATTTGGCCCTGATCGTCGAAGCACTTGAAGAACTCGGGCTGGGAGAAAACCTTAGGCTCGACCTCGCCCTGGCCCGGGAACTGGGGTATTACAGCGGCCCCGTTTTCGAGATCTTTTCAGGAAGTGCGGGTTTCAGCCTCGGAGGCGGAGGAAGGTACGACGGACTGCTGGAACAGTACGGCATTGTTGGGCAGGCCCTTGGATTCGGGCTGGACCTGAGGACGGTTGCCTCACTTTCCCGCTTTGAAGGCCCAACACCTGCGGTCGCCTGGTGCGGAGAACTTTCCCCGAGAGTCGCCCTCGAGCGGGCGGATGATTTTATCGCCTCTGGATACCGAATCGAGCTGAGCTGGCAGGAGAATAGAGAGGGCGCGATCCAGCTCGCCCGTTCGAGAAACTACGGCTGGTGGATCGACCTGCCGGCGTGCACCGCCTTCCCGCTGGATTCAATGGAAGAGGAGGAGAACGGATGCTGACGCTTTGCCTTCCGACCGGGCGGGTTCTGGACGAGGCGGTCGAAGTTCTTGAAAACCTCGGAATTCCAACGCTCAGGCTGAGGGAAAGGGGGCGGTCCCTGGTCATCCAGGAGGGCGAGTTCCGCTTTCTTCTCGCGAAGCCCATGGATGTCCCTGTCTATGTCCATTACGGGATCGCAGACCTTGCCCTCGCAGGTTCGGACGTGATCTGGGAAACCGGCGCTTCCCTCGTGGAACTTGCGGACACGGGAAGAGGGGTTTGCCGGATCGTCCTGGCGGGCCCGAAAAAAGTCGCGGCTCGGTTCCTCGGCCACGAAAGCCGGCTGATGGGGCTCAGGGTCGCCACCAAGTACCCCCGGATCGCGGAAGCTTTTTTCGCGGACCGGGGAATCCAGGTCGAATTCGTTCACCTCAACGGTTCGATCGAAATGGCTCCCCGCCTGGGGCTGAGCGACTGCATCGTCGATATCGTCCAGACCGGCTCGACCCTTAAGGCCAACGCGCTTTCCGTGATCGCGGAAATCGCCCCGGTCAGCCTGAAATTCGTTGCGAGCTGCAAAAGCCTTCAGCTGGCCTGGGATGGCATCGAGGAGATCATCGGCAAATTCTCCAGTTCTTCGAGGAAAGCGGGCGATGAGGATGGAAAAGCGGTATGAGAGGTGTTCCAGAGAAACGGCTGTGGAGTTCGAGTTCCTTCCCCCGGGGGAAACGGTCCGGGTGGAAACTCCCCTCGGATTTCTGAACCATATGATCGGCCTCTTCCTCCACCATGCCGATATCCCGGCAAAACTGATAGCGTCGGGCGATACCGAGGTGGACGCCCATCACCTGACCGAGGATGTGGGGATCGTTATGGGATCGGCTTTCCTGGATCTTTTCAGGAGCGGCCCCTGCCAACGCTACGCCTCGATCGCTCTCCCCATGGACGGCACGCTCGTCCTGGTGGCGACGGACATCAGCGGCCGCGGGGGACTCACCTGGAATGCCGTATTCCCCACTCAACGCTGCGGCGATTTCGACACGGAACTGGTTCGAGAATTCTGGACGGCCTTCGCCCGGGAAGGGAAACTGACTCTCCATATCCATGCCCTTGCGGTCGACAATTCCCATCACCTGGCGGAGGCAATCTTCAAGGGCGCCGCCAGGGCCCTCCGGTCGGCTCTCGTCCCTTCCAGCCGAGAAGCCAGCACGAAAGGACTCTGGATATGATCGGCATCATCGACTACGGGGCTGGAAACCTGGGAAACGTCTTGCGGGCCCTTTCATCCCTCCGATATGAGGCATCTCTCCTGGAAAGCCCTTCAAACCTGGCCGGGGAGGTGGATTTGCTTGTCCTTCCGGGTGTTGGAGCGTTCCCTCCGGCACGGGAAGAGTTAGCCAGAAGGGGATGGATTCCTGCCCTCAGGGAATGGGGAAACAGCGGCAAGCCCCTGCTCGGGATCTGCCTGGGAATGCAGCTTCTTTACGAAGCAAGCCTGGAAGACGGGCTCACGGAAGGCCTCGGTTTCTTCCCGGGAACCGTTGCCCCCCTTGCGGGCCTAAAAAAATCACCGCACATGGGCTGGAACCGAGTTTCCTGGCTCAGGGAGGTAACCGGGATCACCAATCTTTTCAAGGGGGGGCTCGATGCCTACTTTGTCCACGGCTACGCCGCCCCCGTCAACGAGGCAAGCCTTGCAGACACAGCCATTGACGGCGTTCGCTTCAGCTCGGTGTCCCTTCGGAACCGGATCGCGGGCTTCCAGTTTCACCCGGAACGAAGCGGCCGGGAGGGGCTGCGGCTTTTCGGGACGTTCATCGGTTTCCTTTCGGGGACATCCTCATGAGAATCTGGCCCGCGATCGATCTTTACCAGGGAAAGGTGATCCGGCTCACACGGGGGGACTACTCCGCCAGAACGGAATATGCCGACGACCCCCTTTCTGTGGCCTCGGCCTTCAAGTCCTGCGGATGCCCGCGGCTGCACGTGGTCGACCTGGAGGGGGCCCAGAGGGGGACTCCCCGCCACGCGGACATTCTGCCGCCCCTTTCAGCACTGGACCTGACGATCCGTTACGGAGGCGGCCTGAGGACCCCGGATTCAATCGGGAAGGTCCTCGCTATGGGGGCCGATTTTGCGATGGTAGGCAGCCTGCTTTTCGCCTCCGGGGAAATGCCTTTCGATCTTTTCCGGAAATTCGGTGAGCGCGTCATCCCCACGATCGACATCAAAAAGGGGCAAGTCGCCGTCAGCGGGTGGACCGAAAAGGCGGCCCTGGGCCCGGAAGAAGCCCTGCATCGGCTGTACAGGGCCGGCTTCCGGCATTGCCTTGTCACTGCGGTTGAACGGGATGGAACGGGAGAGGGGCCCGATCTCGGGCTCTACGCCACTCTGCGGAAGACCGTCCCCGGGATGCAATTCACAGCGGCAGGCGGCATCCGCTGCCTGGAGGACCTCCAGGCGCTTGCCGACCTCGGGATTTCCGATGCGGTCGTCGGGAAGGCCCTGTACGAAGGGGATCTGAAGCTGGAAGACGCCCTGGAGGTGGAACACCAGTGCTGATGAAAAGAATCATCCCATGCCTCGACATCAAGGGGGGGCGCGTCGTGAAGGGGATCCGGTTCCGGAACCTCAGGGATGCCGGGGATCCCGCGGAGCTCGCGGCTGCCTACATGGAAGAAGGCGCGGATGAACTCGTTTTTCTGGACATTTCCGCTTCGCTGGAAAGACGCAGGACCATGACCGACTGGGTCAGGGCGGTCGCGGAACGGCTCTTCATCCCCTTTACCGTCGGGGGCGGCATCACCCGTGCCGAAGAGGCACGGCAGCTCGTCGCACTTGGGGCGGACAAGGTTTCGCTGAATACCGGGGCCGTCCGCAATCCAAACCTGATCCGGGATTGCGCCCGAACCCTTGGCAGGCAGGCGGTCGTCCTGGCGATCGATGCCAAACGGAAACCTGGCGGCGGTTGGGAGGTTCTTGTCGAAGGGGGGCGAACCGCAACGGGCCTCGATGTGGTGGACTGGGCCAGGGAAGGTGTGCGCCTCGGGTGCGGGGAAATTCTCCTGACCAGCATGGACCAGGACGGGACAAACGAGGGATACGATCTTGAGCTGATCCGGACCGTATCCGAAACCGCGCCGGTTCCCCTGATCGCCTCGGGTGGGGCCGGATCAGCCGAAGATCTGCGCCGCGCCTTCGAATCCGGGGCGGATGCGGCTTTGGCCGCTTCGATTTTTCACTATGGGATTCTATCGATCCGGGAAGTCAAGCGGGAATTGGCGAAATGGGACATTCCCGTTCGAATCGGAAGCGAGGTGGAAAAAT
Source organism: Synergistaceae bacterium (assembly GCA_012517195.1). GTDB lineage: Bacteria > Synergistota > Synergistia > Synergistales > 79-D21 > 79-D21. Next base: position 13,849 of record JAAYVK010000031.1, on the reverse strand, counting down.
CAAGATGAGCCTTCTCGATCTGGTCCGTTTCGATTCAACCGGCCTGGTGCCGGTCGTCGTCCAGGATTGTGAATCGGGCGAAGTGCTCATGGTGGCCTGGGCCAACAGGGAGGCCCTGGAGGAAACGGAACGATCGGGGGAATTGACCCTTTTCAGCCGATCCCGGAACCGCCTCTGGAAAAAGGGAGAAACGAGCGGCAACACCATGCGGGTCGTGGAGATGAAAATCGACTGCGACGGCGATACCCTGCTTGCTCTCGCTGAACCCGCTGGGCCCGCCTGTCACACCGGTCAGAGGACATGCTTCTACAGGTCTCTCTGGGGAGAGAGCGGAACCTTTTGCACCTTCTGGGGGCGACTGTGGAGATGCCTTCTGGAAAGGCGCCACGCCCCCGCGGAAGAGAGCTACACGGCCCGCCTGCTTCAGGAAGGATCTTCCCGCATCGCGCAGAAGGTGGGCGAGGAAGGCGTCGAAACCGCCCTGGCAGTTGCTTTGAAGGATCGGGAAGGCACTCGCTACGAGGCTGCGGATCTCTTGTACCACCTGCTCGTCGCTTTGATTTCCCTCGATCTCAAGCCCACGGACATCCTGGGGGAATTGTCGAAGCGACACCGCAGCACCAAAGGTTAGCGCCGGGATTTCTCCCATAATGCAATGAAACTCCAGGTGTCCTGAACCTTTTGCCGCAGGGTGAACCCGTAGCGGGCAAGTGCTTCGGAAAGTTCCATAAAACCAACGTGATAGACCGGGGGAAAGACAAACCCCTCAAGCTTTCCAAAGAGCCGCCCCAAGGTTTTTTCCCGGTCGATCTCGTTGACCAGCAGTCTCCCCCCGGGCTTCAGAAGCCGGGCAACTTCTGTGAAGAGTCGATCCTGTTCCCGGATATGGTGTATGACGTCCGAAAGGACGACCCAGTCAAAGGAGCGTTCCGGATATCCCGTGTTCGTTGCGTCTCCCGAACGCACGCGGATTTTTTCGCAGTCTGCCTGTTCGATCATTCGCTGGCTTTCGTCCAGCAGGTGGATTTCCCCGCAGCGGCCCACCAGCCTCCTGGCAAAAAGCCCCGTGCCGCCTCCAAGGTCGAGGAGAGTTTCTTCGGGTGAACAGGCGATCATCTCGGCCATCCGGTCCATCCGCGCTGACATGAACCGGCCAATCCATCGGTTGTAATATGGAGCAATCCGGTCAAAGGGCTTTTCCATCCAGGAGATCAACCCCTTTCATCCAAAGGCCCCTTGAGAGATATGATATCCCCATGGGCGACCGAACGTTCGAACTCAATCTCGGGAAAAAGGGAGTCGACCCGTTTCTCGGCAAATACGAGAAAATCGGCAGGACCGTCATCCCGACAGACAGCGGGCGATCCGCGCTGGTTCTTGCCCTTCGGCACCTGGCCGGAAACGGATTTTCTGGAACGGCATGGCTCCCGGCATATTCCTGTCCATCCGTTCCCGCGGTTTTCAGGAAAAGCGGAATCCGCCTGCGGTTCTATGAAAACTCTTCGGACTTCAAACCGGTTTTTCCTGGTTCCGGCCCTTCCCGGGGCGATCTTTTGCTGATCATCCATTACTTCGGATTCCCGAATCAAGGGGCTCTTGGCTGGTTCCGGGCGAGGTCCCCTGAAAACCGGCCTTTCCTGGTCGAAGATTGCGCAGGTTCCTCGTTGAGCGGGAACATTGGGTTTGATGGGGATTTTGCACTTTTCAGTTTTCGAAAATTCTTCCAGGTCCCGGATGGCGGAGCCCTCGTTTCCAGGTTTCCGGTGCAGGCCGACCTGGCTTTGGCTGATCCGCGAATCGCGGAAAAACGGGAGAAGGCTTTTGAGAGCCTTGAGAAGGGGGACTTTGAAAAAGGAGTTTCCAGGCTGGAAGAGGCGGAAGCAGATTTGGAAGCCTCCTTTTCCTCCATCCCCCGCCGCCCCTCTTCGGTTTCGTGGGCAAAGCTGAACGCGGAGAATTTTCCGGAGGAAGCCCGCCGAAGAAGGACTTTCGGGAAACTCCTGCTTGAACACCTGGCCCGGCCGTCCTTGGAAAGCTGCGGAATCCGCCCTCTTTTCCGCTCCGTCGGGGAGGACGCAGCACCCCTCGTGCTGCCCGTCCGGGTCGCTTTCGATGCAAACCGGATCCGTTTTGTCCTGCGCAGATCCGGATATGAGTGTCCATCTCTCTGGCGCCTGAACCCTGCCCTTCGGTTCTCCTGCCCTTCCGCTTACGCCCTCGGCGAGAGGACCATCGGCCTGCCCCTTCCCCTGCAAGGCAAGGATGAGGACATTGAAGTCCTCCTGCACTCCCTGGAGGTGGACTCCGGGTGAGGTTTTGCCTTTTTGTCGCATTGCATCCCGGGCTCAATTTTTCTATAATTATTACAATTTCAAACTTGGAGGGATGTTGACAGATGAAGAAGACCGAGGAAAACCTCAAGGAAGCCTTTGCTGGAGAATCGATGGCCAACCGCAAGTATCTTGCCTTCGCGCGCCAGGCGGAGGCGGAAGGGTTCCACCAGGCCGCAAAGCTTTTCAGGGCGGCTGCCGAAGCAGAAACGATCCATGCGATCGATCATCTCAAGGCGTTGGGAATGATCCGCACCACGGAAGAAAACCTTAGGGCGGCCATTGAGGGGGAAACGTACGAGTTCACCCGGATGTACCCGGAATTCGTCGAGAATGCAAAGCAGGAAGGCGCCGAGCCCATAGCGAGGAAACTGGATCTCGTCGGGAAAGCAGAGGCGGTTCATGCGCACCTCTACGAGAAAGCCCTGCAGACCCTCCACAGCGGAGAAACTACCGACCTTTACCTTTGCACCGTTTGCGGACACATCGCGGAAGGGGAGGCACCGGATCGCTGCCCCATCTGCGGGGCAAAAAAACAGGCGTACCGAAAAATCGACTAGACGGACGCCGGATCCGGCTGGGGCGATGTTGCTGTCCCAGCCGTTTTTTTTGCACCCAGCGGGACCTAGAGAACCCTCAGGCCGAACCGGTCGGACAAACGCTCCAAAAGCGCAATGCCTGCGATGGAATTCCCCTGGTGATCCAGGGCGGGCCCGCAAACAGCGATCCCCATGATGCCGGGGACGGTGGCCACGATGCCTCCTCCGACCCCGCTTTTTGCCGGAATCCCGACCCTGACCGCGAACTCGCCTGAACCGTCGTAAAGTCCGCACGTGGCCATCAGCGCTCTAAGGATCCGGCAGATCTTCCCGGGGAGCACCGTTTCTCCCGTCAGGGGATTTTTCCCATCGAAGGCGAGGGTCCCTGCGAGCACGGCAAGGTCCGAAACCGTCACTTCAAGGCTGCACTGCCTGAAATAGACATCCAGGATTTCTTCTACATCGCCGCGGATCGTTTTGACACTCTTCAGGAAGTAAGCGAGGGAACGATTGCGGTCTCCCGTTCTTTTCTCGGAAAGATAGACCGCATCATTTTCCCGGAGTTGGGGGTTGCCCGTCAAACGCCTTGCCATTTCCCGGATGGAATGGAAGGCCTCCTCCGCTCCACCCGCGAGAAGCATGGAGTCAACGACGATCGCCCCGGCGTTGATAAGGGGGTTCTGCGGACGGTGCGGACGAACCATCTCCAGGCGCATGACGGAGTTGAAGGGATCAGCGGTGGGATCCATTCCCACCCTGCTGAAGACCGCCTTTTCACCCAGCTCCGATAGGGCGACGGAAAGCGAAACGACTTTCGAGATGGACTGCATGGTAAACCGAAGTTCCTTGTCACCGGCGGCAACTTCCGATCCGTTCCCATCCATCGCTGCAACCGCCAGGGCTTTTGGGTTTCCCCGGGCCAGTTCGGGGATATAGGTCGCGACTTTTCCTTCCGATGCCAGGGGGCGCACTTCATTGACAAGCGCTGCCAGGTCTTCTTCCCGGAAAGCCCGAAAGCTCATTTCCTGAACCCACCCGCTTTTGAGATGACCACGCGCCTTACTCCCTTCTTCTGAAACCAGGCCTGCGACCTTTCGGTCAGGTCGCCCTGCAGGAGGATCTCGTTCCCCTCCACCCAGGCTCCGCACCCCAACGACTTTTTGAGTTCGCGGGCCAAGTCTTCGAGGGCGTCCTCCGCAAAAGGCACACCTTCGACACGGGTCACCGATTTCCCCCCGTGCCCCTTCCTTTCGTATCGCAGGACGACCCGTTCGACTTTCGAATAGTCCGGCTGGCGCAAGGTCTCCTCAAGCCGGGATGTTTCTTCCTCGGGTGACCGGATTTCCTCCGCCGGAAGCAGCCCCCTGGCTTTGAAGAGATCTTCCAGGAGCCGGTGTTCCACCGGACCTTCCCGCAGTTCGACTCGAGGATTTTGTTTTTTTCTCATGCCGATATCTTAGCACCCGCCCGGGAAACTGCGAAACGGCGACGGGACGGCTGGCCGGTTGCGGGGCTGCGGTTTCTCGGGTATGCTTGGTTTCGATGAACTTTTCAGGAAAAGCGGCCGGACCCAAAAGGCGGGATCGGAAAATGGGAAGGAACAGAAAGAAACGGACGGCGCTCACGCTCGTCGAGATCCTGGTGGTACTCCTTCTGGTTGGCATCCTGGCGGGAGCGATGATGCTCGTTTCCTTTTCTGCGACAGGCAAGGCTGAAGCAACCCGGATTCTGGAAGACATGCGGTCGATGAAAAGCGCCGCCGTGCTCTATCACGCAGACTACGGGAGATGGCCTGTCTGGATGAAGAAGGGAACGACAATCCAGGACATGAACGGGAATGCCGGCCCTGGCCGGTACCTGGATAAAATTCCTCTCGCTCCCGACTACTGGATTGGCGTGGCTGGATCTTCGACAGAAAGGGCAGAGGCAACCGTCATTTTCGTCTCGCTCTCGGTTAGCCGGGACACCCTCGCCCGCCTTCAATCCCTGGGGGTTTCCCTGCCCCTTTACGGGATGACCGTAAAGGGGCCCCTTTCCTCTATTCCGGAAAGCCCTGCTTCCTTCGATGCCGCGAGCCACAATGCTGCACTCTGGTTCATTCGAAAACCCGAGTAGCGGGCACTACGGCTTCTCATCCGGTTCTTCGACGTATTCTTCTTCGCTGAGAAGCTGGTCGTGATTTGTGTCCCCTGCCAGCAACAAGGGGCAGGCATAACGAAAAGTTCCATCATCGGGGAAGGATTCCACCAGGATCATCCTTCGGCCGCACCAGCACTGCAGTTTCCGCTGGGGGGCGCTGAGTTCTTCGGGCTTTTCTTCCAGCAAGGCGGACACCTCCTTTTCCCGATTTTACCCCATTCAGGGGCAGTCTTCCCTTTTCATGCCGTTTCTTTCCAGGGGTCCAGGATCCTGCAGCCCCCTTCATTCCGGAAAGCCCGCCGAAGATTTGGGAAATCCGGTTCCTGCACCAGGAATGCCGTGGAACAGCGGGGCTCGATCTGAGACAGGGTGTGCGCATCCGAATTCCGGATCAGGGGAAGCGAAGGGCAGGCTTTCCGGCAGTTCTCCACGGTTATCTCCGTCGCGTTGCAGGTCAGTTCAAGGGCGTCGACGGGGTAGTCCGGGGGTATCGGGCCGAGAACCGCTGGATAGGAGAACGCCTCTCGGTCAACGTGGCTCAGGAAAACCACCCCGCTTCGGGACCTGGCCTCGGATACGATCTCATCGATGCTGCGCCTGGCCCCCTGGACCAAAAGAACGGGTTCCTCGGCGAGAATCCGGTTCTCCTCATCAATCAGGATTTGCTCGCCGAAAAGCTCCGGCCGGTTCAACACCTTCGGGAATCCTTCCCAGAGCCAGGTTTCAAAATCAAGGGCCTCCTCAAGAGTCCCGAAAAGGACTACGGCATGGATGTCTTCGGAGCTCTGCACCTCGAGGCCGGGCAAAACCACAAGGTTTTTGCCCCGTGCAGCGTTCATCACGGCGGCCGCATTTCGACACGTGTTGTGGTCGGTCACCGCGACCACCTCAAGTCCGCACTTCAGGGCGCGGGCAACGATCTCGGGAGCTCCCATGTCAAGGCCGCCGCATGGAGAAAGGACGGTGTGGATGTGGAGATCCGCCCGGACTGGTCTCATCCGCCCGTTTATCCCTTCAACCCCAGGTCGTGGAGGGCACCGCAGACATCGAAGGGCGAAGCGGATGCGGCAGCAAGGCCAATGTTTTCCTGGCGGCACCGCTCGAGAAGCTCTGCGTCTGGAGTCCTCCCCGATGCCAGGATGATTAGCGGGATGTCTTTCAGAACCGCTACCGCCGCAATATTGACGTGAGTCTGGAGGGTCACCCAGACGGCACCTTCCGGCGCCCCTCCCATGACAAAGCTCAAAAGATCTCCGACCACTCCGCGGGAAACGGGACAATCCCCGTTCCCTTCATGGTGGACGGTCAGCCCGAGTGCCTCGATCAACGACGAAACGGTCATTTGACATGCTTCCTTTCATGAAAGGCGTGCGGCAGTTTGCCGCTCAAAAGGGTGATCTCTTCCCCAAGGAGGGAGATCCGTTCCCGCAGCTTGAAGACGCAGTCAGTCAACTCCCCCTCGCCTCTCACCACGTCTTCCGCAAGAGCCCTGCAGGAGGGGCGCCCACAGGCCCCGCAGTCGATATGGGGCAGTTCGGCGTAAAGGGCCTGCATCTCTTTCAATTTCTTCATCGCTACGTCGAGGGTATCCGCCAGGGAGGGCCTGGGCCTTGGCTGGATGGGCTGCTCCAGCTTCCAGATTCCGGTTTCGTACAGTTCCTGGAGTGCGGCATGCTCCCCTGCCGTGACTTTCCACTCGATGGGCTGTCGGGAAAGCCTCAGCTCTGAAAGGAATCGGGATTCCGCGTTCCCGATCCCCCCGATGCAGCCGAGATCGCAAACCCGGCATTCCACGAAATCAACGCCTTTCAGTCTTCCGAGTTCCAGGTCCTGTAAAAGGTCGATTGTGTTCCTGAGCCCAGACACGGCCATCGTCGTCAGTTTCCTTTCGGAAAACGCCCGGACATGCCGGCTTTCTCCGCCCCGCAGCGCCCAGGCCAGCCAGCGGCTTCCGATGGGAGCGCCTGATTTGCCTTCCACCTTGGGGCCGGCGGCAAGCAGGTCCCTCGCCAGCCGCTTCACCGAAACGACGTGGTCCATCATGCTTTTTGTCCTTCCCACGGGCCCTCTTACCAGCATCACCTTTGCGCTGCAGGGGGTCACCAGGATGACGCCGCCCTTCGAGCCGGTTTCCCTTCTCCAGAGAAGGGTTCCGGTTTCAAGAGGGGTTTCCGTTTTCACAAGCCGGTGGAGCAACTCGGGGAAGCGGACCTGGATCAATCGCACGACCGCCGGGCAATAGATCGAGATGAGGGGAAGACTCTCCCTGGAGGCCTCCTGCAGCTGGCGGGCGGTTGCCAGCGCCGCCAGGTCGAAGGCGATGGAGGCCTGGTCGAAAAGGTCCTGCATTTCGAGGGAGGCCAAAGCTTCCCGAATCAGGCCCGGACTCCAGTAATGGGAGAACTGGGCGCAAAAGGTGGGGTCTGCCATGAGCGTCACCGGGCCGTGGCTTTTAAGGAGATCCCAATCATCTTCGTCGAGGGCAAGTGCTTTTTCCCGGCAGGTTCGAAGACACTCCCCGCAGTCAATGCAAAGTTCGGGAAGGATTTTCACCTTTCCCTCGATGACCCTCAGGGCTTCGGTTGGGCAGGACTTGATGCAGTTGACGCATCCTTTGCAGCTTCCCTCGACGATCTTTACCCCAGTTTCCATCCCCTACCCCCCCTGTTCGGCTTGCCGCCCGAAAAAAACCGTTGCAGTCAAGGTGGTTCCCTTTCCGACCTCCGTGTCGATTTTCAGGACATCCGCATTGCGCTTGATGTTCGGCAGCCCCATTCCGGCGCCGAATCCCATCTCGCGAACCCGGTCGGAGGCGGTTGAAAAACCTTCCTTCATGGCCAGGTCAAGGTCCGGAATGCCGGGGCCCAGGTCAGTCGCCACGATCGTCAACCTTTCCGGGGTGATGACCGCCCGCAGGATCCCACCCCCTGCATGGATCACGAGGTTCATTTCCGCCTCGTAGGTAATGACCGATGCCCTCCTGGAAATGGCGGAGGGGACCCCCAGCATGACCAGCGTTTCCTTGATCTGGTTGGAGGCTTCACCCGCTGCGAGGAAATCGTCCCCCCTCACCGTGAATTCCACTTCATAACGGCTATCCACACGCTATGCCTCCCGGGTGGGGATGACGCAGGGAGACAGGCCGGCCGCGTAAAGCAGGCCGCATGTTTCGTACATGCTTTTCGAGGAGACCAGAAGGGGCATGCCGGCTGACCTGGCCAGGGTTACCGCTTCTTCCTGCGGTTTTTTGCCCCTCACGAAGACTACGGCTGGAATATCCATCATCTGGGCCGTCCGGATGATCTGGACGTTGGTCAGTCCGGTCAGAAGGAGTGTCCCAGGGCTGGCAAAGGCCAGCACATCACTCATCAGGTCTGATGCGTAAGCTCTCTCGATCTCGACCTTTTCGAGCAGGGCTTCGCCATGAAGGATCTCCGCTCCGATACAGGCTGCGATTTGCTTCAGATTCAAGAAGTCCGACCTCCCCGGTCTGCGTCAGCATGGTGTTCTCTGTGATAAAAATAACATAATGCCCACGATCCGTCAGCGGGACAGAATTCCCCGATATCGCGATATCGGCAGATCCGGAACGAAAGGGACGAAAGCCATGGTTGCCTTCGGTATGGGAACCGCCGTCATTCTCCTCGCCTTTGTTCTTTTGGGAACTCTCTCGGGCAGGGGAGTCCGCTCGGTTGCAGACTACGCACTGGCAGGACGCAGCGCCGGCACTCTGGAGGTCAGCGGAATCCTCCTCGGGGCCCTGGTGGGAGGAGCCAGCACGGTCGGAACCGTCGAAATGGCGTACCGTTGGGGACTCTCGGCCTGGTGGTTCACCCTGGGAGGCGGAATCGGATGCCTTGTCCTGGGCCTCTGGTTTGCGCGCCCCCTGAGGCGAACGGGACTCTCGACCATCCCGGAATTCCTTGCCCGGGAGTATGGGAGGAAAACCGGGATCGTCGCCCTGGCTGCCTCGACGCTCGGCACCTTCGTTTCGGTAGTGGCGCAGTTCCTTGCGGGCCTGGCCATGATCCAGGGGATCTGGCCCCTCTCGGACACCCTCGCCGCGGGCCTGGTCTCACTGGCCGTCCTGGGGTTCATCCTTCTGGGCGGGTTGAAGAGCTACGGGGTCCTGGGAAAAGCCAAAATCGCTTTTCTCTACTTCGTTCTGGCGGTTTGCGCCGCCGTCACCGCAATGGAAGGGAGAAATCTTCCCCCGCTCTGGAATGCACTGCCCCTCCATCCGTGGTTCAACCTTTTTGGCAGGGGACTGGGGGTTGATCTGAATGCAGGCCTTTCTCTCCTGATCGGAGTCATGACCACCCAGATCTACATCCAGGCGGTTTTTTCGGCTTCAAGCGAAGAAACCGCCCGGAAGGGCGCTCTTCTTTCCGCCGTCCTGATGCCGCCCCTCGGACTTTTTGCCATTTGGGTGGGACTCGGCATGAGGGTCCGTCAGCCGGGACTTGTCGCCTCCCAGGTCCTTCCGAAGTTTCTTGCTCAGCACTTCCCCCCGTTTGTCGCCGGGGTCCTCTGGAGCGGGATCGCCATCACGATCATCGGAACTGCGGCGGGGCTCTGCCTTGGCATCGCCACGAACCTGGTCCGCGATCTCCCATCCGCTCTCCGGCGCAAAGAACCGCTGGAAGGCGATCAACTTCTGGCCAGTCGCCTGACCCTGCTTGCACTGGTCTTTTTTGCCGCCTTCCTGGCCCTCCTGGCACCCGGGTCCCTCATCCTCTCCTGGAGTTACCTGAGCATGGGGTTGAGGGGCGCGGGGACCTTCCTTCCCTTTTCGATCGCCCTGCTCGCCCCGGGGCGGCTTTCCGCCGGCTGGGCCTTCCTGTCTTCCTTGTCGGGGCTGGCCTTGACCCTTTCGTGGCCGCTAACACACCTTCCCGGGAACCCGCTCTTTTCCGGCCTTCTCGTTTCCGCTCTCTGCTGCCTCCTGGGCTGGAAAAGAAAAGGGACGGCCTCCGGCGGGCCGTCCCCAGGCTGAACATTTCTTGCGCTTTTCGACTAACGCTTGTAGCCGATGATGTTCCTCAGCAGATTTTTCCTGGCCTCGACGTGGCTTTCCTCTTCCACTCCCCTCGAGGAGAAACCGTCCACAACCCCGGCAATTCCGCGGCCCTGTTCCGTTTCGAAGACCAGGACTTCAAGGGGGTTCGCCGTGGCTGCGAATATTCCACAGACTTCCTGAACCCCCTTGATGCGGTTGAGCACGTTGATCGGATACCCGTTGCGGATGAGGACAACGAACGCGTGCCCGGCGGAGAGCGCCCGTGCGTTTCTCACCGCGGCCTCGACCAGGTCCGGGCAGTTCCCGTCACGGCGGATAAGACAGGGTTCGGATGCCTCGCAAAAGGCGATTCCGAACTGCAGGCCAGGGGAGGACGTGACGAGAGCCTCGAAAAGATCTTCCACCGTCTTGATGAAGTGACTCTGCCCGAGGATGATGTTGCACCCCTCCGGGATCTCCATCCGTTCGACCTGCCATCCCTTGATTGCCGACATTTTCACACCTCCCGTTTGGTTTCGGGCGGTTGCCCCCGAAGAAAGACCGGGCAACCCCGCCTGTGATTTCTATCGATGTTCGAGAAAAACCGGGTTGATTCCCCCTTCTCCAGGAAACGGCAAAGCTCAAGAAACCCCATGCAGGAAGCGGGAGGCAGGACCAGATGGGAGACAGCCCTCACTTCCAGCGGGGCATCCTCGAACGTGACGGCCAGGTCGGCCTCAAGCAGGAGATCGATGTCGTTCAGGTGATCGCCGGCAGCGACAACCGCCTCGGTCCTGAGCCGTGAGGCTGCCCGGTAGGCCCTGAATGCCGCGCCTTTGGATACCCCCGCGGGCAGAATGTCCAGAAAACCTTCCCCCGCCAGGGTCACTTCCACCTTCGCGGCCAGGGTTCCCTTGATGCTTTCTCCCAGGGCCCGCGCCTCCCCGGGGTCGCCGTAAAAGATGATCCGGAAAGGGTCAAAGTCGATTCGAGGGGCTTCCAGGTCCGGCCTGACGGGCACGCGAAGTCCCCGGAAGAAGCGTTGTGTGACCTCGTCTTTAGGCCTGCAGGTGACCTCTTCATCCCCGTACGCCTGGATCAAGAGGGAAGAGTCCCATCCAAGCGCCAGGACCCGATCCGCTGTTCCCTTCGGGATCTTCCACTCCCTGCAGGGGAAGGGGACAGTTCCCGCGTCCTGCAGCACCCTCGCCCCGTCATACACGATCGAGGGGAGGTCCGAGCCGATCGCTTCGGCAAACGGTCTGGCCGAAGCCCAGATCCGGCCTGTGGCGATCATGAGCTTCCATCCCCTGGCCCTCAATCGACCGCAGGCTTCCGCCACCTCTTCCGGAACGCGGTTTCCATCCGTCAGCGTCCCATCGATATCCGTGATCAAAAGCTTCATCCTGGTCCTCCCTTCAGACAGGTTCATTGTACCAGCTGGTCACTTATACATCAGCGGGCCCAGTCCTGAAACGTCATCGTCCCCGGGTTTTGTGATAGAATCGATGCGCGTTTGAAAGTTCCAAACAATCATTGGAGGTGGTTGGTTTTGAGGAAGTTGGGACTGCTGCTGGTTGCAGTTGCGCTGGCGGTCGTGTTCGCCGGTTCGGCTTTGGCCGCGGATACGATCAAGGTGGGGTACCTGGCCGCTCTCACCGGCGACTGGGCTGCCTATGGACAGACGGAATTGAACTCGGCGAAACTCGCAGTTGACGAGATAAACGCCAAGGGAGGCGTGCTTGGCAAGAAGCTCGAGCTCGTCCCCTACGACTTCCGAACCCGTCCCGAGGATGCGGTGAACGCTTTCCGCCGAATGGCCGAGAATGACAAGGTGGTCGCTGTCATCGGAGCCAACGGAAGCGGGATCAACATCGCTACCGCCCCCCTTTCCACGAAGTACAGGATTCCCCAGATCGGAACCGTCTCCACAAACCTGAACGTCACGGTGACCCCGGAAGGCAAGCTGAACCCCTACATGTTCCGCATCTGCTTCACCGATCCCTACCAGGGGCAGGTCATTGCCTACTTTACCGCGAAGAACCTCAAGAAGATGAAGGCCGCCGTCCTCTATGACGTCGGAAGCGATTACTCGCAGGGACTGCGTGACTTCTTCATGCAGTACTACAAGAAATACGGCGGCACCGTTGTCGCCGACCAGGGCTTCCGCGCCGGGACCGACGTGGACTTCCGCGCCCAGCTGACCACCATCCGCGACAGCAAGGCCGAGGTCCTCGTCCTTCCGAACATGGGCAAGGAAATGGCCCTGATCATGAAGCAGGCTCGCGAGCTCGGCATGAAGGACATCGTGTTCATTGGAGGCGACGGTTACGGCGACTTCATGTGGGAAATCGCCGGACCTTCCATGGAGGGCAGCTACTGGATCAACCACGTTGACCCGGCCGACCCCGCCATGAAGCCCTTCTTCGATTCCTACAAAAAGAAATACAACGACGAGTGCAAGGAATTCGTCAACGGCGTTCTCGCCTATGACTCCGTCTACTGGCTTGCCGACGCGATCAAGCGCGCCGGAAAGGTAGACAGCACCGCCATCCGCGATGCCCTGGAAAAGACGAAGGACGTGAAGTTGCATCACGCCGTCATGTCCATCGACCCGAAAACCCACAACCCGATGAACAAGACGGCCGTCGTCCTTCTTGCAAAGGGCGGCAAGGCGGTCTTCTACACGAAGGTTCAGCCCAAGTAGTCTCCTGCATCCGAATCAAAGTGAAGGCGGGCGCGGTAGTCCGCGCCCGCCTTCACGATTCTAGGAACCGATCGGTACCGCATGCTTCATGAATTCCTTGACCTGGGGGATATCCTGTTCAGCAAGTGAGGTGTTGGCCACTTGGATACATTGATACAACAGATTATCAACGGCCTTTCCCTTGGATCGGTCTACGCGTTGATTGCCGTCGGCTACTCGCTGGTTTATTCGATTCTCCTTTTTTCCAACTTCGCTCACGGCGGCTTTCTGGTCATCGGGGGCTATATTTGCTATTACACTCTGGCCGCAATGGGCCATAACATTTGGCTATCAGGCCTTTTGGCCATGGTCGGCGCCGGCGTGGTGGCAATCCTGGTTGAACGGCTCGCCTACAAGCCAATCCGGGAACGGACCAATGTCACCCTTTACCTCTTGATCGCCTCCATGGGCATGAGCATCGTGATAGAAAACATCTTCGTCGTCACCGTCGGTGGCCGGTTCAGGGCCCTTCCTCCCGTCATCCCGACGGACCCGGTGAATTTCTTCGGACTGGCGACAACAAGCGCTTTCGACCTCCTTTCCCTGGGAATGGCCGTCCTCTTCCTAACGGCGCTTCAACTTTTCCTCAGCAAGACGAAATGGGGCCTTGCCATCCGGGCCGCCTCCTATGACCTGCGCACCTCCGGGTTGATGGGTGTAAACGTGAACCGGCTCATCTCGATCGTGTTCTTCGTCGCCGGGTTGCTCGCAGCGGTCGGAGGCATCTTTTTGTCCGTGCGGTACACGCTCTATCCCCAGCTGGGCTTTATCACGATCAAGGCCTTTGTCGCGGCGGTCATCGGAGGGTTGGGCAGCCTTCCCGGGGCCGTGCTCGGGAGCCTGATCCTCGGTCTGGCGGAAATGCTGACGGCGGGATTCATCTCCAGCCAGATGCGGGATTTGGTCGTGTTTGGCATGCTGGTTCTGACGCTTCTCTGGAGGCCTTCAGGCCTCCTGGGAAAACAGGTCAGCGAAAAGGTGTAGGAGGCCTTCCCATGTCTGGCTATGTTGAAGGGATCATCATCCTCCTTTTCATCAACGGGATCGCCGCCATGGGCGTTTCCCTTCTGACGGGCTTCACGGGAGTCTTCACGCT
>JAAYVK010000030.1 GCA_012517195.1 Synergistaceae bacterium | reverse complement strand
GGCCTGATTTTTCCTGGTCGAATGATGAAGGGCGGGTTGGAGACTGCAGCGAGGCAAGCATGGGAAATCGCCTGCCATTTCCTGTGGCCTTCAACCTGTCCGATCTGCGGAAGGATCGGAAGCGACGGCTGTCCCTCCTGCCTGGACGGTCTTCTCCTTGAAATGCCGAAGCGTTGTCTTTGGTGCGGGGGAGGGGGCTTTCCCTGTGGCGTGCTTTCGCATACGGCCTTCCTCCGGGCCGGGACCTGGCATGAAGGACCCGCGAGAGACCTGGTCCACCTGGTCAAGTATTCCGGCCACCGCCGCCTGGCTTTCGAAATGGGGAGGGCCCTTGCCAGGCTCTACCTGGAGGATTCCGCCGTGGCGCTGGTCCCGGTCCCGTTGCATCGGGGGTCCAGCCGTTCCTACAACCAGGCGGAGAGGCTGGCGCGAGGGATGTCGGAAGAATGGGGGGCGCCCCTTGTTGAAGGCTTGACTTGGACGCTCCCGTTTCGTTCACAGGCTGGCCGGAATGCCTTCGAAAGGAGATCCCTGCCGAGAGGATCCTTCCGGTGGGAGGGGCCCCGCGTAGAGCGGGACATCCTGCTCGTTGACGATGTCTGCACGACCGGAATGACCTTGCTCCGGGCCGCAGAGGCTCTCAGGGATGCCGGAATTGCGGTGAAGGGAGCCTATTGCTGGTCTGTAAGTTCGATGGAAACACTGAACGTAACCTGGAAAGGAAAGACTTCCGTTGACTAGGCGCCAATGGAGACTTGCTGCTGGGACAAGCCGCCTTTTCGTCTGGGGATCCGTCCTGGTTGCCATTGCCTGGGCGCTGCATCCGTTCTTCCTGCGAAACGTCCGGCAGCACGGGGGGCTGGATTCTGCTGTTCGGGGAGAGACCCCCGGATTGGTTGTTTTATCCTTGCTCGTCGTTTCATGCGGGCTTCTTTTCTGGTGGTTCCTGGATCGCCTGTTCTGGCGTAAATATTTCCCTACGCAGGACTCACCCGAGCCCCCGGGGAAAAAGGACGTTCACAGGTGATGAAAACCTGCGACCTCCACTTTTTTCTCCCGGCAGATTTCCTCGACGGTTTCTTCGTTCTCGCAGGGGTAGGTACAGGCCAGCCCGCAGCTTGCTGACAGTTCCCGCGGCACGGGAACAATTCTTGCGGAAAGCCCACGGGCTCTGCAAGCCTTTTCGAAAAGCAGCGCCATATGGGTGGTGTCGAACGTCGCGAGACATTCCATGTCGAAAAGCCTCCGGTCGGGGGAATGGAATTGTTCCGTAATTATACCTAGACTTCGGGGGTCCGTGAGAGTAGAATCTATGCCCGTAGTCCGGAAAAATCCAAAGGAGGGTGTCTGATGGTTTTGAGCAAAAAAGCGGTCCTCTTGGCAGTTCTCTCGGCTTTCATCCTGACGATCATCGCCGGTGTCGCCCTGGCAGAAGAGAAAATCGGCGTGATCGAGCCGCAGAAGGTCCTCTTCCAGCATCCCAAAATGGCGCAGGTTCAAAAGCAGGTGCAGGCTGTCGTTCAGAAGAAGCAGGACGAGGCAAAGGCGGCCATCGACAAGGAACAGGACAACAAGAAGAAGGCCGAGATCTACCAGACGAAGCGGAACGAGGCGGCGACCGAAGAGCAGAAGCTGATGGCACCTCTTTTCAAGGATATCGATCTTGCGATCCGTTCGGTGGCGAAGGCAAAGGGGCTCACGATCGTCCTTGACAAAGCCCAGGTCTTCATGGGCGGGATCGACATCACCGACGATGTGATTCAGGAACTGAAGAAGAAATTCTCAAACTAGAAGAGTCGTCCGGAAGCGGAAAAATGGAAGAGGCGGGTCTCAAAGACCCGCCTCTTCCATTTTTCCGCTTCCGGTGCGCTTCAACATCCTTCTGTCAGTGAGCTTTTTTCCCCGTCCCGAGGTAGGCGGCCTGGATTTCGGGGTTGTGGAGAAGTTCTTTGGCATCTCCCTCCATCACCAGCTGCCCGGTTTGCATGACGTACCCCCTGTGAGAAAGCAGGAGGGCCTGACGCGCGTTCTGCTCGACCAGGAGGATCGTCACGCCTTCCTCGTTGATTCTCTTCAGTTCTTTAAAAATATCCTTGATGATGATCGGGGCAAGCCCGAGCGACGGTTCGTCAAGAAGGAGCAGCCTGGGGCTGGCCATCAACGCGCGTCCTATCGCGAGCATTTGCTGCTCCCCTCCCGATAGGGTGCCTGCGTACTGCGAACTCCTTTCCCGGAGGCGGGGGAAAAGAGTGTAAACCCATTCAAGGTCCTTCTTTACCTTCTCCTTGTCATTGACAGGGAACGATCCCATCATGAGGTTCTCGTAAACCGTCAGAGGTGCAAAGACCTTCCTTCCCTCCGGGGAAAGGGAAAGCCCTTTCGTCACGATCTGGAAACTTTGCCCTTCCAGTGGCTTCCCTTCAAAGAGGATCTTCCCGCTTTGCCTTTTCACGTTGCCCATAATGGCGTTCATGAGCGTGGATTTCCCCGCCCCGTTGGAGCCGATGACGCAGACGATTTCCCCGGGATACACGTCCAGGTTGAAGCCTCTCAGGGCTTTGATCGCTCCGTAGGAAACGTGCAGATCCCTCACCGAGAGGAGCGGCTGCTTCTGGTTCTGGGCTTCGGTCATGCTTCCAACACCTCCTCGCCGAGGTAGGCCTTGAGGATTTCGGGGTGGTTCTGGATATGGTCAGGATCCCCCTCAGCGATTTTGGCGCCGAAATTCATGCAGATGATGTGCGGGCAGATCTCCATAACCAGTTCCATGTGGTGTTCAATGACGAGGATGGTCAGGTCGAAATCGCGATGAATCGTCGTGATCAGGCTGTTCAAGTCCTGCACCTCATCGGGGTTCATCCCTGCCGCGGGTTCGTCCAGAAGGAGAAGGCGAGGCTGCAGCGAAAGGGCCCGGGCAATCTCCAGGCGACGCTGGTGTCCGTAGGGAAGAGTCCCGGCAGCCTGCTCTGCAAGGCTATCCAGCCCGACCCGCTCAAGCAGGGCCATGCTTTGGTCGCGGATCGACCTCTCCAGGGATTTCCAGCGGCCAAGGTGGGTGGTCGCTTCGAAGAAACCGTACTGATAGTGCTGCTGGCATGCCGTCATGACATTCTCGAGAACGGTTGATCTCGGGAAAAGCCGCAGGTTCTGGAAGGTCCGCGCTATCCCCTTCCGGATCACCTCGTAGGTCTTGTAGGGAGTAATGTCCTCTCCGTAGAAAAGGATACTTCCGCTGTCGACATCGTAGACCCCGGTGATCAGGTTGAAAATCGTGGTTTTCCCGGCTCCGTTCGGGCCGATCAGTCCCGCAAGCTCCCCTTTTTCGAGCGAGAAGCTCATGTCCTGGACGGCATGGACACCTCCAAAGTATTTGTTGACGTGATCCAGCTTGAGGACGGTTTCGCTCATCGCCCGTCACCCCCTTCCGCGGTCCTGGCTGTACGATCCTTCCGGTTGAAGAGGGATCGAATGAAGCGGGGGCCCAGCTCGTGCTGACCCATGATTCCCTCGGGCCGGACCACCATGATGATGACCATGACGGCACCGTAAATCAGCATCCTGTACTGGGAGATCGGCCGGAAGAGTTCCGTCACCAGGGTGATGACGGCAGTCCCGATGAGGCTACCGCTCAGCGAACCGAGTCCGCCGAACACGACGACCGCGGTCAGCTCCGTGGATTTGTTGAGGTCGAACATGACCGGCTGAATGAAGGTCAAAAATCCTGCCATCAGGGCCCCGGCCACTCCGCAGTAGAAAGCGGAGATGGAAAGGCTCAGGACGCGGTAGCGGGCCGTGTTGAACCCGAGAAGCGACGCTGCCACGTAGTCGTCCCGGCAGGCCTTGAAAGCCCTTCCGAAATTGCTTCTGATCAGGAAGAACATCAGGAGGGCCATGATCACGAAAAAGGTGACCGCGACCGGCAGGTTCGTGTAGTTATCGATTCCGGGATATCCCCTGGCCCCGCGCGTGAAGGACTGCCAGTTTTCCAGGATGAGCCGGATGGACTCGCCCAGGCCGATGGAGGCGATGGCGTAATAGTCGCCCATCAGCCGCAGGGTCGGGACACCGATCAGGTAGGCTACCACCATCGCGATGATTCCTCCGGCAAGGAT
>JAAYVK010000029.1 GCA_012517195.1 Synergistaceae bacterium | reverse complement strand
TTTTTCAGGCATTTTCCTCCTCCCCCTCCTCGAACTCGGGGGCGTTCATGACGTTCAGCCTTTCAAGCTTTTCCTCGAAACCGTAGACCGTGGCGTCGATCCGCCGGACCGTCTCATCCAGGGCATCCATGGCGGAAAATCCATACCCTTCCGGGAGGCGGTTGGCGTAGCGTTTCACTTTCAGCAGGGCCTGGAGATAGTTCCGCTCTTCCTGCTTCAGGATTTCCGCGACGGCAAGGGCGTTCGGGAAGTTCTCCTGGAGAAAGAGCCGCGCCACGGCGATATTTGAACTGACGGACATCTCATCGAACCAGACGTCCGCCAGGATGCGCCTGAGCCGGCTTCTCTGGTGAGGGTCGCGGAGCCGCCGGACGTACCGGCTGATCGTCCGGAGCAGGTCCTCGATCTGCCCCAGCACGAAACCGAAATCCTGGTGGGGGAGCGAACAGTTCGCGACAAGCCGGGCTTCTTCCTCGGGGGTGGCTTCTTTCCTGAGGAGACGGGCTACAGCCGGCTGAACGGTCACCCGGGCGGGTTCGCAGGGGGAGTGAAGGATCTCCCGGTACAGGGTTTCCGTGTCGTAGTCGAAATGTTCCGCCTTGCTACGGGGTAGAAAGGTGACATAGCCCGTGTCGAAGAATCCCTTTCGGCCGGCGCGGCCAGCCATCTGCAGGAATTCGTTCTTCCTCAGGGGGCCGTCGATGTATTTGGCCATCTGGCCGAACACCACCGTTTCCGCCGGCAGGTTCACCCCGAGGGAAAGGGCGTCGGTCCCCACCACAACGTCGATGATCCGCTCCCGGAACGCCATCTCCACCAAAAGCTTTTCCTTGGGCAGAAGGCTCCCGTGGTAGACCCCCACCCCCCGGAGCATGACCCCGGGCACCCATTTCACTTCAAGGATCTGGGCCATCTGCTTCAGCCTCGTCCGGGCCTCCGCCCGGATCTTCTTCCGGGTTGCGGCGATCTGGTCCGCCAGGTACTCGGCCCCTTTCCGGGAAAAAACGAAGACCAGCGCGTCATGAATCTGGGAAAAGCGGGTCCCTTTCTTCAGGAACACCAGCTCGGTGGCCCGTTCCCGGGTCTCGTAGAGGATGAAATCGCGGCGGGCCATTTCCTGGAGGTATTCCTTCAGGACCTCCGGTTCCCCGAAGGTTGCGGACATGACCAGGATCTCCGTAGAAGGATGCGTTGCCCGGATGCCGTCGATGTAGGCCCTTGTCCTGTCGAGGTCGTTGAAGATGTAGTGAAACTCGTCGACGATGACCCGTCCCACGGGCCGTCGCGCGTATTTCAGGGTATAGATTTCCATCGTGCAGCAAAGGATCGAGGCATCGGCGTTCTTTTTGAAATCCCCCGTCTCAAGCCCCACGTCGAATCCCATCCGCTTGAGATCCAGGTATCTCTCGTTGGAGAGAGCCTTGATGGGGGCCGTGAAGATGACCCTCCCCTCCGGCAGGTGGGTTCGCCCTTCCAGGTCCAGCAGGCCGGACCAGAGGTAGGCGACCCAGGTCTTCCCGCTTCCCGTAGGGGCGGCGAGGATGGCGCTTCGGCTGTCGATGGCCGCGTAGGCCTTCAGCTGCCAGTCGTAGAACACGGGGTTCCCTTCCTGAGAGAAACCAGGGTGATGGAGAAGATGATCAGCGCGGCAGCCGCCAGCTCGTTCAGCGTCACCGGCTGGTTCAGGACGAAAAAGGAAAGGGCGAAGGCGGTCACAAGCTCGACCGTGCCGATGACCCCCGCCGTCGCGGCCGTTACGTGGCGCAGGCCGAGGTAGAAGGAAGCGTATCCAAGAAGGGTGGCGATCAGGCTCAGGTAGAGAATCCATCCGGCCTGTGCCCGGCTCAGCGAGGCCAGGTCTTTCCAGCCGGTCGAAACGGTCTTCCCGAGCCCCATGACAACGGCCCCGAAGAGCATGCCGTAAACGAACAGGGTCCCCTGGGGCACCCGTCCACCCGTTGCCGTCATGCGGGCGAAAAGAGAATAGAAGGTCATCCCGAAAGCGGAAAGGGCTGCCCAGCCAAGCCCCTTGAGGGAGACAGAAAGGCCCCCGGAAAGGAGGGAAGGCAGAACGGCGAGGATCACCGCCAGAAAGATGAGGGCAGCTCCAAGGATTTCCACGCGCGCGGGCTTCTCTCTGGTGATGAAGGGTGAAAGAAGGACGATCAGGAGGGGATAGGAGAAAAAGATCACCTCGGTCAGGGCGACTGAAAGAAAATTGAGGGCCATGAAAAAGCCGCAATACATGGCTGAAACGCCGAAGACGGCGTAGAAGGAAAGCAGGGGGACCTGGGAAACCCGCAGGCGGAGGTTTTGCGGAGCCCGCCAGGCCATGAACAGGAAAGCCGAGATCCCGGCGAGGAACGCCCTGCTGAACACGACGGTCATCGTCTCCGTTCTCTCCGAGGAGAGAAACTTTCCCACCGGAGCCATTGTCCCCCAGAGGATGCCCGCCAGCAAAACAAGAGAAATCCCTTTCATTTTCGATCCGGACACGATGTCCCTCCCGGGCTGAACCCGCCGCGTTCTCTTTCCGTATTCTCGCACAGGTCTGGAATTGTTCCCAGCCTGCGGCGTAAAAAGGGGCCTTCCTGAGTCTATAATCAAAAAGAAAGGTTGGCCAGCTGCCGACCGGCGAAGATCGAAAAGGGGGATCGTCATGGCAAAGAAGAAGGGGCGCCTGGAACTGGTGCAGATGAAGCAGTCGGGGGAGAAGGCGGCGTGGGTGACGGCGTACGACTACCCGACGGCGACGTTCGCGGAAGCGGCGGGGATGGACATGATCCTGGTGGGAGACTCCCTGGGGATGGTGGTGCTGGGGTACCCCGGGACGGTGCCGGTGACGATGGACGACTGCATCCGTCACTCGCAGGCAGTGAGGCGGGGTGCGCCGAACACCTTCTGCATCGGGGACCTGCCGTTTCTGAGCTACCAG
>JAAYVK010000028.1 GCA_012517195.1 Synergistaceae bacterium | reverse complement strand
TAAAGGACGATTCTCAACGGTTTCGCCTTCCGAATGTCTATTTTTCTTCCCGCCCTGGGGAATTCGAGCAGATTCGGGCCAGGGGGCGGATCGAAACAAGCGCAAACGCCGCGGCATACGCCCAGAGAGGCAGGGAAAGGACCTCCGGCCAGATTTTCGCAGCCAGCAGGGCAAAGAGCATCGCCCCGGCCTTCACGCACCCCATGTCGATCCAATCCAGTTTCCCCACCCTGCGATTCATCCAGCCCGTGAAAGACACCGTCAACATCCCCCCAAACACTTTCCCCCGTACTGGGGGCGTATTGGTATCGGCAGATCCAACATCCGCACGGCCGCCGGAAAAGCGCTGCCTTCTTCTCCCAAACCCGGTCCTCACGGGGATGGGGCCCGGCCTTGGAGAAACACGTTTTCGAAACTTTCTTTATTCTACCGTAAGAAAAACAGAAGTCCGGCGTTCCCCTGGCCAGGGGAACGCCGGACTTCTGTTCTCTGATTCTAGGCCATCGTAACGACCGTGCCTTCTTTCCCCTCCAGGGCCTCGACAGCCTTGTAGAGCGAAGTGATGATCGCCTTCCGGCCTGGGAACGTACGGGCGAACTTGATCGCAGCCATGACCTTGGGCAACATGCTGCCGGGAGCGAAATGCCCCTCTTCCATGTAGCGGATGGCTTCTGGAACGGTCATGTGATCGAGGACTTTCTGGTCCGGCTTTTTGAAGTTCAGGCAGACCTTATCGACTTCCGTCAGGATCAGGAGGATGTCCGCCTCTATATCCTCGGCAAGGCGCTCGGCCGCAAGATCCTTGTCGATAACCGCCGCAACCCCCGTTAGTGAGCCGTCCATATTCTCAATGACCGGGATCCCGCCTCCGCCGGCGGTAATGACGATCGTCGTATCCCAAAGCCGCTTGATGGCGGATAACTCCACGATCTTCTTCGGTTCCGGGGAGGGGACCACCCTCCTCCACCCTCTGCCGGCGTCTTCCTTCATCGTATAGCCCTTCTCCGCCTCCAGCCTGCGGGCTTCTTCCTCGGTATAGAAGGGGCCGATGGGCTTCGTGGGGTTCTTGAAGGCCGGGTCGTTCGGATCCACGACCACCTGCGTGGCGATCGTGACAACCGGGACGTTGCGGTTGCGGTTCCTAAGGGCATCCCGAAGCGCCTGCTGGATGTGGTAGCCGATGTATCCCTGGCTCATTGCCCCGCAAACATCAAACGGCATTGCAGGAGTCTGCTCGTTCTCCCTGGAAGCGATTTCCTGCCCAAGGACGATCCGTCCCACCTGCGGACCGTTGCCGTGAACGATGGCCATCTCATAGCCTCGGCTGCTGATTTCCGCCAGATACCCCGCGGTCTTCTTCACCACTTCCAACTGCGCTTCGGCAGTCGGAGGGGTCCCTGCCTCCTGGAGGGCGTTGCCTCCTAACGCAATGACAACCTTTGTGGCACCCATGGATGTTCTCTCTCCTCTTTTTTGAAAGATCTCTGCTCTGGGAGAGATTGTAAACCATGATGGCCTTTTAGTTCAATATCTGGGGCGCGAATCCGGGCCTTGTCCTATTCAACCGGATTCGCGCGATCGTGGACAACGCCTTACGTTCGTTCATTTTCAATCGCTTGACAGGAAATATTCCACTGTGGTCACAACCCGCACCTTCTTGTGATCCGGTGAACCCTTGTCCCGATCTTCGATCGTAAAGAGCCCCTGGGAAGCCCTCCTGATGCTGCCCACGCGAGCCCCCGAATCCCGCGCGAACTGTTCCGCTGCTTCCCTGGCATTTCTCGTCGCTTCGGCGATCATCGCGGGCTTGATGTCGTTGAGTCCCGTGAAGAGGAACTCCGTGGAGCGGGCATAATCCTGCTCGGCCAGGACGATGCCGCGGAGGACCAGTTTCCCGGAGTCCTCCATCGCCTTCTTGGCCGCCTTGATATCGGGGGTCCGAAGGGTGATTGTCGCTGTCGCAATGTAGCGGTATTCCCGTTTCTGCCCGTCACCGTAGGCTTGGGCCTTCAGGTCGGTCACCTGGGGAGGCATCTCGGAAATCTCCTCGGGCCTGAACCCCGCCGCTGCCAGGAATGCCCGGATCTCCGACTTGTGAAAATCCACCTGCTTTTGAAGTTCCGAAAGGTCGTTTCCCGTATCCCGGAAGGTGATTGGCCAGATGACCAGGTCCGCTTCAACGTTCTTTTCCGCAAATCCCCTGACCGTCACGAACCGCTCCGCGGACCGGGCCTCCTTCAGGGCTTCTCCGACAAAAAAACCCGCGAGGGCCAGCCCGAGTCCCACCAGGGCCCCCAACACCGCCGCCGCTGCCGTCAATCGGCTTCGCATGCGCGTTCCCCCTTTCCCGTATCTTCCTCAAGGCATGGCAGGCACATCGATCAGCTGACTTTCCTCGTTCAGCACCAGCAAGGCTCCCGGGGCAATTTTCAGGGTTCGGAAGGGATCCCCTGACCCCCCGTAAATAAAATCGTATGCGAGGAGCTTCCGGTCAACCAGCGTCTTGAGGCCCAGGCCAAAGAGAGGAACTTCCCCGGGCTTCAGTCCGAACCGTTCCTGGATTTCCGCGGAAGCGGCCAGCCTCATTCCTTCTTCTCCCGTTTCCAGGCCGAGCGCGGCGAAATCAACCTTCTGGACCGCCCCGGAAACGACCAGGAGTAAAAAACGGCCTTGTGCGTGAAGGATAAGGGCGGGAGCCGTGGCTCCCAGCTCGATTCCCCAGTAGGCCGCCCCCTCGGAAGCGCTCCGGATCCGGACCCTGTTTTCAAGGAGTTCGAAAGGAAAGCCGCAACCCCGAAGTTGCCTTTCTCGTTCTTCTCCCGTCAAGTGATCGCCTCCCCAGGCTGGCAAAAAGCACGGCCAGACCCTAAGATGGAACTGGTCCGCATCCCCACAATTCGAGGTAATACGGATGTCACGGTTGAATTCCTTTCGTTCATTCCTTCGCGGTCGGGAACCCCAGCCCCGGGCAGCCCTCGAATTTCTCCGCTATATTGGGCCCGGGATCCTCGTGACCGTTGGCTTCATCGATCCCGGGAACTGGGCCGCCAACGTGGCCGCCGGATCCGGCTTCGGCTACTCCCTGCTGTGGATCGTCACGCTGTCCACGCTCATGCTGATCCTGCTGCAGCATAACGCGGCCCACCTGGGGATCGCTACGGGGCTCTGCCTTTCCGAAGCAGCCACGGAACACCTCCCTGCCTGGCTTTCCAGGACGCTCCAGGTCAGCGCCCTTGGAGCCGCCGCATCCACCGCGCTGGCAGAAATCCTGGGGGCGGCCATCGCCCTGGAGCTCCTTTTCCACTTGCCGCTTCCCCTGGGCGGGGTTCTCGCCACCGCCTTTTCCCTTTGGGCCCTCCTGACGAACTCCTACCGCAAGCTCGAGAAGTGGATCATCGCCTTCGTCTCCCTCATCGGCCTGTCTTTCCTCTTCGAGCTAAGCCTGGTCAAGGTTCCGTGGACGATGGCGCTGAGGGGGTGGGTCGTCCCGGCGGTCCCGGAGGGGTCGATGCTGATCGTCATGAGCGTTCTAGGGGCCGTCGTCATGCCCCACAACCTCTTCCTCCATTCCGAGGTGATCCAGAGCCGGGAGTGGCATCTCCTGGACGAATCCGCCATACGAAAGCAGCTACGCTACGAATGGATGGATACGATCTTTTCCATGGGAATCGGCTGGGCGATCAACAGCGCAATGATCCTGCTTTCCGCCGCGACCTTTTTCTCTGCGGGCATCCGGGTTACTGAGCTCGGGCAGGCACAAAGCCTCTTGCGTCCTCTCCTGGGGAACGCGGCGGCCCTGGTTTTCTGCCTGGCCCTCCTGTTTTCGGGCCTTTCCTCCAGTGTGACTGCCGGAATGGCCGGCGGCTCGATCATGGCGGGGATTTTCCGGGAACCCTACAACATCCGGGACCGCCACAGCCGTTTCGGGGTCTTTCTCACCCTGGGGCTGGGATGCCTGATCCTTTTTTTCGTCAAGGACCCCTTCAGCGGGCTGATCTACTCCCAGATGCTCCTCAGTGTCCAGCTTCCCGTCACGATCGTCTGCCAGATCCTGCTGACTTCATCCAGGAAAGTCATGGGACGATTCGCGAACTCGGTTCTAGACAATGCCCTCCTGTGGGGCATCGCCCTGGTCGTGACAGCCCTGAACCTGATCCTGCTATTCTCCTGACTTCCCAGAGGACTCCCGGTGCGTTCTGCTTTTAGAAAATTCGCTGGTCTGGCTCGGAAGCTGAGCAGACCCCTTTTCCCTTTACCCGGGCCCCGGTTTGTTCGAGTCTTTCTTCCAAAAGATCCAGGGCGTTTCCCACCGTGAATGCCGTGGGAGAGAAGGCTCGATCAACGAAAAAGACGGCGCTTCGGGAATTCTCATCAATGCCCACAAGCCGGCTGTCCCTGTGGTTCCACAGCCAGCAGCAGACCTTTTCCGAATCGGCATAAACCACGTGTTCGCAGGTAACGGTTTCTTCGTCACTCTTGCCCAAGGGGGAGAAGATCTCTCCTTCCCTGCCGAAACGGAGTTCGATATCGCCGCTGACCTTTTCCAGGTCGAAAGCGCCCATCGGGGAAAGCGTTTGCACAGAAACGCAGTTGTATAGATCGACGACGCTATTGACGGTCCATAGGGAGTTTTCCTTCAAAGCACGCCGAAGCAGGGCCTCCAGCGAGCACCTGTATTTACTGGGTTTGACCCCCATTGAACCGAAAACCTGTCTCCATCGGGCCACCTCCGGACAGGAGGAGAGGTTCTCCAGGGTAATCCCCCTGGAGGAAAGCCAGGCCGCAAGGGAACCCTTCCACTGTTCAACCTTGGGGTCCATCGGCACTGGATGGATGTCGGCGGTTAGCCAGCCGACCTCGACCTGCGGATATTTCCGGTAAATTCCCGGGGCGATCTTCAGGCGCAATTTCGCTCCTCCTGTCAAAAACCTGAGAGCAAGCTCACTTTCAAACGCACCAAACGCTTCAGTTTATTCTACGCGGTCGGAGGTTTTCGTTTCGGTCAACTGCCGAGCTCCGGCAGCGGCGTAATAGGAAACCGGCTCCATGTGAAGCGAGATGTAGGTTCCGGATCCGAAATTCTCTCTCAGGAGGTGTTCGACCCTTGCGGAAATATCATGGGCCTCCACGAGAGAAAGCGACTCGTCCATCAGGATGTGCACGTCGATGGCGATTACGGGCCCGATCTTTCTTGTCCGAAGCTTGTGAGTGCCCCTGACGCCTTCCACGCTCATGATCAAATCGTGAAGTTCCATTTCCTTTTCTCCTGAAAGGGAGGCTTCCAGCAGTTCGTCCATGCATTCTTTCAGGATCGGAACAGCGGCCTTGATGATAAAGAAGCTGACGATGACCGCCGCCAGGGGGTCGAGGATTCGGGCTTTTTCACCGAGAAAGACAGCACCGCCGATCCCGAGCGTCGTCCCGATCGAAGAAAAGGCATCTGAACGGTGATCCCAGGCCTTCGCGATCACGGCATTGCTGTTGAGCTTCCTTCCCCACCCGATCGTGTAGCGGTATAGCCACTCCTTGGAAACGACCGAGAGGATGGCCGCGACGAAGGCGATCAGGCCCGGACGCTCGATGGGTTCTCCCGTGAAAAAATGCCAGATCGTATGGGTGCCGGACCAGAAGATTCCGACCCCGGCCGCGATCAGGGTGATGCCGCAGAGGCCCGCGAGCAGCGCCTCGACTTTGCCGTGCCCGTAGTCATGGGTGTCGTCGGCGGGTTTCCTGATGATCCGGAATCCGAGGATGACGACGATATCCGTTGCGAGGTCCGTGAGAGAGTGCGTCGCGTCGGCGATCATGGCCGCGCTGTTGCCCATGAACCCTGCCGCGTACTTGAAGAGGGTCAGGCCCGTGTTGACGAAGAGCCCAAGCCACGTGACCCGAACCGCCTGCGTTTCCCGATTCACCCCGCTCACCCCGTTCTCAAAATTTAATGGCCATTATGAGCCCACTTTTCCCCTTGTCAAGGCCTTGCCCCCTTATTTCGTAAGCTGATAATGAACTTTAAAACCAATAGCGAAACCAGGGACGGATAGTAAGGCTGGCCTTGGGCTTACTTGCGGAGTAGGCATCTCGCGATCGGCCGATCGGCCTCCGCCAGGTCCACCTTCGCAAGATCCTCCGGAAAAACCCACTGGAGGGCCTGGTGAACATTCCGCTGGATCCGGCCGGCAAGCCAACTGCAGCGGTACGCGAGGATCTCGACTGAGGCGTGGTCGTAGTCGAAACGGCTGGAGCAGAGGAATTCCCCTACCTGCACCTCGATCCCCAACTCCTCCCGGATCTCGCGGGCAAGGCAATCCTGCGGGGTTTCCCCCGGTTCGACCTTTCCTCCGGGGAATTCCCATTTGCCCGCAAGCCGGTCTTTCGGTTCTCTCTGGGCAAGGAGAACCTTCCCTTCCTTTTCGATCACCGCGGCCGTCACAAGGATTCGTCTATTCCGGGAATTCTGCCAGGCTAGGGCAAAAAAGGCGAGCCTGCACCATGGCGGACTATCCGGTTCCCGGAGCAAGGGGCGGATCAAATGCCGGACCAGGATCGTGCTCACGCCGAATCCCGGGATGTGAACCAGCTGGTCATACCTGACGGTGTGGTCCATGAATTCCAGTCCGAGGCCTGCCGTGCTGAAGCCCAGCAGCCGTTCCTGGCCTTCCCTGAAACGCAGTTTCATTCCTGGGCCCCCTCCCCCAATCCGTGTTTTTGATTGTAACCCCGGGACTCGACAGGCGGCCGCCTTTTGGCAAAAAAGCGGGGTTCCGCGGCCGAAATGCCTCGGAACCCCGCCTGGTTTTCTCTCCTAAGGGAGGCCCTAAAGCTCCACGGTCGTACCGACGTTCTTTTCCCTGGCCTTTTCCAGGATGAGGCGGGCGGTCATCACGTCATGGCTGGCAATTCCCATGAGAACGGCGCCCCGGCGGCCCTCCCGTGCGGGTTTTACGAGCCCTGCGCAAACCTGCCCCATGTCCCCCGTGATTTGCCCTTCTCTCGGGTATCCTTCCTGGAAATAGACCCCGTGTTCCTGGGTCCAGAGGTACTGGTGCAGGTCGTCGCAAACGAAAGCGGTCGTCCCGGTCATGACGTCGGCATCAAAGGCGGAATCATAGTCGACGGAAATCGCCAGCATCTCGTCCTTCAGCCACTCGGAGCGGACAAAACGTTTCGGATTCGCGACGATCGGCGTGCAGGTCACGACCACGTCCGCTTCCTTGACCGCCTCCTCGGCACTTCCGCAAGGAATGATCTGCTGCCCCTTCAAAAAAGGCGCCACGAAGGCCCTGTATTTTTCAAACTGTCCCGGGTAATTATCGTAGACCTGGATCTTTTTCACCATCGGCAGGGCTTCCAGAAGGGCAACGGTGTTGGTCCGCCCCTGGACCCCGAGCCCGATGACAGCGATGGTTTCCGAATCCGGGTCGGCCAGGTATTTCGCGCAGACTCCGCTGGCGGCTCCAGTCCTCCATGCCGTGATCCAGTTCGCGTCCATGATGGCTTTGACAAAACCCGTCTGCGGATCGTTCACCACCATGATGCCGGTGATGTAGGGCAGGCCGGCGGCCTGGTTGATCGGATACCCCGCGACCCACTTGATCCCGGCCGCGTCGACATCGCCGCCCACCCAGCAGGGCATTGCATGGATAAAGCAATCGGGACGGGGATGGATGCCGATTTTCGCGGGCATCTCCATCTGTTTGCGGCCTTTCAGCACGAACCCCTGCTCCACTGCTTCCATGACTTCTGAAACCGGGATCCCGAGCGATTCGACCTGTTCCTGCGAAATGCACAGCACCTTCATCTTCTTTCCCTCCTCGATGGGAATTTCCGGTTTTTCGGATCACAACAGAGTGGTGATGTCGATGTCCTTCCTCTCGAAAAGATCCCTTCCCGAAGCGAAAGTTTCGAACTCTTTCAGCTTCTGCCTCATTTTCTCGGGGTGGTTCATGAAAAATGCGGTCAGGAGAGCATGCGTCAGGGCAAAGGCCCCCGCGCAGGGATCGATGAACGTGATGAATTTCATCGGCGCCTCCAGCAGGACATCGGAAAAGGGAGCCAGCGGCGACATGACGCTGTCGGTGATCCCGATCACCGGGATTTCCTGGGCACGGCAAAGTTTTGCCAAAGACTGTGTCCCCGAGGGATACCGAGGGAAACTGTAGATCACGGCCACCGAGTCTTTCCGCGCCGCCCTGATCTTCCCGTAGGCTTCGTGGTCGAAACGGCTCAGGACATGCACGTTGTCCCGGAGAATGGAAAGGAAATAGGACAGGTATTCCGCCAGGCAGGTGTTTGCCAAAAGACCCACCACAAAAACTTCCCCGGGGCTTTCAAGCAAAGTGACGGCCCGGGAAACCGCCTCGCGGGATAGTTTCTCTTTCATCTCCCTCAGCACGTGGAACTCCAGGGAGAGAACTTTTTGAAAGAAGTCTTCCTCCCCTGGAGCGGAATCGTCCAAAAACCGTTCGAGGGAGTCGTACCGGCGTTCGGTTTCCCTCTGCAGGGCTTTCTGGAATTCGGGAAAACCGGAAAACCCCAGGCGGATCGCCAGGCGGATCACCGTCGGGTTGCTGACCCCTGCTTCCTGGGCCAGTTTCACGGAATTCATAAAAGCCACCTTGCGGGGGTTCGAATGAATGAACCGGGCCAGCCTGAGCTGCTGAGGGGCTACTTTCGATGAAACTTCGGCCAGGCGGGCCAGGACATCCTGGATTCCTTCCGGCATTGTGCCTTCACCCCCCAATTTCGAAGATCCTTCTTCAAATAGAATACTTACTGAAGATAAAATGTCAAATGCCCCCCGGGGGGAGTTTCTGAAGGGCTTTTCGGCGCCTCAAGCCAGCCTGGGACGAGGGGTTCGCAACCTCTCAGAGCCTTTCTCATCGTCAGGCTTCCTGGGAGAATCCTTTCCAGGCACTCCCAGAAGGCCCGTGAATGATTGAGGTGCAGGGTGTGGCACAATTCGTGGCAGAAGACGTACTCCACGAGGTTTGCCGGAAGAAAGGCCAGCTTTGCGTTCAGGCTGATCGTCTTTTTAGCGGAACAGCTGCCCCAGCGGGATTTCTGGATTCTTACAGCCATTTTCCTGTAGGGCAGCCCATGCGCCCTCGAGAGTCCATCCAACCAGGGACCGAAGCCTGCACGGCAGCGTTTCACGAGCCATTGCCGCAACCGGCCCAGCGTCTCCCTGTCCTGCCGGGCCCCGCGGGCCAGGAGTCTACGGCCTTCCTTGTCCTCGCATAGTCCGCCGGCACCCCTGTCGTTTTGGGTAAAGTGAACCTCCCAGGATTCTCCAAATGCAGCCAGATCGATCCGCTCGGGTCCTGCCCCGGAAGACTCGAAGGAAACGCGCTTCAAAAGGGCCCAGTGTTTTCGGATCCATTCCCGTTTTGTTTCCAGGATTTCCAGAATCCGGCTCTTACTGAAGCCGTAAGGAACAACGACCGTCAAGACCCCGTTCTTTGAGAAGCGCAGGCGCACGTTCGAGGAGCGCGGGTTTTCCAGGACTTCGCATAAGATGGGCTCTCCCAGGGTCATATTTCCATCTGCCTCCGTTTCAGAAAAAGCACTCCATCCAATTCCAGGATCAAGGGGTTTCGGGTTTATTCATTTTGACGATTTCAATGGTATTTTTCCCAACTGTTTTCCAATAAAACACTTGAAATCCCTTTTTTTATTTCTATACTTTCAGGAAGAATGCTTATTTCCGCCATCCCAAAAATGCCTTGAGAGGAGTGTTCCGCATGAACGACGCGAAGGAACCCGTGAAGAAAGGAACTCGAGTTCGGCGCCCACTGGAAGAACGCCTGAAGGAAGCCCAGGAAAAGGCCCGGAAATTGAGAGCGAGAGCAAGGGAAAAAGAGGCAAAGGCAATCCAGTATGTTTGTGCTGCGATCTTCAAGATTGCCGATTACGAAATTTCCGAATCGGTCATCGATGAACTGGTCAAAAGCAAGGGTGCAGGCGCCGAAACCATTGCCCGGGAAATCATCGAAAAGGCAAAATCCTGATTGTTCCCGAAAAGGAGCCGGAAAAAGGGGGACCCTTTTCCCGGCTCCTTTCACTTCACCGCCTCAAAAAGGGCCCGCAAATCCTCCCGTGTGGATTCCCTTGCATTCAGGCTTCTCGGGACGGCCCCCATGGCATCGTCCAGCATCGCGTCGTTCACCTGGAAATCCGGAATGCCCATTTCCCGCAGGTTCCCGGGAATTCCGATTTCGTCGAAGATTTCCGCCAGGTTCCCGATGACCCGTTTCGCTCCCGAAAAAGCATTCTCCCTTCCTGCTTCAAGTCCCAGGGGAACGGCCATCTGCGACAGTTTCTCAGCGCAGACCGGCAGGTTGAAGCGCAGAACGGGCTGGAGGAACATCCCGCAGCAGATCCCGTGAGGGACATGGTAAAACGCCCCGACAGGGTGAGCGAGAGCATGCACGAGCCCAAGCCCGGCGTTTGAAAATGCCAGGCCGGCCATGCAGCTCCCCATCTGCATCGCGTGCAGGGACGAAATGTCCCTGCTGTCGGCAACAACCCGCCGGATGTTCGAGGCCAAAAGCCGTACAGCTTCCAGTGCCAGCGCATCCGTTACGGCGGTGGCCTTTCGGGAAAGGTAGGCCTCGATCGCATGAACGAAGGCATCGCTTCCCGTAGCGGCAGCCACACGGGAAGGGATCCCCTCCAGCAGGGTTGCATCAAGGATCCCGACTTTCGGGAAAAGAGAAGGGCCCCGCAGGACCATCTTCACCTTTTCCTGCAAATCGCTGACGACCATGACCCCGGTCACTTCCGAACCGGTCCCGGCGGTTGTCGGGATGGCAACCAGCGGAACAACAGGCGACGCGATCGGCCCCTTCCGGAAAGCCCGGATGTTTTCACCCGTCGAAACAACCACGGCGACCGCCTTGGCGGCATCCATGCTGCTGCCTCCTCCAAGCCCGATGACGGGGCCGCATCCCTTCTCCCGATAGAAAGCCGCAGCAGCTTCGACCGTTTCAATCGAGGGATCACTCTCGACCCTTGCGAAAACGGCATACCGAAAGCCGGCTTCATCCAGGACACGACAGACACGGTCCAGGATTCCCGCTCTCTCGATCCCCGGGTCCGTCACGATCAAGGGCACCTCTCCGGCCTGGAACACGCCGGGCAGTTCAGAAAGGGCGCCCGGGCGGAAAAAGATCTTCACGGGGTTATGAAAAGAACCGAACGCTACGGATTGGGTGAGCATTTCCCAAGATCCCCCCTGCTTGATTGAATTGTTGCAGCATATGACCTTCCTTTGTTTTCCCTGACTTTAACACAAAAAGTCCCTTTCACACCGGCTATTCACGGGCAGGCAGCCCCTCGTTTTTTCGTTTCTCCGTGTTAATATAAGAACACTTCATCATCTATCGAAAGGAGGGAGCCTCATGATTGTACAGTCGTTTTTTCTCCCTGGGATTGCCCATTCGTCCTACCTTTTGGGTGCCTCTTCAACCTGCGCAGTCATCGACCCCAGACGGGACATCGAAATCTACCTCAAGGCCGCCAAGGACCTGAATCTTAAAATTACCCACATCCTCCAGACCCATCTCCACGCGGATTTCGTTTCCGGGCACCTTGATCTTGCAAGGGCCACAGGAGCTTTGATCGTCATTCCGAAAAGGGCAGGCGCAGCCTTTGAACACATTCCTGTGTCCGAGGGGGACTCGCTGCAGCTGGAGGACGTCCGTCTCGAAGTCCTCGAAACTCCCGGACATACCCCGGAACATGTCACCTATGTCGCCCGCGATTTTGCCCGGGGACCGGAGCCCGTATCCATTTTCTGCGGGGACACTCTCTTCGTCGGGGATGTCGGGAGGCCGGATCTTTTCCCCGGAAAAGCCGTTGAACTCGCCAGGCTCCTTTACGAAAGCCTCCACTCGAAAATCCTGGCTCTCCCCGATTTTTGCGAGGTTTACCCAGCCCACGGTTCGGGCTCCCTTTGCGGCCGTTCCATGGGAGCCAAGAGAGAAAGCACTATCGGCTACGAAAGGCGTTTCAACGAGGCCCTCCGGAAAACCGATCGGGAAGCTTTTGTGCACTCGCTGACCTCGGGTATGCCAGCCGCACCGGATCATTTCGGCCGATGCAGCCGCATCAACCGGGAAGGGCCGGTTCTCGTCGCTTCCCTGCCTCTGCCGGTGTTCCTCGATCCAGGTTCCTTTTCTGAAAAGATGGCTTCTCCGGAGACAATCGTGCTGGACATTCGAGATTACAGTGGCTTCGGGGGCAACCACATCCCGGGGTCAATCAACCTGGACCTGGGAGGGAATTTCGCCACGTTCGCCGGTTGGATCCTGCCGCCGGAAAAGGAAATTCTGCTAATGTCCGACCGCCCGGAAACCGTAGAAGCCGCAACCACCTGGCTAAGGCGGGTCGGCCTGGACCGTGTCACAGCGGCACTGGAGGGGTCAATTTTCGCCTGGGCCAAAGCCGGGCTGCCGACTTGGCATGTGCCTCAGATTTCCCCTTTTGAGCTCCAGGACCTGATCTCCTCGGCCGCAGCATCTTTCACGATCCTCGATGTCCGCTCTCCTGCCGAATACGAGGGCTTTCACCTCTCCCAGGCAGTGAACATCCCGGTGCCGGATCTGAGAACCCGGTTCGAGGAACTGGATCCCGGATCCAGGATTGTCACGGTGTGCGGAACCGGGCATCGGTCTAGCCTCGCGGCAAGCCTTCTCCTTCAAAGGGGCTTCAAAAACGTCTACAACCTTGCGGGAGGAATGATGGGATTTGCCTCGGCGGGGCTTGCCCCGGCCTGTCCCCTCTGCGTCTCGCCTCACGGTCCGCGCTTTATGGGGCAAAGAAGCGGAAACACCCTTTCCGACGACTGGAGGTGATTCCATGAGCTGGCTCACCATGCCGCGATGGCCTGCCATCACAGTCGGGGTCGCCATTGGACTTCTGGAATGCCTGACCTTTCTTTTGCTCGACAAACCAATCGGGTGCTCGACAGCCTTCACACGGACGAGCGGCCTGATTGAAAAAGCCCTTCGGGGTAACGCCGCCGCTGAGAAACCATACTACCGGCTTTTCCCCCCGGTGATCGACTGGGAATGGGTTTTCGTCGCGGGAATCCCCCTGGGTGCCTTTCTTGCCGCGTTTTCCAGCGGGACCTTCCGAATCGAATGGGTTCCCTCCCTGTGGACCGCCATTTTCGGCACCGGAATTTCCCGCCGTCTTGGCGCGGCTCTTGCAGGAGGCTTTCTTGTCGGACTGGGCTCGCGGTGGGCCGGCGGCTGCACAAGCGGACACGGCATCAGCGGATGCCTGCAGCTGGCTCTCAGCAGCTGGCTCGCCTCCGCCGCTTTCTTTGCTGGCGGGATCCTTTCAGCCATCCTGCTTTTTTCTCTGCCGGGAAGGTAGGAGGCGATGAGAATGGAAAGAATTCATCTTCCGCTGCCTGATCCGGCGAAAAAACCGGCCGCTCTTATCCTCGGCATCCTCTTCGGTTTTCTCCTCCAGAAAGGAGGCGTCACCCGTTACGAGACCATCATCGGCCAGCTTCTGCTCCTGGATTTCACGGTCCTGAAGGTCATGCTCTCGGCTGTTTTGACCGGGATGCTGGGTATCCAGATTCTTCTTCGGTTCAACCTTGTGGCTCTTCATCCCAAGCACGGCTCTTTCGGGTCTTCCGTCATCGGGGGGCTCATTTTCGGGCTGGGTTTCGGTCTTTTGGGCTACTGCCCTGGGACCGCCGCTGGAGCCGCAGGGCAAGGTTCGCTGGACGCGCTTTTCGGAGGAGTCGGCGGAATGCTTTTGGGAGCCGCATTCTATTCGGAAATCTACCACCGAATCGAACCTTCCGTGCTCCGGTGGGGAAATTTCGGGGATATCACGCTGCCTGAACTCCTCCGCACTTCCAGGTGGAAGGTAGTGACCGCGGTCGCTGCGCTTCTGGCGGCCGTTCTTGCAGCCCTCTCCCTTGCTGGTCTCTGAATGGGGGCCCGGGATGACGCGGGAAATTGCCCTGACTTTCCTTGTGCTGGCCTCCTCGATGACCCTGTTCATCACTGAATGGCTGCGCTCCGACATCGTGGCAATCCTGGTCATGCTTGCCCTCCCCTGGCTCGGGCTCATCGATGCGAAACAGGCCTTTTCGGGCCTTTCCAGCAATGCGGTCCTGTCCCTAATGGGCGTCATGGTGATGAGCGCGGGAATCGAGTGCACCGGCCTGATGGGCAGAATTGCACGCCCGCTTGTCCGCCTGGCCGGTTCGGACGAAAAACGCCTGATCGTTTTCTTCTCGGCGCTCGTTGGCTCAATTTCCGCTTTCATGCAGAACATCGGGGCCATTGCTCTTTTTCTACCCGTTCTCCTCGAAATTTCCAGGCAAACGAAGATTCCTGCTTCACGCCTCCTCATCCCAATGGGTTTTTCTGCAATCCTCGGGGGCACCCTGACCCTCGTCGCATCCGGCCCCATGATTATCCTGAACGATTTGCTCAGGCAGGGTGGCCTTGCCCCGCTCGGCCTCTTCAGCGTTACCCCTGTCGGAATTGTCCTGCTGACCAGCGGGATTCTCTATTTTCTCTTCTTCGGGAAAGCCTTGCTGCCCGGAACCCCCGGAAACCGGGAAATCAGCGAGAGCGAACGCCTTATCGAGAACTGGGGACTCCCGAGTGAAATCTTCCGGCTGGAGGTCTTGCCCGGATCCTCCCTTGCGGGGCAAACGCCGGAAGGGATCCGCCTTTGGCAGGAATGGGGCTTGCACCTGCTTTTCGTGGAAGAAAAAAACAAAGCCACCTATGCCCCCTGGCGCAGGTTCCTTTTCAGGGAAGGGCAGGTCCTGGGGCTTGCGGGCACGCAGGCAGAATGCAGGGCTTTTGCCGAGAAGTTCGGGCTGCGGATGCTGGATCACCAAGCCGACCGGGAGCAGATCTTGTTGCTTGAAAACGCCTCTTTCGCCCAGTATGTCATCCTGCCTCGCTCTCCGCTCTCGGGTAAAACTATCCGTCAGATGGCCCTCAGGAAAAATTACGGCGTGGAGCCGCTAGTCCTGCTATCAGGAGAAAAAGTTTTCCGGGAAGACTTTTCCGACTTCCCCTTGCGCCCGGGAAACGCGCTCGTGGTACACGGGCCGTGGGACAACCTCCGGAGACTGGGAAGGGAAGAAGGAATCGCTCTTGTCACGCCGCTTTCGGGGCAGCCCATGAAAGAGGAAAAGACAATCACTGCTGTCGCCTGTTTCCTGGGCGCAATCGGTCTTTCGGTTTCCGGGTTTCCGCTTTCCCTATCCCTGCTTAGCGGAGCCCTGGCTATGGTGCTTTTCGGGGTCCTGTCAATGGATGAAGCCTACGCAGCTATTGATTGGAAAACGGTTTTCCTCCTGGCCGGCTTAATTCCCCTGGGACTCGCGATGGACCATACCGGGGCCGCCAGGTTTCTCGCTGAACGAATGTCCCATTTCCTTGCAGGAAAACCTTTGACGGTGATCCTTCTCGTGATCGCGTTGCTCTCCAGCGTTTTTTCCCTTTTCATGTCCAACGTCGCCGCCACCGTCCTGCTGGTTCCATTTGCGATTTTCGTCGGGCAAGAATCTGGAGTCGATCCCAGGGGACTCGCAATGCTGGTGGCAATCTGCGTCGCGAACTCGTTCATCCTCCCGACGCACCAGGTGAACGCTCTTCTGCTCTCCCCCGGGGGATACAGAAACGTTGATTTCATCCGAGCCGGCGGATTCATGACCGTTCTTTTCATTTTCGTGGCCGTACTCCTGGTTCGCCTGTTTTATCTCTGAACCCGAACCCGCCTTCCCTCATCGAGGTCGAGGCCTGCATCTCGAACAACCTCGTCCCCCTCGTGAAGCCCCTCCAGGATTTCCACTGAACGCCGGTCCGCGAGTCCAGTTCGGATCGGAACGGACTTGATCCGGTTCCTCTCGATCTTCATCGCAAATCGCTCCCCGCTTTCCGTCGTGCGGACCGATTCAATCGGGAGGAGAAGGACCCCGGGATGGCGTTCGGTCTCGATGGCAACCCTGACTTCAAATCCAGGCTTCAGGCTGGGGCTGTACGGAAGATCGATCCTGACTTTCACACGTCTCTGCACTACACCAAGAGCCGACATTTTTTCAAAGGCCTGTGGGTAAATTTTTGCAACCTTGCCTTCCAATACCTGGCTTCCGAGAACCGGGGCGGTCACCCTGACCTTCTGGCCGACCGCTACGTTTCCCATGGCATCGCTCAGGATATCTGAAACCACCTCCATCCTGGCCTCGGGGGCCACCGTCGCGACGTGGTCTCCCGGCTGTAGTACCCGGTCTTTTTCCGGCGGAAGCTCCAGGATGATCCCTTTGATCGGACTTTTGACAACGAGTTCGGCTCCTTTTGCCTGCAACTCCAGAACCGTCCGTTTCAAGCCCGATTCCAGGACTGCGGCGGAATCTACCGCCGATTGATGCCTTTCTAGATCCTTTTCCAGCCTCTCCAGAGTTAAAACAGCCTCCTCGAACTCTGAAAGGGAAATCGCCCCCGCTTCGTACAGCCGCTTCCTCCTGGCGGCAACGCGGGCTGCGTCAGAGAGAAGCAGGCGGGTCGATTCGACAAGGGCAGACGCTCCCTGGCGGTCCCGTATTGCCTGGTCGAGAAGGGTCCGGGTCTCATGAATCCGCACATCGAGGTCCGCGTTCTTCATCCGGACCAGGACCGTTCCAGGAAGGACCGAATCCCCTTCCTCAACGGGAACATCCAGGACACGGGCCAATTGGGTCGCGTACATTCTACGATCGCCCGGCACTTCAACGACCCCGTCTTCTTCGACGGTTCGAACAAGATCTCCGCGGGAGACCCTGACCGTTTCGACCTCTTCGCTCCTCAGGAAGACAAACCAGAGTGTTGCGGCGATCACCCCGAAGAGCAGGGTCCCAAATAGGATCTTTTTCACCCTCGTCTCCCTCCCTCAATCCCTGGCCTTTACGATTTCCGCAACGTCCAGCTGCTTGAGACTTCGAAGGCCGAGGAAGAACGCCAGGGCAGAAAATGCCGCTCCCCCGGCTGTAGCAAGCAGGTAGGTCCGGGGAAAAACCACCGCGGCAAAACTGAAAAGGTCCGTGCGGACCGCCCTCGCGTACCCCTCGGACAGGAGTCTGCCGAACGGCAGCCCGGCAAAAGTTCCCGCGGCAAGAAGGAGTAGATTTTCCTTCAGAAGGAACATCGCGACCTCCCCCCTCGAAAACCCCATGGCCCTGAGACTGGCCAGGTCCCTGCGCCGCTCGGAGAAGGCCAAGGCAGAGGCGTTAAAAATGATCGCCAGACCCAGGAGGCTTGAAAAAGCCACGAGGATGGCAACGGAAAGATTCATGTAGGCGAGATTCCTCTCCATGTACTCTCGCTCCTTCTGACGGCTGATGACCGATGATACGTTGATCATCCCCGTCATTGCCCTTTCGGTCTTCAGGCTTTGTCCCCACCCGGTTTTGATCGCGGCGCCCGTCACAAGCCCCGTTTCCTGGAGGATCGAGTTCAGGGTTTGCAGATCCAGGTACGAAACCCTTCCGACCGACTTACGGCAAAGTCCCGCCACGGTAAGCCTGTCCTTTCTCGAGGGGCCTTTCCCGAGAAGCGTTTCCATTTCCAGAATGTCTCCCGGCCTTGCCCCTAGCTTGCGCGCGGAATTCCAATCCAGCAGCAGGCCGGAAACCGGCAGTCCCCTTGGGCGATTCCTATGGTCGCTTATTCCAAAAAACGATTGACCGGGGACGATTCCGAAAACAACCGTTTCTTCGTGTCTCCCCCTGAAGGTCAAACGAACCGGCAGCTCGAACAGGGGTTCCACGCGGAGGACGCCCGGCAAACGCTCAAGGTTCAGCAACTCGCTGCTTTTGACCGGAGAAGCAAACCTGGCAAGGAGATCGTACCGGAGTTCCCAGTTGAAATGCCGGTCAAATAGCGATTCCACCGAATCCCGCGTAAAGAGCGACACGACGAGCATCCCGATCGAAACAAGGACACCGAGAAAGGTTACCGCAGATCGGAAACGGTTCCGAAAGATTGACCGCAGACTCATCCTCGAAGCCAGGTCAAGACGTTCCCAGACAAAAGGCCATTCCTCCAGAAAGAGCTTTACCGTCCGGCGGGGGGACGGCAGTCTCATGGCCTCCGCCGGGCGAATCTCCAGGATAAACCTTGCCCCCAGGAGGCCGGCCAGGCAGCCCAGTGCAAGAGTCAGGGCAAGCCCCAGGCCGGCGGAACGGGGGTTGAAAGCGGCTTCCAGGCGGGGCAGGTTGAAATAGGTTGCGTAAAGGCGCGTGAAAACTCGCGCCAGCCCGTATCCCGCCACGATCCCGACCCCACCTCCGATCCCGGAGGAGGCCAGGCTGTAGCCCCCGTAAAGGAGCATGAGTCGTCCGTTGTCATATCCCAAGGCTTTCATCAGGCCAATCTGCGTTCTCGCCGCCTTCACCAGGCGGCCCAGAAATACCGCTTGCATCAGGGTGGCCAACCCCAGGAAAAAAGATGGAAGAAAGGTTGCCGCAACCCGAAGCTGTTCCAGTTCTCCCCGCAGGATCGCCTCGCTGATCTGGTCTTTCTGCGGGTAATCCGCCAGGTTTCCGTAGGGTTCAAGGATCGTTCGGATTTCCTTCCTGAGGCGGTTCAAATCGGTTCCCGGCACAATCCGAACGAGGATTTGGTTCACCGATCCCCTGAAATCAAGGATTTGTTGGGCCTGTTTCAGGGACA
Source organism: Synergistaceae bacterium (assembly GCA_012517195.1). GTDB lineage: Bacteria > Synergistota > Synergistia > Synergistales > 79-D21 > 79-D21. The sequence goes on along the minus strand of JAAYVK010000028.1, from coordinate 11,811 downwards.
TCATCGCGACCCCGAAACCGGACGGGTCTTCAAAAACGGACGCCGCGTCCTTGACGGCGTAGACGAACTCCGGGCTTGCGGCAATTCCGACGACCTCCATGGGCTTTTCCTTCCCTTCTGCGGCGACGGACACCGTGCTCCCCGGGCGCAACCCGTTGGCTTTTGCGAACTGCGGGTTCAGGAGGATTTCCAGGACTCCCCCTTCGGGATTGTTCTCGAAAAGCCGCCCCTTTTGGACAAGGATTCGATTCAATTCGTTCTCCATTGGAAGCCTGAAGCCGGTCAGGCGGAGCGTTGCCCGGGTTCCATCCGGACGGAATAGAGAGACGTCCTTTTGGATCCGTCCGCTGACGCCGCAGACTCCGTTTACCGCCGCGATCTTCTCGACCACCCCCTCCGGGGCCCTAACGACATGGAAAAACAGGTCCGCGAAGTCAGTCTGTCGATAGAAGCTTTCCCTGGAACGAAGGAGGTTGTCGGAAACCGCCACCATGGAGATAAAAACGGACAAGCCAACCGCTACGACGGCAACGACACCGAAAAAGGGTCCCCGCGTTGAGTGGATCGTTCGAAAGAGCTTGTTCAGAAGAGGCGACTTCACCATTCGATTTCTCCCGGCGAAACCGGGGAAGGGTTTTCCGAAAAACTCGTGATCCGCCCGCTGCTCATCCTGGCGATCCGTTTCGCCATCCTCCCGATGGCCGCATTGTGCGAAACGATCACGACCGTTGTCCCGTAAATCCGGTTCGCTCTTTCCAGGAGCTCAAGGATCCGCTTCCCTGTGGAACAATCCAGGGATCCCGTTGGTTCGTCGCAAAGGAGCAGCCTGGGGTTCTTGACCAAGGCCCGGGCGATGGCAACCCGCTGCTGTTCGCCTCCGCTCAGTTGAGCGGGGAAATGCCCCATCCGGTCGGCCATGCCTACTTCCTCCAGGACCTTTTCCGGCGACAGCGGCCTTTGGGTAAGGGCGGCGCCAAGGGCAACGTTCTCTAGGGCCGTTAAGTCGGGAATCAAGTTGGAAAACTGAAAGACGAAGCCGACAACATCCCTGCGGTAGGCCGTCAGGCGTTTCTCGTCCGCCTTTTCCAGGCTCTCCCCGCTGTAAAAGATCTTGCCTTCGGTCGGGACATCCATTCCGCCGATGAGATTCAGAAGTGTCGTTTTGCCCGAACCGCTGGGCCCCAGGATGACCATCAGCTCCCCTTCAGCGATCTCCAGCGAGGTTTCCTGAAGAGCCGTTACCAGGACCTGCCCCATTAAATAGGTTTTCGTCACCTGCTCCAATTTCCAGAGGGGTTCCCCGCTTGGCACAAACCATCCCTCCGTTCCGTGTCGAATACAGATGTCCGACCACCTAATCGGTAAGCGCTAATAGTATATCACGCTAAAATCATAAAGCTGGAGACAAGAAGAAAGGGGCCCGGTTGCATTCCCGGGCCCCCCGACAAACACGATCTTGACGGATCTTCAGGAAACGGCGCTTCTCTCTTTGGGAAACCGTTCGAATTCTCTTTTTTCAATGATCTCTTTCAGTGCACGGGCAAGCTCCCAGACTTCGGTGAAGGTGTTGTAAAGAGCGACGGGAGCGACGCGGATGACGCGGGGAGGCCGGAAATCGGGGACAATCCCGCGGGCTTTCAGCGCGCAGCAGATCCTCCAGGCCTCCCTGGGATGTTCAATGGCCAGATGTCCTCCACGCCTCCCGTGATCCCTGGGAGATCCGATTGAGTACTCGTACGGTTCATCCGACAGGAAGCCATCCACCAGCTCGATCAGGAAATCCGTCAACCGGAGGGATTTTTCCCTGATCCGGTCGATGCCTGCCTCCTCCTGTATTTTCAGAGCCGCTTCAAGTGTTGCCGCCGAGAGAACCGATGGGGTGCCCAACTGCCACCCCCCGGCAGATTGTGCATGCTCAAAATCGATCTTCATGTCGAACTGTTTTTCTTTCACATATCCGAACCACCCCGCAAGCCCCGGATCCCTCCCGAAATGCCGCTCATTCAGGTAAAGGAAAGCAGGGCTTCCGGGGCCTCCGTTCAGGTGCTTGTAACTGCACCAGAAAGCAAAATCCACATCCCAATCGTGAAGACGGTGAGGAACGGAACCAGCGGAGTGGGCACAGTCGAAACCGATGAAGATCCCTTTTTCATGGGCCGCCCGAGTCAGCCGTTCCATGTCCAGAAGCTGTCCGCTACGATAGAGAACAGACGGCAGCAGGACCACGGAAACAGTTTCGTCCATCAGGGCAATGAGATCCTCTTCCTCAAGCGTGCTGCCGTCCTTCGACCTGGCGAGGACCAGGTCGGTTGCGGGATCTCCTCCCTTCAGCCGGATTTCGCTCGCAAGGGCATAAAGGTCTGACGGAAAATTGAGCTCGTCCGCCAGGATTTTTCTCCTCTTCCCTTCAGGCTGATAGAAGGTAAGGACAAGACTGTGGAGGTTGGAGGTCGTGGAACCCGACATCACAACCTCTTGCGGCAGTGCTCCGACGAGGGGGGCCATCCTTCGCCCCATCTCCTCGGGAAGGTTGAACCAGGGAATCCGGCCTTCAAGCCAGCCGTCGATATTCAGGGTTTTCCATTCCTCGAGGACGCGAAGAACTCCCTCGATGGAATCCCTGGCGGGAAGTCCCAGCGAGTTGCCGTCCAGGTACACGCGTCCCTGCGGGATCACAAACCGCTCCCGGAACGCTCCCAGGGGATCCTTCGCATCCAGTGCTTCCGCTTTTGCTTTCATTCCCATGAAGCTTTCCATTTCTGTCATTCCCCCTCTTCTTCCTTCCGATCAGCATTTTCCGCCATCCGCACAAGAAGCCGAAGTGCCATGTCCTTTTCCTCGGCGGTGAAACCCTTCACGAGGCGGCTGTTCCATGCCTCAAGTTCCTGCATCAGTTTCGGCATCGCTTCTAAAGCCTTCGCGCTGAGATAGACACGGAACGCCCTGCCATCCTTTTCGTCTCTTTTCTTGATCAGCCACCCATCCCTCGTGAGGTGCTGGATTGCACGGGCAACAGTCCCCTCGTCAAAGGCCAGCTCGACGGCAAGCTGATGCTGTGTGAGCCCCTCCTGCCGCGAAAGGAGCGCGAGGTAAAGATAGAGCCCTTTTCCTAGCCCCATCGGCCCGAAGACACGGTCGAGGGTTACACGGCTCCTCCTGAAAAGGGTCGCGATCCACCTTCCGAATGATTTTTCCTGGCGATCCATTCGTTCCCCTCCAAATATACTTGCATATGCAATCTTTTTTCGATTATAAGACACTGTCCCCGGTCACGCAAGAGGCCTCCAAAACCCGCGGGGTTTCGGAGGCCTCCAGGATTGAAGAAATCGGCTTTCGGTCAGCGAAACAGCCGGATCAGGGAAGTCGCAACCGGGTGACCGGCCTCGAGGATTTCAAAAGCGGTCAAAGCCGCCATCCGCGCCGCTTCCCCGCAGACCTGCGGACAGGCGAACTCCATTCTTTCCATGAGGGCATGCATTTCATCACGCTCTTCCTGCCGGGTCAGCTCATATTCTCTCCCGTAGAGCTTCTTCTGGATCTGCCTGCAAAGAACCGTCCCGAACCTTTCCTCGAAAGACCGGTAAACCTTGTCGCAATATCCCAATCCCCTCACGGCCTGCTCCCTCATTTCCAGGTCGTCCCTTCCCGCCAGCAGCCCGATGAACAGCAGTGCGCCGCTAAGGGCTCCGCACATGTGTCCCCGCCGGACTCCTCCCCCGGCAAAGGCCGTTGAGGCACGCAGGAGGTCCGGGTTATGAATGCCAAAAGACCGCATCAGGGCTGCCAGGGTCCCCTGACTGCAAAGGTGATACCGTCTTTCGTTCAGGCAAGCCTCTTCCGCGGCTCTTTTCAGAATCTCTCCCCTGTCGCACTCCATCTGGGTTGGACCTCCTCCAGTTTTGCAGTATCCGTTCCATGCAGACGAGGAATCTTCCTCCGTGAATCTCTATTTTCGCAGGATCAGCAGGGATCCCAGGACAAGGAAAAAAGCTCCGGCCGCACGGGGTAAATCCAGGGGCATTTTCTGGAAACCAAAGGCACCCATCGAATCCAGGAGCAGGCCTGCCGCCAGTTGAGCGGCAATCGCCCCGGCCATCGCCGCGGCGGTCCCAATGCGTGGAACCGCTAAAACCAGGCAGGTCACATAAACGGCGCCGATCAGTCCTCCGAGGACTTCCCACGGGGCTGCCGCTGAAATGTGCCTGAGGTTCCCTCTCCCAAAAACGGAAACGGCTACGATAAGGCATATAGCCCCTCCAGCAAAGGAGACGAAGGCGCTCTCAAGAGTGCCGACCTTCTGGGCCAGCCGCGCGTTAATGCCGGGCTGCAGGGCCGAAAGCGCTCCTGCGAGGACCATCAGCAGGAAGATCCAGATCCGGGACACGGTCCTATCCCCTTGGCCGTTCAATCGCTTTCTGAACGGCTACATGTAGCCCTCGTATTTCGTCGGCACCAGCGCGGAATGGACGTACTTGATCATCGTGATGAAATCGAATACGGGCCGGCCCGTCGCCGCGTGCACCGCCGCAGCGTAAGGAGGCAGGTCGCTGCATTCCAGCAGGATGGCCGCAACTTCCGGGTGTTCCTGCACCATCCTCTGGGCGACACCGACCACTTCCTTTTCGATCAGGTCGGAATCCAGCGTTCCTTTTTCTTCGAGGATGCTTGTACGAAATTCTTCCTGATCTTCCATCCCGTAGACGACGATCGGCATCTCCTTTGTAATTCCGACGTTCTCGAAGTGTTCATCGGTTAGAACGCCGGCGTTGGCGGTGATGATACCGACCTTCTGTTTCGAGGTCAGGGTCCGGCAGATAAAGGGAACCTGCAGCAGGCTCGACAGGAAGACGGGGATCTCCACGGCTTCCGCCACCTGCTTCTGGAAAAGCGCCATGAAACCGCAGGCGCCCGTGATCGCCCGAACTCCTTCCGCCTCCAGTTCCCGGGCGCCATCGATAAAGGGCTTGAGCAATTCCGGATCTCTTTCGTTCAGTAGCCGTTCGATCGACGATCCTCGGACTTCCTTGTACCGGACAGGGAATGGAAACGTGGTGGCGTTCCCGACGTTCCCCGGGACACAGGGATAAGCGCAATCCAGGATCAGGATGCCGATCGTCTCCCCGTCCCAGGACCGGGTCTTGCTCTTGATTCGGTAAACCGTCATCGTGTCTCCCCCTCAGGTTAATATGACTTCCTGCCTACCAAGCGGGTTTTCGTGTAAAAAGGTTTTTGAGGAAAGGCTACCTGAATATCTCGGCGAAGAACACCTTCATGTGCTCCCAGGAACGAAGGGCCGCCTTCTCGTTGTAGGCCGAACCGCGGGACGGGTCGTTTCCGGCCGCCGGGTTCGTGAAAGTGTGAACGGCCCCCCCGTAGGCCACCATTTGCCAATCCGCTCCCGATCGACGCATCTCCTCCTGGAAGGCCTGGACGTCCGCCGGAGGAACGCTCGGGTCGTCGGCCCCGTGAAGGACCAGGACCTTCGCCTTTATCCCTCCCGCGGAAGCGGGAACCTGAGTGGCCAGGCCGCCGTGGAAACTGACCACCCCGTTGAGTTCCGCTCCGCTCCGGGCCAATTCCAGGACCGCCGTCCCCCCGAAACAGTACCCGATTGCGGCCACCCGGCCCTTGTCCGCAAGGGGGTGAGCCTTCAGGGCGGCGAGGGCCAAACCGACCCTTTCACGCAGCAGGGCCCGGTCTCCCTCCCTGAACTTCCCGGCCAGTTCCCGAGCTATAGCGGGATCCTTCGTCTGGAAGCCCTCCCCGTAGATGTCCGCCGCCAGGGCGAGGTATCCCATCGAAGCCAGGGTTTTCGCCCGGTCCCTGGCAAAGTCGTTCAGGCCCCACCATTCATGCACCACCAAAATCGCCGGCCGGGGTCCCTTGAGCGCGTCGTCCCAGGCAACCTGGCCGACCAGGTTTACCCCTCCCTTGCCGTAGGGATAGGGTTCCATCCTCACCGCCGCGCCCGCGGCAGAGGCCAGCGGAAAAACCATGGCCGCGCAAAGGAGCAATCCTGCAGCAAGCATCTTCATGGCCGCACCTCCCTCTCTCCATCATCCTGATGCCTGTTTATTCTATCAGATAGCCTTTCGGGCCACCTCATTCACCAGTCCGAGAGAAGTGCCTTCAACGGGGTTTCCACATCCCTTGAAAGATCGAGTTTCAGGAGTCGCCCGTTTTGAACCACGAGGTTTCCCCCCACGTACACATCCCGCACGCCGGAAGGACCCACGATCTTCAAGTCCGCCCCTGCCCCCGGGACCAGCCTCCCCACTGGACAATGCGGAAAAGGGAAGTCTCCTCGCCCCAGGTCCTGGATCGCGGCCGGATCGACATCAGGGAACGCCTCCGCAAGGAATCGCCGTTCCCCTTCGATCGAGAGGTCTTCGTTGCTCGCCTCCCCGTCCGTCCCGAGGAAGAGCGGGATTTTCCTTTCCATGTAGGCAGGGAGATCCGCCCGTCCTGCCTTTACCCGACGGTTCATCCTCGGGTTCAGGACCAGGCGGATCCCGTGAAGGGCCATCAGGGCCTTCTCCCGGTCATTGGTCCAGATCCCGTCCGAGGCCAGGAGGACGGAAAGGCCGGCAACGCGCCCGCTGCGGACAAGGGCATCCAGCACCTCCACGGGTCGCATCCCGAACTGCCCAAGGCAAAGGGACACATCGCCCCTGTCCTCCGAGAGGTGAAACTGGACCAGCCGATCCGTTTCTTCCCCCAGGCGGATCCCTGAGGCAACCGCTTCGAGGGTGTTCGCATGGAAACTGTGAAGGGCCGGCGCAACAGCCACAAGGAGGTCGCAGCCCACTTCCGCGAAGAGTTCCCTGAAGCCTGCCTCGTATTCGGGAATCGTTTCGAAATAGGACTCCTGGGAAGCCCTCTTTTCCGGGTAGGCCTCCGGGGAAACCAGATCGTAATGCATGCGGCCGAAGTAAAGCCGGATCCCCGTATCCTTTGCGGCCCGGATCACTTCCCGGTCCAGTTCGTTTTTCCTGCGGTTGTGGCAGTAAAACGAAACCGCTGCCGTGGTGACCCCCAGCAGGAGCATGTGAGCAAAGGCACGGCAGCACCCAAGGTAAACATGTTCAGGGGCCAGTTCGACGCTATGCCGGTAGATCGTGTTCCGGCACCATGTCGGCAAGTCCCAGGACGGGTCGACGAGCCCGGTGTAAAGGGACTGTTCCGGGTGGCTGTGGGCGTTGACATCCCCGGGCAGGATACGAAGAGAAGCGCCGTATTCGGCTTTTTCCCTCCCCGGGAGGTCGACTATCTCATCCGCGGGCCCGACCCGGAGGATCGTCCCCTTCTCCCGGTCCGCTATGACGCCAACCTGCCAGGGGCCCGAACCCGTATCGGTCCACCCCCTGACGAGGAATTCCTGTCCCGGCATGGTGTTCATTTTCCTTCTTTCACGGTCTTCAGTTGAACCCTGAAAGCGCCCGCACCAGGGTCCCGCGAGGCATTCCGGATATGCGGGACGCAGCGAGAAAGATGCCGTCCATGTAGATCTCGCTGGTGAAATCCGAAACGGTGATCCGGATGATCTCGTCCTGGCGGCCGAGGACGATCTCGTGCTCCGAAAAAGGAGCAGGATAGGGAAGGCGCTCGGAATGAACCGGTATGCCGGCGATTTTGCCTCCGAGGACCCCTTCGTAGACTTCCCGGCTTTGAATTTTCGGTTCAGGTCCTTCAGAAACAGCCTGGGCCAGCATGGCTGCGGTTCCGCTTGGGGCGTTTGCCATGGCCGGGTGGTGGCGGTCCGTGATCGTTACATAAGGGAAATACTGACGCACGCGCGAAAGGAAATCCATCACCAGGTTGATCCCGAGGCCGTAGTTGGAAATGATCGCCCAACGGAGCCCCCTTTCGGAAACAAGGGCCTCCACTTTCGCAAAGTCCTCCGACGAGAGGCCGGTTGTCCCGATAACCGCATCAAGCCCAAGGTCAGCATAAACTTCCAGGTTGGCCATGAGGACGGCGGCGCTGGTGAAGTCGATGACCAGGTCGGCACCGCTGTTTTCAAGCCCCTCGCGAAGCGACCGGGCGGCCTTTATACCAATCGGAGCCAGTCCGGCAAGGGTGCCAAGGTCTTCTCCGCACTCCCGGCAAAACCCGCCCGCCAGCTCGAACCCATCCCGTTCGATGACATTCCGGACCACCAGTCGGCCGACGTTGCCCGACGCCCCGGAAACAAAAACCTTTATCAATCGAAATCCTCCTTTCCCAAAGACCGTTTTCAATCGTGACGAAGACTTCTCCAGAGGAAAATGGAAAGGGGGCGGGGGAAGAGTGGAATCCCCCGCCCCCGGCTATCGGTGCGGCAATCGTTTTCGTTCTTTATTACTCTCCGTCCTTGGCGATCGAAATGTGATACAGGCACCAGAAAAGCCCTCCGACAACGACCACCATGACAAGCACCATGTTAACCATCCACATGAGAATCTCTCCTTCCGTCCCGGTCAGGCTAAACTTCCAGGCGGTGGGTCATCCTGTCAGCAAGCCAGTTGTTGAGAAGGATGCAGACCACCGCAGCGATTGCCCACTGCCAGTACATCGTCCCCACCGTGAACGTGTACTTGCTGATGGGAAGCCACTTGTACCACTCACCGGGATACCAGGTGATGGCCTGCCAGGTCCACCATCCGAAGATGATCGCAAACCACACGGGGAAGAACCGGATCGCGGAAAACATCCAGTAATGTTTCATCTGGGTGTAGGGCTCGATGTGCTCGTCCCAGATCTTCCTCACGCCGATCTTCATGGCTCCCAGGCCCATCAGGAGCCCGGCCAGGAGCAGCCCGATCCCCCACACCCAGTCCTGGTTGTCCAGGAAGGTCATATTCATGGCGGAAGGAAGCCCAAGGAGAAACGTGGCGATGCCGATGCCCCAGGTTGCCTTTTTTCGGTCCCAGCCCGCGTCTTCCAGAATTCGGGCCCCCATTTCGATCATGGCGATTTCAGAGCTGAGAGCCGCCAGGACCAGGGCGAGGAAGAAGGCGATGGCCATGATCGTTCCGCCGGGGATCTCTGAAAAAAGCTTGGTCATGTGGATGAAAGCAAGCCCGGTGTTTCCCGATTTCACAGCCGCCATCGGGTCAGGCGAGTAGGCGAAAATGGTGGGGATGACGCACAGCCCGGCGAGGAAACCTGCCGTGGTATCGGCAAAGCAGGTCGTCGTAGCTGCAAGCATGATGTCCTCGCTCTTCTTGACGTAGACGAAGTACGTAAGGAAAAGCCCCCACCCGGCTCCCGTGGACCAGGCCACCTGGGTGAAGGCCTCGAGGTATGTCCTCGGGTTCAGAAAATCAGCCGGACGAGCCGTAAAATAGAACTCGTAGCCTTTTACCGCGCCGGGCAGGAAGGCAGCCCGGATCGCGAGAAAAACAAGAAGAATGAAAATACCGGGAACCATGACCTTACATGCCTTCTCCAGGCCGCCGGCCACTCCCTTGGAGGTGATGAACATACAGATGACTACGACCAGCGCAAACAGGAGGCTCTGCTGCATGCCGTTCCCGGCGAACGCCTTCCACAGGGCCTCGGTGTCCAGTCCAGGCCTGAAGACCCCCATCACGGCATACCCCAGGTACTGCATGCACCAACCCACGACAACACCGTAATAGAAGACAATCCCCAGAACGATGACGGCCATCAGGGCCCCGGCCCAGGTCCACCCGCGGCCGCACATGTGCTTGAAGGAACCGATGATGCCCATGCGGGAAACCTTGCCCCAGACGCCCTCGGCTGCCATCAGGGGAATCGCCCAAAGAAAAAGCGCCAGCACATAGGCGAAGAAGAAGGCTGCCCCCCCGTTCGCCGCCGACACCCTTGGGAACCGCCAGATGTTCCCCGTTCCAACCGCCATTCCGATGGAAGCGAGAATCAGTCCCCATCTGCTCGACCACATGTTCCCTTCCAGATTCTTAGCCATACTCATCCTCCTCTCAGCTCTGTTTCTGGTTTCGCTCGCCTATCCTGTGCTATTAAAGGGATCGTGATCCTCCTTTCCGAAACCTGCCGGTTTGCCCGGTAAAATCAGCAGGACAAAAAACGCATCAGCCGAAGCATCAGGCCAACGCTCACTTTCATTTTTTCTCAACACTATTGCCATGCTAGTTTAGTCCTTTCACCAAAGCAAGTCGCCTAAGTGTCATTCTTTAATAAAACAATATCCATTTAGTTATCTTTTTAATGTTTTAAAAAACCTTATAAATGTATTGCATAAGTTGACACCCAGGTTCAAAAGCTTGAAACGGATTGATCTGGTTTTCAACTAACAAATGCAAAGGGATTCCTGCGGCTCCTGCTTTGCGCGCTCCGCCGGATTTGCCCACAGACACCCCGAAAGGTATGCTTGTTCCGCGATTGAGAGCTTTAGGCGGGAGGTGCACTGAAAATGAAGACGATCCTTTTCGACCCTATTTCAGGAGCTGCAGGCGATATGATCCTCGCAAGCCTGATTGACCTGGGAGCCGACCGGGAGAGCATCATCCGGACTGTCGAGTCCGCGGCTGACGTTTTTGTGGAAACCGCCCCTGTCTCACGGAAGGGAGTCCGCGCCCTGAAGGTCAATGTCCGGCTTCAAAACGAAACCCGGCCGCGCTCCTTTTTCGAATTGATGGAACGGATCTCGGGCATTCCGATGCCGGAGCGGGTGAAGAAGGACGTCGCTGGCGTTTTCGAAATCCTCGCCGAGGCGGAATCGTTTGCTCACGGAGAACCCTTGGAACGATTGCACTTCCACGAAGTGGGACAGGATGACGCGATCGCCGACGTGATCGGATCCTGCATGGCATTTGCTGACCTGGCCCCGGATGAGGTCCTCTGCACTCCCATCAACGTCGGGGGTGGGCAGATCCGATCTGCCCACGGGGCAATTCCTGTCCCCTCTCCGGCAACGCTCCGGATTCTTGAGCGATTCAGCCTCCCTTTCTACGGAAACGGCAACCGGGAACTCCTGACGCCAACGGGAGCCGCCCTTCTTGCCCACTTCGCCAGGCCTGCCGCGGGTTTTCCCCTGGGTACCTGCCTTTCGGCCGGTTATGGGGCAGGGGATGCAGAAACGGAACAGCCGAATGTCCTGCGCGCCGTGCTCATGGAACTTTCAGCAGAATTCAGCGAGGACCGCATCGACATCCTCGAAACACACCTCGATGACGTTTCCGGCGAAATCCTGGGGCACCTCTTCGAGCGATTGCCGGAAATGGGGGCAAAAGACGTGAGCATTTCGCCGCTGACGATGAAGAAAGGGCGTCCCGGCCATCTTCTCCGGGTTCTGGCAGCCCCTGGGCAAACCCGCTCTCTGGCCTTAGAGATCATGAGACAGACGGGAACCCTGGGGATCCGGATCCTGCCTTCTGTGCAGCGTTTCATCGCCCAACGTTCGTTTTGTAGCGTTTCCCTTCCCCTGGGGGAAGAAGAGACCAGGATCGGCATCAAGGCCGCCTTCTCGCCCGACGGAAGGCTTATGAACCTTTCGGCCGAGTATGAAGACTGCCGTAAGCTAGCGGAAAAAACAGGTCTGCCTTTGCGGGAAATCCTCAGGAAGGCCGAAGATCTGGCATGGAGAACGTTCGGGGAAAACTGAAGGGGCGGCGCCTTTTTTAACGACGCCGCCCCTGGAGTTTCGAACAACCAGCCGGTCTTTCTATTCCTTGGTATACTCGCAGGTGGCGAGAACGCCGAGCTTGACGGGCTTGACAGGGGGCCTGAAGGTCCCGGGCTCCACTTGGGCCATGGGGATTCCCTTTGCCCTGGAGATCTCCCGCATGATGATCTCGCGGCAGCCGCGCCCCTGGCACGGGCCCATCC
>JAAYVK010000027.1 GCA_012517195.1 Synergistaceae bacterium | reverse complement strand
GTGCAGCACCTGCATCCCCTCCGCCCCCGCTCCGCGGCCCAGATTGCGCGCTTGAGCGGAAGAAACCTGGAGGAGACGGAAAGGACAATGGACTTTCTTTCCCTGACGAAGCGGGCGGTTCTTTCGTACGGGAACCCGAGAAAATACACGCTTCTCCCGGTGGTCCCGGGTACCTTCGAAATGGTCCTCATGACTCCAGACACTGGAACACAGAACGAATGGCACAGGAAATTTGCCGTCCTTTTCGAAGAGATCTGGAACGAGGGGTACATTGCAGGGTACACCCGAAGGGTGATCCCTGGGATCCGCTACCTTCCGGTAGCCGGCACACAAACCTCGCTTTCGCTCGCCTGGCCTTCAGACCGTCTGGAGGACATCCTCTCCCGGTATTCCGAATTCGCGGTTGGGAACTGCCAGTGCAGACTCGCCATGGAACTGGTCGGGAAAGGCTGCGGACGTCCCCTAGAAAATTGCGTGGTGATGGGGCGCAATGCCCAGAAGTTCATCGATCGGGGGCTGATGAGGCGTTCAGATGCAAAGGAAATCCTGTCCCTGAAAAAAGCCGCTGAAGCAGCCGGATGCGTAAGCTGGATCAACCGCGATATTGGCCCGACCTCCTCCGGGAATTCAAGCTGTTCCTGTTGCGGCTGCTGCTGTCATGCGATGCGGAGCATCACCCAGTTCAACGCTCCAGGCTTGATCTCGCCCGGCCGTTTCCTTCCCGAGGCGGATGACTTCCGTTGCACCTCCTGCGGCAAGTGCGTCAAGGCCTGCCCCATGGGGGCCCTTTCCCTAACCGGGGGAAACCTTGCCCTCGACCGGGCAAGGTGCATCGGCTGCGGTCTTTGTACCCTTTCCTGCTCTTTCAAAGCTCTACGGCTGGTCGAGATAAGTCCCCTTCCCCAGCCGAAGTCATCCCTGGCGGGGATTTTCTTTGACCTCGTTCCAGGCTACCTCTCTAACGCTTTCAGAATTTGGCTGAAACGCAAAGTCCTCCGCGCTCGGGGCAAATCCTGAGGCGCCACTTTTTGCGCGAGTCACCGGAGGAAAAGTGTTTGACTTGCACGGGGCTGGACCCTAGGATTGAGGGGCTTATCTTATATATTTCCCTTTTTCAAGGGGGGGTCCGCTTGAAGATCGCCGAATTCAAGCTAGAACGAACGCTTGCGCGCTTTCAGAACGAAGTGGAATACGATCTGAGCGCCTCGGGAATTTACCCCATGTTCATCCGGGAAATCCTGACACCGGAAGAAATGGTAGACGTCTACAACAACCTTCACCTGAAGTACGTGCACACCGCCGGGACGAGGCACCTTCGCGAAGCCGTTGCGAGTTTTTACGAGGGAATGGACCCGAAGAGCGTCTTCATGACGAACGGGTCCGCCGAAGCCCTCTACCTGCTGGCCTGGAGCCTCATCGACCCGGGCGACGAAATCGCCTTCATGCTTCCGAACTTCATGCTCCTATCCCAAGTTGCGGAGGCCAATGGAGCCTGTGTACGAAATTTCACTCTCGATCCTTCCCAGAACTGGAGTCTCGACGTGGAAAGTCTCAAATCGGCCGTAACGCCGAGAACGAAACTGATCTGCGTCTGCAATCCCAATAATCCAACCGGTACCGTGCTCTCGAAAGACCAGATGCAGGAAGTGGTTCGAATCGCTGAAACCGTTGGGGCCTATATCCTTTCCGATGAGGTCTATAGGGGTGCTGAACAGGGGGAGGAAATGACCCCAAGTTTCTGGGGACTTTACGATAAGGTCATCGTCATCAGCGGGCTGTCCAAATCCTTCGGACTCCCCGGCCTTCGTATCGGATGGATCGCCGGACCGCAGGAGATTGTCGAAAAGGCATGGTTCTATCACGATTACCTTTCAACGACGGTCACCACTTTCAGCGACATGCTGGCGACCCGCGCCCTGCAGCCTGAAATGCGGAACCGCATTTTCCGCCGCAACCGGGAAATCGTCCGCCAGAACCTTGAAACCTTCACCGGGTGGGTACAATCTCACAAAGGCGTTCTAAGCTTCACGCCCCCCCAGGCCGGCTGTTTTGCCTTCGTCCGTTTCGATCTTCCGGTCAGCTCCTGGGATCTTGTCATGGACATGGTCAAAAAAGACAGCGTCTTCGTGATCCCCGGAAGCTGCTTTGGAATCGAAGGGCACCTGCGAATGAACTTCGGGGTCGAGAGGACCTTCCTGGAGCGGGGACTGGAGCGGGTAGACCGCACCCTGGCCCGCTTCAGGAAATAGACAGACTCCACAGAGGCTGCCTGTCTGAATTCATCCTCCTTTTCCCGGATGCCACGGCAAGGACGATTCGAGCCAGCGGGATTCTATTTTCTACCTTTCATCATGAAAGGGAGGCGTAAGGAAAGGATGGGAAGCATTCCGCGGTGGAAGCTGTTCCTGGCCGACACCCTCTCGATGACCGTTTTCTCCACGGTCCTTTGCATGAGCATCGAAATCGGGCTAGCCGGGCTGACCTTTGGCCAGTCGCTCACCGCACGTTTTGCCGCAGTCCCGACCAACCTTCTTACGGGCCGTGCCTACGGGCTCTACCGGGACGGGCTGTTCAGGATCCTGCGGACCAGGCCGGATTCCTGGTTTCAGGCTGCGCTAACCGACACGGTTTCCTTTCTCACCTTCCAGGTCCCGCTCTATGGCATCGTCCTGATGATTGCCGGAGCCTCCCTGAAACAAATGGCTCTTTCGGCAGGGGGGATGACGGTGATTTTTGCCCTGGCCGGACGCCCTTACGGGATCTTTCTCCAGGCCTGCAGGAAGTGGATCCTTTCCCGTTTTTGACCCCTCCCTTATAAAAAAGGCCGTTCCCGCTCTCGCGGGAACGGCCTTTTCAACTTGGTGGAGGCGCGGAGCATCGAACTCCGGTCCGACAGTGGCCAACCAGACAGGCTCTACGAGCGTAGCCGCCGTTTTGGTGTCGGATTCGAGCTCCCGGCGACCGGATCTCTCCTCCCCAGCTCCCTTGTCTTAGCCGGAGTGCGGGTGCGTTTCCTCCGGAGCGGCCCTCCTGTTTGACGTCTTTAGGAACCCGAAGGGCGAAAGTCCCTATCGACGTGGCTACTCTTTAGGCAGCCAGTGCGTAGTTTTCGTTGGCACTTCTTTTTTGCCCCGCGTTTTACAAGGTCTCGGGAATCTTGGCTCGCTCCTCTCGGCCCTCCAACTGCCGTCGAAACCAGTCGCCCCCATTCTCAATCGCTATCCTCACGCCTGCGCCTCACCGCCCGGGCCATTTCCCGTTCGGCGTCGCGCTCGGCGATCGAATCGCGCTGATCTCCCTTTGTCTTATGCTTCACAAGAGCCAGCTCGACCTTGGCCCAACGCCGATTTTTTATGTAGATTCTCAGAGGAACCAGCGTCAAGCCTCTCTCTTTGAGCTTCGACCCCAGGCGGATGATTTCATGCTTCTTCATCAGAAGCTTCCGGACCCTGTCAGGATCCGGGTTGTAATAGGAACCCTTTTCATACGGTGAAATATGGACCTTGAAAAGCCAAACTTCACCGTTTTCGATCCGGGCATACCCGTCCTTGAGGTTCACCCGCGACTCACGGACCGACTTGATTTCGGTTCCTGTCAGGACGATCCCGGCTTCGTACGTTTCCAGGATGAAGTATTCATGCCGGGCTTTCCGGTTTTGTGCTACGGTGCTTTCTTCTTCTCTCGCCCGCTGATCGACCATGGCTGTATTCTACCTGTTTCCCACCAAAACGTCAAGAAAGGTCAACACTCAGGAACAGCAAAAAACGGGACCCGGTTTGACCCGGATCCCGAAGAACTCCTGGTCGGGGCGAGAGGATTTGAACCTCCGACCTCATGGTCCCGAACCATGCGCGCTAACCAGACTGCGCTACGCCCCGGCTGCCTGCGAATTTTAACACCCGAAGGAAAGTGCGTCAATCAAAGGGAGGTTTGTGCAATCTTGCGCTTGTTCCTCACCTTCTGTATACTTAATCTTGCCGTCGAATCGGGTTTTTCGTACAGACCGACCAAGGGGGGATCATTTTGAGGTGGCTCAAAACGTACGCGGAAAAGTGCATCAACTGCGGAAAGTGCATGGATACCTGCTCCAAAACCTACTTCAAGGAAGAAAATCCGTCACTTTCCAGGGTCGTGGTGACCAATCCCGGGGCAGGACAGAACATTAGCGTTTGCAACCAGTGCGGTGCCTGCATGGCCGTCTGCCCGACGGAAGCTCTTTACCGGGATAAGAATGGTGTTGTGCAGCTGGACAAATCCAAATGCACCTCCTGCCTGATGTGTGTTGGATTCTGTCCGACAGGGAACATGCTCTACGCCGCTTCGAAGCAGACCGAGCCCTTCAAGTGCGTGGCTTGCGGCCTCTGTGCCAAAGCCTGCCCCACTCAGGCTTTGGTGCTCATCAACGATTAAAAATCACAGGAGGAGGGCTGGGTTTCTAATGGAAAAAATGAAAGTTCTCGCGGAATGGACTTACACTCCTGCCCCGATCGAAAGGGGCTATACACGGAAGACCCTTTACGTCAATGTCGGCGAACCGCGCATGGAAATCAAGGATGTTTCCCAGGACATGATCGACACTTTCACGGGCGGGCGCGGTTTCGACCTCAAGCTGCTCTGGGACGCCGTCAAGGACACGACGAAGTGGAACGACCCCGAGAACGAGATTGTCCTGTCGGGCGGACCGCTCTGCGGAATCACCCAGTATCCCGGAGCCGGGAAGTGCTACGCCGCTTTTATCTCCCCGCTTTCCGGCCAGACCTATGACAGCAACTCCGGCGGCTATTGGGGCCCCCTTTCCAAATTCAGCGGATTCGACGCCGTTGAGATCCAGGGAAAGGCAGAAAGGGACATCATCCTTTTCATCAACGGGGATGAGGGAAAAATCCAGATC
Organism: Synergistaceae bacterium; assembly: GCA_012517195.1. GTDB lineage: Bacteria > Synergistota > Synergistia > Synergistales > 79-D21 > 79-D21. The sequence continues at coordinate 17,534 of JAAYVK010000027.1, read as the reverse complement.
CTCGAATCAAACCTGAAAGACCTGAATGCCTACGCAGTGACCGAAACGCTTCATGAGTATTTCGCTGTTGATGAAGCCGACAAGCGGAATATTTCCGTCATCTCCACGGGAAAAGCTGCCGAGACCTCTTATTACGGCTGCATGAACATGAGTTTCTACGACACCCGCCGTAAGGTGGCCCGCCTGAAGCAGGCAGGCCGGGGCGGCGGCGGAACAATCATGCGGGACAAGAAAATCGCGGCGATGGTTGTCAAGTTTTCCAAAATGGGAGGAAACCTGAACAACGTCGTCGACCTTGATACCCTCCAGAAAGTGGGGGTCAAGCTTCACAAGGAAATCCATGACCTGGACGACGTTCAGTGCAAGATGCGGAAGGTGGGAACCGCACACTTGAACGAGATCATGGATGAATACCACCTCCTGCCCACGAACAACTACAAGTTCGGGCAAAACCCTGCAGAAATTGCAAAAATCCACTCTGCTGTCTATGAGCGCCTCTTCACCCAGGGGATGCCGGACGGTTGCTGGTATGGGTGCTCCATGTCCTGTGCCAAGGCGGTTGACGGTTTCACGGTCCAGACCGGGCCCTGCAAGGGCGAAAAAGTCACGGTCGACGGACCCGAATACGAAACCGTCGCCGCTCTCGGGTCCAACATCGGAGTCTATGACCCGCTATGGACGATCGAGGCCAACTTCTATGCAGACCATTACGGGATGGACACGATTTCTCTGGGAACAGCCATCGCGTTTGTCTGCGAGTGCTACGAGCTCGGCCTGATCAACAGGAACGATACGAACGGCCTTGACCTGAAGTTCGGAAACAAGGATGACATCATGGAACTGATCCACAGGATGGCAGCCGGGAAAGACGAGTTCGCATCCATGGTGGCCAAGGGCATCCGCTACATGAAAAAGGCGTTCGCGGAAAAGTTCAAGGCAGACGCCAGGACCATGGAGGCGATCGGCATGGAGGGTCAGGGAGTTGAAACTTCCGAATATGTCCCGAAAGAATCGATCGCGCAGTGGGGAGGCTATTACCTGACCCTGAAGGGGCCACAGCATGACGAGGCCTGGCTCATCTTCATGGATATGGTCAACAAGCAGCTCCCGACTTTCGAAGACAAGGCCGAGGCGCTCCATTATTTCCCGAATTTCCGGACATGGTTCTCCCTTGTTGGTCTTTGCAAGCTCCCCTGGAACGACGTTGAGCCGGCCAACAACCGGATCGTGAACGAGCCCAGGGAAGCCGCCAAGGTTCCCGAGCACGTTCAGAACTATGTCGATATCTTCAATGCCGTGACAGGAAAAGGAATCCGGAAGGAAGACATCATCACCATGTCCGAGAAGGTTTACAACTTCCAGCGGGTTTTCCAGGTCCGCATGAAGCAGGGGGAAGCTTTCCACAATATCCCCCTCCGTGCACTGGGTCCCGTGTTCCCTGACGAGTGGGAAGCCCGCAGGGAATACTACGACGGCAAACTCCGGGAAATCGGCATCGATCCCAGCGGCCTGTCGACGGAGGAAAAGATCAAAAAGCTGCAGGAATACCGTCTCGGAATGTGGGAAGGGCTGAAAATGGCCGTTTACAAGCGGCGGGGCTGGAACAAGAAGGGGATCCCGACGCTGGAAACCCTGAAGAGGCTCGGCATCGACTACCCCGACGTCGTTGCCGTCGTCGAGAAGTACAGCAAGCCGGAGGACAATTTCGAGTAGATGATCACCGTGAATGGAGAGCCGCTTGACTGGAAACCCGGCATGACGGTCCAGGATGTTCTGGACGCAAAACGCTACACGTTCCGGATGATTGGTGTCTGGATCAACGACAGGCCCGTCCCTAAAAACGAGTTTACAACCACCGAGGTGCCTGACGGGGCGGTCGTGCAGGCGGTGCACATGGTCAGCGGCGGGTAAGGACGCGAGGAGACGGGAGAGGGGCGCTCGAAAGCGCCCCTCTCTTTTTAGCCTGACGGGACAGGTCAGTTTTCCTTCTTCTCTTCTCCCCTGTTCATCGGACCGAAGTTGAATCCCTTCGCCTCGTTCTTCCAGCCTAACCCGGGAACCCTGCCCGGGTCCTTTCCGATCGGGATTTCAACCCAACCCCAGGGGCAGACAAGGAGGACCCTCAAAAGCACCCCCTGTTCCTGGAGCGCCCGGACGTGCGGCAGGTAGCGAACGACATCTTCAGCCAGCCAGCTGTCGCAAATCAGCCAGACTCTCCGGCAAAGCCCCCTGGCGAAAAGGGTTGCATGATCGATCGCCATCCGCATCCCTTCATCAAAGTCCATGGGGCCGAGGCATAACACAACGGCGTCCCGGTTTTTCGGGACGATCCCAAAATTCGGCAAAAGATCAGCGAAAGGCCCGATCCAGGAAAGCCGCGACAAGATGGAATCCGGGTCTCCCGAAAAACGCCGTTCATCGTAACCATAAAGGAATTCTTCGTCGGAAAACAGGGGACCTTCTCCCCTGAGCGCTGAAACCATCCAGGACCGGATCTCATCCACCAGTTGAAGGACCGGCGAAGGCAAGTCCTCACCGGACATCGCTTTCAGGATTTCCCCCACCGTCATCGAACCGTCATCCATTTTTGCTCCGTCCAAGGCGGGACACCCCCTTTCACTGCCTCGTACTCTCTACCGGCAGAGAATACCACAAACCCGCAGGATTTTTCCGGTCCGTATCCGGTATAATTCTCTGGAAACGAGATTCCCCCGAAGGGAGGGCTTCCATCTTGAAACCGTTTCTCCTCAAAGCCGATCAGGCCCAGTTTCTTCTGATCGACATGCAACAGAAACTCTTTCCGGCGATTCACAATGGAGAGAACCTGCTGAAACAGGCCTGTTTCCTTCTTTCTTCCTGCAGGATCCTGAACGTCCCCGTCAAATTCACCGAGCACTACCCGAAAGGTCTTGGCGGAACGGTGGGAGAAATCCTTGAGTGCATGCCGGAGGGGGCTTCAAGGTTCGAGAAGATCCATTTTTCCTGCTGGGCCGAACCCGGTTTTAACGCATTCTTCCACAAGGAGGGAAGGCACCAGGTCATCGTCGCCGGAATCGAAGCCCATATTTGCGTTTTCTCTACGGCGATGCAGCTTCTGGATGTCGGCTACGAAGTGGTCGTCGCTTCAGATGCCGTCGGGAGTAGAAACCCGGAACACCGAAGCATTTGCCTCGAAACGCTGCGCCAGGCGGGAGCCGCCGTTCTTCCTGCGGAGTCGATCGTTTACCAGATGCTGGAGAGGGCCGGAACGCCAGCCTTCAAGGAAATTCTGGCCGCAATCAGATAGGGAGGAAGCCCGATGCCAATCGACCGCATCCGAGCCATGGAACTGCACCGGCGCGCGAGGGGAAAAATCAAGATCTACCCGACGATCAATATCGTTAACGAAGAAGACCTTTCGATGGCCTATATTCCTGGGAGCGTCGGCCCTTGCCAGGCGATCCAGGAAGACGAGGAGGCAAGTTTTGACCTTACGGGCCGTGCAAACCGGATTGCCGTCATAACGGATGGGAGCGCCGTCCTGGGATTGGGCCATATCGGCCCGGTAGCTGCCCTGCCCGTGATGGAAGGGAAATGCCTTCTTTTCAAAATTTTCGCGGATGTCAACGCGCTTCCGATCTGTCTCGACAGCACGAACCCGGCCGATGTCATCCACACCGCAGAACTGCTGGCCCCCTGTCTTGGCGGCTTCAACATCGAGGACATCTCCAGCCCGAACACCTTCACCGTGGTGCAGGAACTCCAGAAAAAAGTCTCTATCCCCGTCCTTTGCGACGACCAGCATGGCACCGCCGTTGTCATACTGGCGGCCTTGTGGAACGCCCTGGAAGTCGTGGGAAAATCCCTTGAAAAGGCATCGATCGTGATCTGCGGAGCAGGGGCTGCCGGACTTGCGGTAGCGGACCTTTTCCTGAAAGCGGGCGCAACGGGCATCACGATCCTGAATAGCGCCGGGATCCTTTGCTCTTCAAACCCGAAGATGAATCACCTTCAGCTGGAGTTCTCCTCCCGCACGAACCCTGAGGGGAGAAAAGGCGGACTCGAGGAAGCGATCAGGGGAGCCGACGTGTTTATCGGGCTTTCAAAGGGCAAACTGCTCAACCCGGAATGGATACGGACCATGGCAAAGGATCCTGTAATTTTCGCCCAGGCTCTGCCGGAACCGGAAATCATGCCGGAAGCGGCTCTCGCCGCCGGTGCCGCAGTCGTCGCCTCCGGGCTGTACGATTATCCCAACGTCATATCTAACCTTCAATCCACACCGGGAATCATGAGAGGGGCTCTAGACGTGCGGGCCGCATCCCTGAACGACGCCATTTTCCTTTCGGCCGCGAGGGCGCTTGCCAGTACCGTGGACCGGCGCAGACTCGGGCCGCGTCACATCATGCCGGATCTTTTCTGCGATGAAGTTGTTCCGAAAGTCGCGGAAGCCGTTGCGCAATCGGCGATTTCAGAAGGAATCGCGGCTCACCCTCTTCCAAAAGGGCAAGTTTACAACGACACCTGGGAACGGCTTTTCGGGGGCAGGGCTTCCCGTCTGTAGCTTAGAAAAGGCAGGCTGAAAACCTCAAAAACCTTTCAGCCTGCCTTCCCCTTTTTCCCTCTTTCATATTCAATCAGCCGTGCTTTCAGACCAATTCCCGCCTTGCCTCCATAACCGCAAAGCTGTCCATTTTTCCCGAGCACACGGTGGCAGGGAATAAAGAGGGCCCAGGGGTTGGATCTCATGATGGAACCGACGGCCCGGGCTCCATGGGAGATTCCCGCCGCAATTGCCACTTCTCCGTAGGTGCGAGTCGTTCCGAAAGGGATTTCCAGAACGACCTTCCAGACGGCTTCGGTTGACGGGGAAGGCTTCTTCTCCGTGCAGAGGGTCACGCCGAACGGCCTCCCGTCCCAGAATGCATCCCAGGCTGTTTCGAGCCATTTCGGGCACCTGTTTCCATTGGTTGGATCGTGCGTTTTTTCCAACACCGCCAGGCGGTACAGCCCCGATTCCCCGTAGGTGGCAAGCCAGGTTCCTATCGGAGCCCGGAGCGCAACATCTTTCTTCTCTTCCCTGAAATTGCAGTGCTTCCAGATCATCATCAGAACACCTCCAGGGATTTCATAACGAAAAGGGCCGTCCCAAGGGCGGTTACATAGACGGAGTGGCGCTCGCTGTTCCACAGGCGGGATTTCTGAAACGGGCCCTGCAGCCTGCTGCGCTCCGGGATCCGGAAAGGGAGCAGCCGGGGAGTCGAGGTCCTGTAGTCAATGTACTCCTTCCCGAATTGATCTTCCAGGAACCCCTCTTCGTAAGGAATGATCAAAAGCCCGTAGAGAAGGAAAAACGCAACCAAAAAGACAACAACCGCGGCAGATCCCACCATGAGGCTCCAGCCCAGGCCGATCAGTCCGTTTCCCAGGTAGAGGGGATTCCGGACAATCCCGTAGGGGCCCCAGGTGACAAGAACGTTCGCGTTCACATTTTCACTTCGGTATCCTTCGATCGTCCCGGCAGCCCAGAAGCGGAGCCCCTGCCCAAAGACAACCAGGAGAATCCCTGGAAAAACCCAGCCGCTCCCCCCTTTTCCCAGGCATAGCATCAGGAGGGCAAGGGCAGTCCAGATTCCGCCCCTCATGCGGAAAGCCCTGCCGCGAAGGGTCCTAGGATTCATGGTCTTCACGCTTCGCATCGTCCAGAATTTTCTCGGCCATCCCCCACCCTAAAAACCGAAGTGCCACAAGGGCACCCAGCCCGATCGCGAGGTATTCGGTAAAGAACCTCCAGCCAATCGCCATCACTCCGGCGAGATTCCAGGGAATCAGGTACCGGAAAATCGTCGCTCCGCCTGCTTCGGCAAATCCGCTCCCGCCGGGTGTTGGGACGAAGTACATCACGAAATTGAAAAGCGCCTGGATCAGGATCGCCTGGCCGAAGTGGATTGGAAGGCCAACCGCCTTGACGAGCGTCGGCAGGACGCCCCAAAGGCAAAACAGCTGGCCAAGGGAAAGGAAGATCCCGGAGATGAACCAGCTGAATCCGGTGGTGAAAAACAGTCTGAAGTTTTCGGTGTAGTTGTCGATCTCCCTGTTGAGAAGCCTCACTACCCTGAGAACTTTCATCGGCTTCACAACTCCCACCCTTTTCAGCAGAAGGGTGACGATCTTTCCCATCTTCTTGACCGCTTCCGGGTAGACGAGGCTCAGCCCGATCACGATCCAGGCCAGCAGGACGAAGGCCGCCACGTAGTAAAAAACACCCGTCACAAAGGAGCTTCCCGAGAGAATATCGGGCGCGAAGATCAGCGTCATCGCCACTACGCAGCCGACGATGAAAAGGGTGACCATCGTCCGGGTCAGAGTGATCGCGATACCCTTGCCTACGGGCACCCCGTTCCGGTAGAGGACAAAGACCTGGAAAGGTCCGCCCCCACCCTGCATCGGGGTAATGGCAGAACCGAAATAATTCAGCCAGGTGAGGCAGATCGACAGCCGGAAGCCGATGCGTTCACCCGCGGCTCTCGCAAAGGACATGAATCGGAAGGCATCGAAGACCCAGGAGAGAATGACTAGCCCCAGGGCCTGAAGAAGCTGCGCTTTCCGTGCGGAAAGGAGGAAATGCAGGGTTTGGCGGTCAACCGTCAGAAAGAGAACCAGACCGACGGACAGAAAAGTGATCCCGAGAAAAAGGGCGATCCCTTTACGCAATCTCATACCTCCGCATTTCCTGGCAGTGGTCAGAACCCTGAGGAAAAGCAAGTCCGATGTGCGGACTGCCATCCAAAACCGCTCAGGAGAAACTCTTTCTAAGAAAGCCCTACCCGATCCGGTCCCTGCTGGGGGAGTCCCAATTTCCAGGCGAGAACCGCTGCCTGCGTCCGATCCTTGACGTCAAGCTTTTTCAGAAGGTGGCTGATATGATTCTTCACGGTTTTTTCGGAAAGGACCATCATCTGAGCAATTTCGGCGTTGCAAAACCCCTGCGATACCCAGTAAAGGACTTCTTTTTCCTTCGGGGTCAGCTCCAGAAGGAGGGAAATTTCGTCCCGACGGGGATTCAGCCCCCCGCTGCAACGATCTTTCAGTTTTGGGTCAACGTAGCGGTCTCCCCGGGCAACTGTCCGAATCGCGCAGAGAAGTTCGAAAAAGTTAGAATCGGGAAGGATGAACCCCTGAATTCCCAGCGAGACAAGGTTTGCGATTCTCTCCTCGTTCTCTTCACCGGTTATCGCGAGGTAGCGCATGGACCTGCAGAGGGACGACAATTCACCAATGACCCCCTTCAGGTCTAAATTGGGCATTGCTGCGTTGAAAAGAAGGAGGTCCGCTGGTTTTTGGCGGGCAATTCGAAGAAGCTCGGGTCCGTCCCCTGCATCTCCGAGAATTTTGAGATCCGACTCATGTTCAAGCGAGTGGCGCAGGCTGTCCCTTACGAGACGATGACGTTCCGCCACAAGGAGAGTGATCTTCTGCAAGCAGGGGACACCTCCGGCATAGGCCTTTGGTACTATTATAGACGATGGAGGATGACTTTGATGAATCTGCCGGAACTTTCACGAAACAGCCGGAGGAAAATCGGAGAGGCGATCCACGAATTCGGATTGATACGCGAGGGAGACCGTTTGCTGGTCGGGCTTTCCGGAGGGAAGGACAGCCTTGTTCTTCTCGTCGCCCTGAGGGCGCTCCAGCAGCGGAGCCCGGTTTCTTTCACACTCCAGGCCTGCACCGTCGACCCAACCGAGGGAGAGGGCTGCTTCGATTCTCTTCAGGACTTTTGCGCCTCCCTCGAGGTCCCCTACCATTGCGTCAGGACCCCGATATTTCGAATGATCGAAGAAAGAAACGAATCCTCCCCCTGCAGCTTTTGCGCAAACCTGAGACGGGGAGTTCTGAGCTCTTTTTCAAGAAGCCAGGGCTGCACCACGCTCTGCCTCGGCCACCATCTAGACGACGTTGTCGAAACCGCCCTGATGAACCTGATCTTTTCCGGCCGTTTTTCTTCTTTTTCTCCTCTGACCTGGCAGGACCGAACTGAGCTTCGGGTTATCCGTCCGCTTGTCTTTCTGGAAGAATCCCGCATTTCCGCGGAGGCCGAGAGGCTTTGCCTGCCGGTTGTGGACCTGAATTGTCCCTTTTCCTGCAGGAGCATGCGCGCCTGGATCAAGGACCAAGTTTCGGGAATGTCGGTTACGGCGCCGAGCCTGAGGCACAACGTGCTTCGGGCGTTAAGGCAGGGGAATCGGCAGGGCAGTGGTTGGGCTTCTCCAGTGGCTTCCCTTGAACCCCCTTCCTGCCGTTCTTCTTTTCAACTAGAATCGTAAGGGAGAGATGTGAAAAAGCGGAAAGACCAGAACCCCACCGAGCCAGACTGAGAGGAGAGAGTGCATGACCTTTGATTCCGGTAAGATCGAACGCTATTTTGCGTGGGATCCGCAGGAAGAAGAGGAATACCGGGGGAATATCACCGGTAAGGGGACGATCGGCGGAAAGGGACGGTCTCTCCTTTTCGCGATGAAGAAGCTAAAGGAAAGCGGCGAACCGCTTTTCGAAAAAGTTGAACTCACCCCCAGCACCTTTTTCGGAGTGGGAGTTTTTCATGATTTTCTGTCTTCCGTTCCGCAGCTCGATTCCCTCCTGCGGCAAAGAGACCCTGAACAACTGGAAAACGCCTTCCTTGCCACCCCCTTCCCTGATTATGCCGTCAGGGCTGTGGAACGATACCTCGCGGGCATGACTGACCCGGTCGTCGTCCGGAGCAGTTCCAGGCTGGAAGACTCCCTTAAACACTCGTTTGCCGGCAAATATCTCTCCACGTTTTTGATCAACGAACCGGAACAGCCCCTGACGCAACGGGTTGAAGCCGTTGTGGAACAGATGAAGCGGATCTACGCCCGCACCTATTTCCCCACAGCAGCGAGCTACAGGAAAAAACACGGCCTCCCGGAAGATGAAATGGGATTGATCCTGATGCGCATGGCTGGGAAATGGCGAGGCAAGTACTTTTATCCAGCCATGGCGGGTGTGGGGTTTTCCAGGAATTACCGTAGATGGACGACACGAATCAAGGCGGAAGACGGTGTCCTTAGGGTTGTTTTCGGCCTCGGGACCCTAAGCACGAAACGGGGATATGCCCGGACATTTTCTTTGTCCAACCCGATGCTGAGGCCGGAAGGACTAAACCCTTTCAACATCATGCGCCACTCGCAGGAAGCCTTCCAGGTGGTGGGCCGTGAAGAACGGCAGCTGCTTACGCTGAACATCACCAAGACCTGGAAGGAAATCATCCCCTACGTCCCCAACTTCCGTCTATACGCCCAAACCTACCAGCCCGACAGTTTCGGGGGGTATTTCACCTACATCGGGACTTCTCCTTCTTTCCAGTCGCCATCCTCAAAAATCTGCTTTACATTCGAGGACTTTCCTTGCCGTCACAGGGTATTCTTCGAGCTCATGAAAAAGCTGTTGCCGTACCTTGAAAGCGCCATGGGTGTCCCGGCGGACATTGAATTCGCTTACGAGCCGGTGGACCAGAAACTTCAATTACTGCAATGCCGGCCCCTGTGGAAGGGAGAGGATTCCGGTACCGGGCAAAAACCAGACCTGGAAGGGAGGAAGATCCTCTTTAAGGCGGACCGGATGGTAACAAACGGGTACGCGGAAGGGATTCCCTATCTGGTTTACGTCGACCACCGGGTTTACGCCCTGACGGACCAGTATTTCGAGATCGCACGGGGACTGGGTTCCATCAACTCAAAACTGGATGGGAAGCAATTTATCCTCGCCGCCCCTGGACGTGTCGGCTCCAGCAATCCGCAGCTGGGGGTTCCCGTAAAGTACAACGAGCTCACGAACTGCCGCTGCATCGTCGAAATCGGCATTCCAAAAATGGGCTTTATGCCGGAGCTGTCCTATGGAACCCATTTCTTCTCCGACCTGGAAGTGGACGACGTGCTTTACATGCCTGTCTACGACGGGGAAAAGAACAATATCTTCGATGAGCCGGCCCTGGATGACAGCCCCTATGAACTGGGACCGCACCCGGCGATCCGGATCTACCGGGGCAGCTTTTCCGTTTACACGAACGGCGACGAAAACATCGGAGTGGTCGTCCAGGACGCAATCTACCCGCACCTCTGACCGGCCGGGGGGGGGCGATTCCGCCCCCCCCCCGCTACCGCCTACCTCAGCAGTCCCGAAACCACGAAATCAATCGCGGCATCCGCCGAAAGCCCCTTCGCCATCAACCCCTGGATCTTTTCATCGGCGATCCGGCCGATTGCCGCCTCATGGGTCACTTCCGCTTCGGGGTGCGATGCCTGAACAACCGGGGAGGCCACCGCCTTCGCTTCCCCCTGGACCACTTCGGTGCAATCGACATGCCCCCTCGCTCCAGGAGCTGCCCCATCCACCAGCCCCAGGAATTTGCCCTGGCTACGGTCCTTCAGGACAACCCTTGCCTTGATCAACGCCGTGCTCTCTGCCCCGGTCAGGCGGACGATGTCCCTGACCTGGCAGAAATCGTCAAACTTCCCGTAGATCTTTGACGTGACCTCGACCCTGCTGCGCCTGCCATGCGCTTCGACATCGATATCGATCGCCAGGTTTCCGACCCGCCCTTCAACGAGCGTAAAATCACCGCGGTAAACCGCCTTTTCGTCAATTCGAACCCGGGATACCGGTCTGACATCGATCCGGCCATCCGGACCGTGCACATGCACTTCCCTGTAGCTGAAGGCAGATCCGGGGCCCAGGTGGATTTCCCCTTCCATTGCGTGGAGAAATTCAATCGCGTTGGGGAAAATGCAATGAGCCTGGAATTCTGCTGAGGATTCTTCCTCCAGAAAGATCCGGCTGCGGATCACCTGGCGGCCGGAGGCAGCAAGGTGCCCGAAGCAGAGGTGCACGGGCCTTGAAACCTTGGTTCCGGCCTGGACGGTGATCCGTGCATCGATCCCGTCACCCGTTTCCGCCGCCTCGATCCGGACACCCGGCAAGGCATGGGAGGCCAGGATCCGGTTTCCATGGACCACGACATAGATGACATCTTCGGCTCCAAAGGAGCCCGGCTGACCGCCGGTCCTTTCCGCAATGGACACGAGTGTCTTGTACTCCTCGCTGAGGTTATGCATGGTTCAATGCCGCCTCTCCCGTGTTTTCCGGCTTCTGCTCAACGCAAGGCTCGCACTGCGAGAGGAAATACCTCTTCACGGCCGCCGCGCTGCCCTCCAGGATCATTTTCCCGGCACACATCAGGTATGACCTGTCACAGGCCGCCGCCACATCTTCCCGGTGAGTGATGATCAGGACACTGCTTCCCCCGGAGGCAAGAATCTTGAAAAGCCCCATGACTTCGCCAAGAGCGAGAAGATCGACACCGGAATCGGGCTCATCAAGGATGGCGAGCCGGGGCTTCATCAGGTAGATGGAGGAAAGCTCGATTCTCTTCCTCTCTCCCCCGGAAAGCCCCTTGTCGACCATCCGGTCCAGGTAAAAGGGTTCCATCTGGACAAGCTTTAGCGCTTCCTCCAGGTCCTCCACCGCTGCATCCGGCTTGGATAGCTTCAGGTAGTCCCGAACCTGGATTCCCTCGTAACGCGCGGGATGCTGCCAGGCCAGGGTGATCCCCGCCCGTGCTCTTTCCGTTACGCCCCATTCCGTGATGTCCTCTCCGTCGAACCAGATCCTGCCCTTCCTGGGAGCATATTGCGGAAGCCCCATGATCGCATAGGCGAGGCTCGATTTTCCTGCCCCGTTTCTTCCTAGGACCCCGCAAATCTCACCCGGGTGAACCTGCATTGAGATGCCTCGAAGGATCCGGTTTCCCTCCCTCTCCACCTCCAGGTCTTTCACAAAAAGCATCTGGGGTTCCAGCAAGTTCCTCTTCCCTCCCCTTCAACCGAGTCCTTTTTCCGAAGCCGTTTCAATGGCCCGGATCAAGGCATAGAGCGTTTCCATCCGGATCAGCCTGTTCCCCTTTTCCCGGGCGTATCCCAGGAGTCGTCCCAGGATCGCGTCGACCTCGGTCCGACGGCCACTCTCGACATCCTGGAGCATCGAGGTCCTGTTGTTCGCGGTCTTCTCGAGAACCGACCTGACAAGTTTTTTCATGGGTTCCGTTTCGATCTGCTCTCCGGCGCACCGGGCAGCCTGCACCCCTTCCTCCACCAGCTGAAACACCAAGGCCCGTGTTTCGGGAGATTCGAGGAGGACCCCGTTCCTCGTCCGAACCAGAGCGGAAACAGGGTTGACCGCTGCGTTGAGGATGACCTTTTCCCAGAGGGCTTGGCGCGGGTCCCTCTCCAGGACCGTTTCTATCCCCGCCTGCTTGAGCAGGGCCGCCACCCTGGAAAGATCCACGCCATTTTTCCACGGGCCGAAGCGGATCATCCCGTCCCCGCCCCACGCGATTTCCCCCGGGCCCCTCCGGTGAGAACCGTACGTGCAGATCCCGGATGCGACCCTTTCCGCACCGAGTGTTTTCTCGAGGACCTCCGCGTTTCCCAGACCGTTCTGGAGGGTCAATGCAACCCCGTTTTCAGAAAGCCGCCCCCGAAGAACCGATGCTGCCTCTTCGGTCTGGTAAGCCTTCACCGTAATAAGCGCCAGGTCCACGGATTCGATTCCGTCCAAGTTCGGAACCACTTCGCAAAAGACCCGCTCGATTCTTCCCTCGCGGTCAATGTAACGGATCCCGCCCGCCTTCAGCGCATCGTACTGGGCCCCTTTTCTCTGCAGGACCCGGACGGGGATCTTGGCCCGTACCATCTTGAATGCCAGGAGGCTGCCCAAAGCCCCGCAGCCGACAACGATGACGTTCATTTCAATTCCTCAAGCAGTCCCTCGTCCATCGTGAAACCGTGCTCCCCGCTCGGGAATTCGCCCTGCTTCACTTCCGATACGTACTTCTCGAGCCCTTCCAGCAGGATTTTCCCCCCATCTGCAAAAACCTTGACGAACTTAGGACGAAACGTCCCGTAAAGGTCCAGGACATCATGAAGAACAAGGACCTGCCCATCGCAGTCAGGCCCAGCCCCGATTCCGATGGTCGGGATCGAGAGTTTTTCGGTGATGAGCCGTGCAAGGGGAGACGGCACGCATTCCAGCACGATCGCAAACGCCCCCGCCTTCTCGACCGCCATTGCGTCCTCCAGTACACGCCTTGCGCTCTCGCGGTCCTTGCCCTGCACCTTGTACCCCCCCAGGGCGATCGAGGTCTGGGGGGTCAGCCCCACGTGTCCCATGACGGGGATCCCGGCGCGGACAATCGCCCTGATCGTTTCAAACCGGTTCACTCCACCTTCCAGCTTGACAGCCTGGACCCTGCCCTCGCGGACTAGGCGACCGGCGTTTCGGACTGCTTCCCTTTCATCCACCTCGTAGGTGAGAAACGGTAAATCTCCGATCAAAAACGCCTTTTCCGATCCGCGGGAAACTGCCGCACAATGAAGGACCATCATTTCCAGGGTCACATCGAGCGTATCGGGAAACCCATGCTCGACCATCCCGACGGAATCCCCGACCAGGAGCATCTCTGCCCCCGCCTTTTCTGCCATCCGGGCCTGCCATGCATTGTAGGCGGTCAGCATCGTGATTTTTTCTTTCCGCAATTTCATCTCCCGAAAGAGATTCAATCCCAGGCGGCTTTTCATGCTTCAACCTCTCCAAGCTTGACGTTGTCGATCAAGCGTGTCTTTCCGACCCGAACGGCAAGGGCAAGAACCGCCGGCTTGTCCACCGTTTCCAGAACCGACAATTCCTCCGCGTCCCTCAGTTCAATGTATTCGACCCTCAGGGCAGGATCGCTGAGAAGTTCCTCCTGGACGCACCCGATGATCTTTCCGGCGTTTTTTTCTCCCGAATCGTACAGCTCTTTCGCCGCTTTCAGAGATCTGCTCAACGCAACCGCCGAGAGCCTTTCCGAAGGGGAGAGGTAAACGTTCCGGCTGCTCAGAGCCAAACCGTCTTTCTCCCTCACGATGGGACATCCCCTGATTTCAACCGGGACATTCAGATCACGGACCATCCTCCTGATGACCTGTAGCTGCTGAAAGTCCTTTTCGCCGAAATACGCCCTGTCCGGTCCAATGAGGAGAAAGAGTTTCAGGACGATGGTGCAGACCCCTCGAAAATGCCCCGGCCTGCTGGCACCACAGAGATCGCGGCTCACCCTTTCCTCCACGACATAGGTGGAGTGGTCCGGGTAGTAAAGGTCTTCCGGTTTTGGGCAAAAGACGATATCGACCCCCTCCTTTTCCAGAAGGAGGCAATCTTTTTCCAGGTCTCTGGGGTAGGCTTCATAATCCTCATTCGGACCAAACTGAAGGGGGTTGACGAAGATCGTGACAACCGTCGACCCGTTCTCGGAAATCGATTTTCTCACAAGAGAAAGGTGCCCTTCGTGAAGGTATCCCATCGTCGGGACAAGCCCTATCGATCCACTGCCCTTCCTGAGACAGCGGACCGCTTCACGCAGTTTTGCGATATTTCCGTCTATCCGAATCAAAAGGACCCCCCCTTTAAACCATGAGGGTTTTGGCCAGGAGACCCCCAAATTCCCGCAAAACCTCTGCCGCATCAGGCTCATACCCGGCCCTACCCATTAGCCCATAAGTATACCGCTTCCCCTGCTCTACGCCAGGCTGGTCGAAGGGGTTGATCCCCATCAAAAGGCCCGTCAGGGCCGTCACCCATTCGTACAGGAAGACGAGCGCTCCGATGCAGGGGCCGTCAATTCTCGGAATTTCAATCCAGATGACCGGTTTTCCGGCTTTCTTCAGCGCGGCTGCAGTCGATCGGGCCTCGCAGCCAAGAAGCTCGTCGAAGGAATGGTTCCCCAGGTAATTCGCCGGGGCGAGTTCCCTGATGGGTGAGGGGGGGATAAGCCAATGCGGTCCCCTTTTTTCTACGTTCAGGCAGGTGAACAGTTTGTCATCCGGACCCTCGGCATACAGCTGAACCTGGGAATGCTGGTCGATCGCTCCCAGTGCCCTGACGGGCGTACTCCCCTTGCCTTCTTTCCCGAGGCTTTCCGCCCATAGCTGCGCATGCCATTCCGCGAACCGTTCCAGTCCGTCCGCATAGGGCATCAGGACAGCCATGGGTCTCCCCTTTTGGGAATGCAGCGTGTGCAGCGCCGCGAGGATAAAGGCGGGATTTTCCCAGATTCCTCTTGCTTCTTTCAAAAGGCTGTCCAGGTGCCTTGCTCCTTCCAGGATCCCTTCTACCGGCACCCCCAGGGCCATTGAAGAGAGCAGGCCGACCGGAGAAAGAACGGAAAAACGCCCCCCGACATCTTTCGGAACGGGAAGAGTTCCCAGTGCGCCCTTGGAAGCGAGCACCCGCAGGAGGCCCTCATCGGGATCCGTGATGAACACGAAATGGCCGAAGGCCTTTTCTTCACCCATCACCTTTCTCAGCTCTTCGAAAAACCAGAGGAAGATCGCCATGGTTTCCGCGGTGGAACCGGACTTGCTCGCAACGATGAACGCCGTCCTGGCGGGATCGATGCAGTCCCAGATCCCCGCAAGGCCTTGCGGATCCGGGTTGTCTGCCATGTAAAACCGGGGGGCTTCCCTTTCCTTTCGGGTCAGCTCGTTGTGATACGGATGCAGAAAGGCGTTGTGCAGCATGAGGTTCCCGAGGGCGGAGCCGCCGATGCCGATCTGCACGACCGAATCGAAAGCCGCGATTTTTTCGGCGACCGAACGGACCGATTCGAGGTCCTCGTAAGGAAGCCGGATCCAGCCAGTTCCGTCCAGGCCGGTCTCAGCCCCTGTTCTGAGCTGCGCCTCAGCATTCCTTAGGGGGAGTTCCAGGAATTCCAACTCTTCTTCCTCGACACGCATCGCTTTCGAACCAACACCAATCGCTCCTCCAAGCCCTATTTTCAGAAGTGTATCCCTCATCGGCAAACCTCCTGCTGGAAAATTCAGAAGGGGCTGGACCAGCCAGCCCCTTCCCGTTTGAATCGAAAAAAATCCGCTACCCTTTTAAAATCCCTGCGTCCTTCAGGGCGCTTTCAATTTCGGAAGCATTGAAGCCCACGATGAACCTCTCGTTGATCTGGGTAACCGGGACCCCCATCTGCCGTGTCTTCTTGACCATCTCCATCGCGGCTTCCCGGTTCGAGCTGACGTCGACCTCTTCGTAAGCGACGTTCAACTGCTTCAGGAATTCCTTAACCTTCGTGCACCACGGACATGTCGGCGTCGAATAGACCTTTACATTCATGCGGTATCTCCTCCCGTGATCAAAATCCGGTCACATCCTTATATACCACTATGGGGATATTATCACAATGTAAATGAATGTCAATCTTCAAAAGTTCTTCATTAAATTTTCGGACTCTTTTTGATGCCTTTATCCTTTTTTTCACAGTTGGCTCTTTTTTTCGAAAGATGGAAACTTGAGGGTATAATGTCAGGGCAAAGAGGCGTGGGACGGGGAGGGAGCGTGAAAGCTCCCCCCCAAATTTGTGTGGAATCGGCAAGGAGGGAACGCAATGCCAACGTTGGTTACGGGCAAGCCCGAACTCGATGAGGTCCTGAGGCCGATCGTCGAGCGTTTCAAGGGGGGAAAGGGCATCACCATCCCCCTTCTGGCAGCGGTCCAGGAAAAGCTGGGGTACCTCTCCCCGGAGGCGCTGGATTTCCTGTCGAGGGAACTGGACATCCCTGCTGCTGAGATGTTCGGCGTCGCGACGTTTTATGCAATGTTCCGCCTGCAGCCGCAGGGAAAGCATGTCGTGCGTCTCTGCAGGGGCACGGCATGCCATGTCCAGGGGTCCCTCCTCGTGGGGGAAATGCTCCAGAGGCACCTGAACGTCAAAGAAGGCGAAACGACCGGGGACGGTCTTTTCACTCTCCAGTTCGTCGCCTGCCTTGGCTGCTGCAGCCTGGCGCCCGTGATGATGGTTGACGGCGAGGTTCACGGCCGCCTGACCCCGGAGAAGGCCGTCGAGATCCTCGAATCCTACCGCAAGGCCGAATGAACTGAAGGAGGTGTCCGGATTGGCAAAGATGATCGTCAAGGTCGGGATGGCAAGCTGCGGAATTGCGGCAGGAGCCGGGCCGGTTTACGAAAAACTGGAATCCCTTCTGAAAGACCGCGGAGACGTGGAACTCAAGAAAGTCGGATGTATCGGGCTCTGCTTTCACGAACCGCTGGTCGAGATTGAACGCGAAGGCAAGAGAGAGGTCTACGGCGAAGTCACCGCGGATTCGGTGGTCTCCCTCCTGGATGGGTCCTCAGCGATTCCCCCGATTCTGAGCCAAACGGTCGAGAAAGCCCCTGAAAACCTGATGATGGGAAAGCAGGTTCGTATCGTTCTCCGCAACTGCGGTCTCATCGATCCTCAGAAGATCGAAGAATACGAACAGCGCGGAGGATACGCCTCCCTGAAGAAGGCCCTCTTCGAAATGTCCCAGGACCAGGTCATCGATGAGGTTCTCAAAAGCGGCCTGCGAGGCCGTGGCGGTGCCGGATTCCCGACTGGAATGAAGTGGCGTTTCGCCCATGATGCAAAAGGGGATTTCAAGTATGTCGTGTGC